>CAZVDH010000083.1:0-8524 GCA_964625595.1 uncultured Oscillospiraceae bacterium | reverse complement strand
CTGAGTTGTAAACCATGTGCCTTCACAATGTGTAAACTATGTTGCTCTTGACACACTGACCGCCCCTACGAATGGATGACGATGGGCTGCCCGGGATTCGATGGAGATTCCCACGAAAGTAGTGCGCACTGGTTCGGAATGACAATGTTGTTCGATGCCCTGCCTTCCATCTACAAATTCCAATTCGTCCGTTTGCTGAGAAAATCCGATAAGCACATTCCGCTTTCGCGGCTTGTATTGCGCATAAGTTTTTTGTCCGAATGGGAGGCACGCTGCAAATGGGAATCGGTGCGTTGTTTTTTCTGGCCGTCGGCCTGAGTATGGACGCTTTCGCGGTGTCCGTATGCAAGGGCTTGGGAATGACAAAGTCGTCTGTGAAGGGGGGGCTGCTGTGCGGCCTCTGGTTTGGCGGCTTTCAGGCCCTGATGCCCTTGATCGGCTTTTTCCTGGGTTCCCTCTTTGCCGGAGCCATCGAAGCCTTTGACCATTGGGTGGCCTTTGCCCTGCTGGTGCTGATCGGTGTCAATATGCTGAAAGAAGCCCTGGAAAAGGGGGACAGCTGTTCTACCGAGGGTCGGGGCGATTTCTCGGTGAAGACCATGTTTGTCATGGCGGTGGCTACTTCTATCGATGCTTTGGCGGTGGGCATCTCTCTGGCTATGGCGGGAGATGTGAATATCTTCCAGGCGGTGGGCCTCATTGGTATTGTCACCTTTGTCCTTTCCGCGGCGGGGGTCAAGGTGGGCAGCGTCTTCGGCTGCCGGTATGAGAAGAAAGCGCAGATCGCGGGCGGCGTCATCCTGATCCTGCTGGGTGTTCGGATCCTGCTGGAACATATGGGGATCCTGGGATGAAAAACCGGAAAGCTTTGTGCTGCGTCCTGATCGGGCTGAATCTGGCGCTGATCTGGGGAAATTCCGTCCTGCCCGGCGGGGTTTCCATGGAGCTGAGCGACGGCTTTCTGGAGCTGATAGGCCAGGGCCTGCCCGCCTTTGCCCGGATCGGTTCTATTCTGATCAGGAAGCTTGCCCATTTTTCCGAGTTTGCCTGCCTGGGAGTGCTGCTGGCATGGCTCTTCCGCTTGATGGGGGAGGGGTGCCGCTTTCCATCCCCCGCCCTGCTGGGAACGCTGGCTGCCTGCGTGGATGAAACCATTCAGCGCTTTGTTCCCGGACGGGAATCCAGCCTGATCGATGTGTGGATCGACATTGGCGGTGTCTGCACCGGTATACTTTTGCTCCGTTTGGGGTATTGTTGTATCAGACGCCGGAAAGAACGCAAACAGAACTCTTGACCATTTTTTGGAGGAAAACCTATGAAACGTATTGCTGCTTTGACCCTTGCTTTTGTGCTGGCCCTGGGCTGCTTTGCCGGGTGCGCCGCCCAGGAGAAGACTTCCGGCGGCTTTGACGGCACGCTGGAGGAGCTGGCTGCCAAAATTTACGAAAACCACAGCGCTTTGGAGCTGCGGCTGATGACCATGGAAATGGACCTGAACGACCCGGACGCCATGCGCTATAACGCGGGTTTATCCGATGTTTCCGATGTATCCGAGGCGCTGATCTCCGAGCCCATGATGGGCAGCCAGGCCTACTCCCTGGTTCTCGTCCGGGTGAAGGAGGGCGCGGATGCCGGTAAGATCGCCAAGATCATGCTCGATAGTATTGATACCCGGAAGTGGATCTGTGTGGAGGCGGACACCAAAACCGCGGCCTACTGCGGCGACATCGCCATGTTCTTCATGGTGGGAAGCAACTTCTCCGACCAGGTTACCACCCAGACCATGCTGGATGCCTTTAAGGCCTCTGTTTCCGGCGATGTTACGGTTGTGGGATAAAAAAGATACGCATATCGGCTTTGCGCAGAAAGCAGATAAATTGGGAATTTGGTGGACAGTTAAGGTGCGCGGGTGGATAGACGCCTTGCCCCCCGCGTTTACGAGGGGGGTGCCACCAGTTCGCAAACTGGTGGCGGGGGGAGTACGAATTTCCGAAAGCGTCAAATAATTGGTTTTTCTCTGTTTACGGCCTTATTTTTCACTCTTATTTTTGAAAAATATGCGGATGACGGGCTCCCCCCGGTACCAGTGTGCGCACTGGTACCACCCCCCTCACAAGTGCGGGGGGCAAGGACGCGTACCGCATCGGGCCACAAAGCCACTGTCCAAACAACTCTATAATTTCTCAATTTATTGTTTTGCTGCGTTAACCCGATAAGGACATTATCTCATATCTCGTATCTCATATCTTATATCTTACAACTTCTCCCGCCCTGCTACAATTCATAAAATGTACTATATTTTTTGATTTCAATATGTTATAATGGGAAAAATATGGCCTTTCCGGGGCGGCGCAGCGGGGAAAATCCGCCTTGCGGCAGAAAACCGGCCCGGAAAAAGCCTTGGAATAAAGGATGATTCTTTACCATGGGACTGATTACGAAAATTTTCGGCACCCGCTCCCAGCGGGAAATAAAAAAGCTCCAGCCCACCCTGGACAGGATCCTCGCCCTGGAGGAGCCTTATAAGCAGCTTTCCGACGAGGAGCTTCGGGGCAAGACCGCCCAGTTCAAAGCCCGTCTGGATAGCGGCGAAACGTTGGACGATCTGCTCCCCGAGGCCTTTGCCGCCGTGCGGGAGGCATCCGACCGGGTCATCGGCCTGCGGCCCTACCCCGTCCAGCTCCTGGGCGGCATCGTCCTGCACCAGGGCCGGATCGCGGAAATGAAAACCGGCGAGGGGAAAACCCTGGTGGCGATCCTGCCCAGCTACCTGAACGCCCTGACGGGAAAGGGCGTCCACGTTGTCACCGTCAACGATTACCTGGCCAAATACCAGAGCGAGTGGATGGGCAAGGTCTATAAATTCATGGGTCTCACCGTGGGCCTGGTGATCCCCGGCATGACTCCGGCGGAGCGCCGGGTGGCTTACGCCGCCGACATCACCTACTGCACCAACAACGAGCTGGGCTTTGACTACCTGCGGGACAACATGGCCCTTTACAAGCAGGAGCTTGTCCAGCGGGGCCACAACTTTGCCATCGTGGACGAGGTGGACTCCATCCTCATCGACGAGGCCCGGACCCCCCTCATCATCTCCGGCAAGGGGGAAAATTCCTCCAAGCTGTATGAAATGGCGGACTGCTTTGTGTCCACCCTGCGCAAGCAGGTCTTTGCCAAGACGGATGAAAAGGAAGTCCAGGACGACTACGACTGCGACTACTTTGTGGACGAAAAGTCCCGCACCGTGTCCCTGACCGCCAGCGGCATCGCCAAGGCGGAGAAATACTTCGGTGTGGAGAACCTGGCGGACGCGGAGAACACCACATTGTCCCACCACATCAACCAGGCCATGAAAGCCCGGGGCCTTATGAAGCGGGACATCGACTATGTGGTCAAGGACGGCCAGATCATCATTGTGGACGAGTTTACCGGCCGTCTCATGTACGGCAGGCGGTACAACGAGGGTCTGCACCAGGCCATCGAGGCCAAGGAGGGGGTCAGCGTGGCCGAGGAAAGCAAGACCCTCGCCACCATCACGTTCCAGAACTTCTTCCGGCTGTACGACAAGCTCTCCGGCATGACCGGCACCGCTCTGACCGAGGCGGAGGAATTTGAGTCCATCTACAACCTGGATGTGGTGGAGATCCCCACCAACCGGCCCGTCATCCGCATCGACCACTCCGACGTGGTGTACAAAACCGAGGCGGGCAAGTTCCGGGCCATCGTGGAGCAGGTAAAGCAGTGCCACGCCAAGGGCCAGCCCGTGCTGGTTGGCACCATCTCCATTGAAAAGAGCGAGCTTCTGAGTAAGCTTTTAAAGCGGGAGGGCATTCCCCACAGCGTGCTGAACGCCAAGCACCACGAGGCCGAGGCCCAGATCGTGGCCCAGGCCGGTAAATTCGGGGCGGTGACCATCGCCACCAACATGGCAGGCCGTGGTACGGACATCATGCTGGGCGGCAACGCGGACTTCCTTGCCAAGGACGACCTGCGCAAGCAGGGCCTCACGGAAGAAATGATCGCCGAGGCCGACTCCTTTGCCGAAACCACCGACCCGGAAATTCTGAAAGTCCGGGAAGATTACACCCAGCTTCTGAAAAAGCACAAGCAGGAAATCGCCGGGGAGGCGGAAAAGGTTCGGGCCGCAGGCGGCCTCTTCATCATCGGCACCGAGCGCCACGAGTCCCGGCGGATCGACAACCAGCTCCGGGGCCGTTCCGGACGGCAGGGCGACCCGGGCGAAAGCCGGTTCTACCTGAGCCTGCAGGACGACCTGATGCGCCTGTTCGCAACAGACCGGGTCATGGGCATGATGGATTCCCTGGGCCTGGACGAGGACACCCCCATTGACGCCAAGATCCTCTCCGGCGCGGTGGAAAACGCCCAGAAGAACGTGGAAAGCCGGAACTTCCGCATGCGGAAAAACGTCTTAGAATACGACAACGTGATGAACACCCAGCGGGAGGTCATCTACGCCCAGCGGCAGAAGGTTCTGGACGGGGAGGACCTGCGCACGAATATCCTCTCCATGCTCCGCACCTTTATGGACACCACCGTTGCCGACGCCCTCAGCGAGCACGGCGGCAAGCTGGAGGAAACCGGGCTGGAGGTTCTCGGCGCCAAGCTGGAGGGCATCTACTTTGCCAAGGGGACCCTCGCCGGGCGGAGGGAGCAGCTTCTGGGCAAGGACGCCCAGGAAGTCGCGGACACCCTGTACGCTATAGCGGAACAGACCTACCAGGCTAAGGAAGCCGGGTACGGGGACAAGCTCATGCGGGAGCTGGAGCGGGTGGTCATGCTCCGGGTGGTGGACGAATACTGGATGGACAACATCGACGCCATGGACGACCTGAAGCAGGGCATCGGCCTGCGGGCCTACGGGCAGCACGATCCCGTGGTGGCCTACAAGGAAGAGGGCTACGAGATGTTCCAGGCCATGATCCAGGCCATCCGGGAGGAGACCGTCCGGCGGATGTTCCTGGTGCAGCTGCGGCCCCAGCAGGAGGTCAAGCGGGAAAAGGTCGCCAAGGAGACCGGGGCCGCCGGCGCGGGAGGCCCCGCCCAGGTGAAAAAGGAGCCGGTGCGGAACAAGGCAAAGAAAATCGGCCCCAACGACCCCTGCCCCTGCGGCAGCGGCAAGAAGTATAAAAAGTGCTGCATGCAGAAGGACAAGGCTTCCGGGATGGATGCCGGCAGTGCCGGCTGACAAGCCGTGACGAACCTGGTCTGTAATCGTTAGCGCCCTGACCCGCTCGGTATCGGCGGCAGGGCCGCAGCCAAGCCGTGTGCTTCATATGTGTTGTCGTTAATTCCCTGACCCGCTCGGTTTCGTTCCATGGTGCGCGGGGGAATACGGGACGCGGCAAGGGCTCCCTTGTGTAAAGGGAGCTGGCGCGAAGCGCCTGAGGGATTGTGCAGTAAAACGTTTTAATTCTGACAACCAATCGGCGAAAAGGGACCACAAAGGGCACTGTCCGTTTTGACGATGGGTTGATATGGAAGTCCACCGTTACAACCCCTCAGTCAGCTTCGCTGACAGCTCCCCTTACACAGGGGAGCCCTTGGCGCGTACCATTTTCCACCCGCGTACCATAGGACGACACCGAGCGGAGCAAGGAACGACTGCACAAATCCAGCGCACGACTATAAAAATCGCCGCGAAGCGGCACCTTATCTCATATCTCATATCTCCTTTTCCAACTTCTATGATTACTACAAAAAAACAAAATTCTCTTGAATATCTCGTTTCCTCCGAAATTGCCGTGCCCCATGGGTTCACCACCCGCCTGGGCGGCGTGAGCACCGGGCATCTTTCCAGCCTCAACCTCACCGTGGGCCGGGGGGACAGCCTGGAAAACGTGGAGGAAAATATCCGCATCCTTGCCCGGGGGGTGGGCTTTGACCCGGAGCGCTTGGTTCTCACCCGGCAGATCCATTCGGATATTGTCCGGGTGGTGACGGAAAAAGACTGCCTGGGCCTGTGCCACCAGGTGTACCCCCAGTGCGACGGCCTGGTTACCAATACCCCCGGGCTTTCTGTCATGGTCTTTACCGCCGACTGCACCCCCATCCTCCTGTGGGACCCGGTGACGGGGGCGGTGGGCGCGGCCCACGCGGGCTGGCGGGGCACCGCCGCCGACATTGCCGGGGAAACCGTCCGGACAATGCAGGAAGCCTTCGGCTGCAACCCGGCGGACATCCGGGCCGCCATCGGCCCCAATATCGGCTTCTGCCACTTTGAAACCGGGGACGACGTGCCCCAGGCCATGCTTGCCGCATTCGGCGGCGGCGTGGAGCCCTTTATCCGCCCTGCGGGTGAAAAATATTATGTAAACCTAAAGGAAATCAACCGCTTCGCCCTGAACCGGGCGGGGGTGGTTTCTGTGGACATCAGCACCGACTGCACCATGTGCAGCCCGGACCGTTTCTGGTCCCACCGGGCCACCCTGGGAAAGCGGGGCGCCCAGGGTGCGGTGATCCAATGCAAGGAGGTACGCCCATGAAATGTCTGACCCGGCTTCTGGCCCTTGTTTTGGCCGCCCTGATGCTCTGCGGCTGCGTGGAAAACAAGCCCCAGGCGGAATACGTTCCCACGGGGGACGCCCTCCTGATGGAGGACCAGGACCCGGAGGATCTGGAGGAGGAGGAAGCCCCCCAGGAGCTGACTCTGGCCTACTATCCCGAACGGTCCATGAATCCTCTCATCGGCAACAACATCACCAACCGCTCCCTGTTCTCCCTGATCTACCAGGGGCTTTTCGCCACGGACAGCAGCTACAACACCTATCCCATCCTGTGCTCCCACTACCAGGTATCCTCGGACAACAAGACCTGGACCATCTACATTGAGCCAAACGCCGCCTTCTCCGACGGCACCCGGCTTACTGCCCAGGATGTGCTGGCTACCTACGAGGCGGCCAAGGAAAGCAGCTACTACGGCGGGCGGTTCACCCACATTTTTGCCATGTCCCTGTCGGGAAGCGACGGCATTACGTTCCAGCTGGAGACTCCCTATGAAAACCTGGCCCTGCTGCTGGACATTCCCATTCTGAAAGCCAGCGAGGTAAAGGCGGACTTCCCCCTGGGCACCGGGCCCTACGCCTTCGTCCAGGGCGCGACCGCCGCTTCCTTAAGCAAGGTTGCCAACTGGTGGTGCGGAAACGCCAAGGTTCCCGCCCGGGCTCTGACCATCCATCTGATTGAGGGCACCTCCCAGTCCCAGATCCGGGACGAGTTTGAGTTCGGGGACCTGACCCTGGCGGTGGCGAACCCCATGGTGGACTCCTACGCCGAGTACCGCTGCGACTACGAGCTGTGGAACACGGACACCGGGGTGTTTACCTACCTTGCCTGCAACGTGCTGTACAGCCCCTATTTCAGTGAGGACGACACATTGCGCAAGGCCCTGACCTACGCCATTGACCGGGACTATATCAACGAGACCTTTTACAACGGCCTGGCTCAGCCCAGCACCCTGCCCACCTCCCCCAGCTCCCCCTACTACAACAAGAGTCTGGCGGACAAGTACGCCTACGACGATATGAAGTTCGTGGACGCCATCAGCGGCCTGGATCTGCCGGAGACGAAAAAGGGTGAGACGAAGAAGATGCTGCTGCTCGTCAACTGTGACGACTCCGCCCGGCTGCGCACCGCCCGGTATATTGCCCAGCATCTGACCAGCCTGGGCATTCCTACGGGCACATTGGAATACGGCGGCTCCACCAGCGTCACCTATGAGCAGGTGCTACGGGCGGGCAACTACGACCTGTACCTGGGCCAGACCAAGCTGCCGCCCACCATGGAGCTGACGGCGTTCTTCCGGGGCTGGGGCAATCTGGGCTTCGGCGGCATCACCGACGGCACCCTGTACAACATGACAAAGGAAGCCCTGGCCAACTCCGGCAACTACTATAACCTGAACCAGATGGTTGCCGATGACGGCAAGGTCATCCCCGTTCTTTTCGGCGCCAACTGCGTCTATTCCGACCGGGGCCAGCTGCTGGATTTGTCCCCCTCCCGGGACAACGTGTTCTTCTACACCCTGGACAAGACCATGGAATCCGCGAAAGTCACCGCCAGCGCCACTGCTGAAGGCTGACGGCGCAGGGAGATATAAGATACAAGATATAAGATAAACGGGGAGGCCGTACGGTAGACCACGTTCCAATTTACATGTCATTCCGAACCAGTGACCGATGTCACTGGTGTGGGAATCCCCATCGTCATTGAGAACGCGTTCTTCTAAGGATGGGGATTGCCACGCCAGTGTTCGCACTGGCTCGCAATGACCGGGAAGTCGGGTGTGGGAATCTCCTTCGAATTCCCGAATCACGATCATCTACCTCCGTAGGGGCGCTCATTGAGCGCCCGGCAGAGAAAGTTTCGATATTCATATTTCTTTCGGCGAAAAGGTGGCATTTAACGTGAATTCATGCTGGAATTCGACGCGTTTTGCGGGCGGTCAGTGACCGCCCCTACTAGTGCGTAACTTATAATTCTTTACTTTTATATTTATCCATGGTAT
>CAZVDH010000082.1:0-8626 GCA_964625595.1 uncultured Oscillospiraceae bacterium | reverse complement strand
GCGTACAGCATCGCCCCGTAAACCATTCACCAAACAGCCCTGCAAATTCCAATTTCCCGCTCAGCTGTTCTAACAGCCGGTAACCTGAAACCGCGCTTTATCGGGCGGGCACCATATGGACAAAGCGGTGTTTTTTCTCCGCAAATTCAGTTTAGCACAGATTCTTTTCCTTGGCAATAGAACCTTGCATATTCTTTGTAAAAAAATATCAAATTTGTTTAATACGCTGTAAAGTTAATGTAAAAATTGTGTAAGATTCTCAAAAAGCAAAAAAGAAAAAGAAAAATAAGACAAGAAATGCAATATATAAATGGGAAATGAACAAACAATGCGTAGAAATTGAGAATATCTATGGTATGATAGGACTGTACAGGTTGTACGAAAACACGACCGAAAACAATAAAAGAATTAGGAGGAAAAACATGAAGAATATGAAACAGTGGATCGCGCTGGTTCTGGCACTGGTTCTGTGCCTGGGCACCATGGCCGCCTGTGCCGCCGCCCCCGCCCCTGCCACTACCCCGGAAACTGAGGCTCCCGCCGAGACCACTGCCCCCGCGGAAACCGCCGCGCCTGTGGAAGCGGATGTGACCACCTTTACCGAGGCGCCCTCCATCACCGCCGCCGGTACTTACGGCAGCGTGGAGGACCGTCTGCCCGTGGCTGACGACGTGATGGTCGAGACCGTGGACGCTGCCGGCAACCCCCTGGAGATCGGCGTTTACGGCGGCGAGCTGAAGCGTTCCGCCGGCGGCGGCAACTGGGACGCCGGCAAGCCCATCGAGGAAGGCCTGTTCCGTTTCAATACCTCCGGCACCGTTGAGCCCAACGTGGCCAAGGGCTGGGATGTCAGCGACGACTACACCGTCTACACCATCTACCTGCGGGAAGGCATGAAGTGGTCCGACGGCGAGCCTTTCACCGCTGAGGACTGCGTGTGGTTCTACAATGTTGTCTGCCTGAACAAGCTGGACTCCAAGGGTGTCCGCTCCTGCCATAAGGACGCCAACGGCGATCCCGCCGTGGTGGAGAAAGTGGACGACTACACCTTTACCGTGACCTTCGGCACGCCCAAGTACGATTTCCCCGAGGCTCTGGCCGTTGACCTCAAGTGGCACTACGCCCCCAAGCATGTCCTGGAGGAAATGTGCAACAAGATCCTGGAGGGCGACTCTGAGGGCGCCATCGCCATCGGCAAGGAGATCACCGGCATCGAGTTCGCCGATACCGGCGCTCTGGGCAAGGAGACCATGTACTACTTCTGGAACTACCCCGGAATCCCCACCCTGAATCCTTTCGTGCTGTCCACCGAGGAAGGCAAGAACAATATCAAGGGCGAGTACTATGAGTTCGTCCGCAACCCCTACTACTGGAAGGTCGACGCCCAGGGCCAGCAGCTGCCCTACATGGACAAGATCGTCTACACCACCGTGCAGAATGTCAGCCAGACCCTGATGCTCCTGCTGGACGGCACCGTTGACTATCAGACCATCGATGTCAAGGACGCCCCCACCGTTCTGGACGCCGAGAACACCTCCGGCACCAAGATCAACCTCTATCAGTGGGCTCCCACCTACTGGGGCAGCGCCTCTTACCAGCTGCACCTGAACCTGGGCATCGCCGACGAGGCCAAGAACGCCCTGTTCAACAATGCCGACTTCCGTCAGGCCCTGTCCATCGCCGTTGACCGTGTGGAGATGGCCGCTACCCTGACCGACAACTGGAGCGAGCCCGGCCAGGCTGCCCCCCAGGAGGGCGCGCTGGGCTACAGCGAGGAGTGGTCCAGCCAGTGGACCGAGTACGATCCTGCCAAGGCCGAGACCCTGCTGCAGAGCGCCGGTCTTGTTAAGGGCGCCGACGGCTTCTATGCCTTTGCCGACGGCACCAAGTTCGAGCTGAACATCATTTCCGTTGCCGATTCCGGCGCCGCCGAAACCTTCAGCTTCCTGGATAAGTACTTCCGGGCTGTGGGCATCAAGTGCAACTACCGTGACTACGACCGCAGCTATGTGGACAACGAACTGATGGCGGGCACCATCGAGTGCATGCTCTTCCCCGTGACCCCCATCGGCGACATCTCCATCGCGCTGAAGCCCAACTCCATGGTTCCCGGCTGCGCCACCAACGTTGCCTGGTACGGCACCATGAACGAAGAGACCGCTGCCGGCGATCTGTTGGAGCTCATCAATCTGAAGAAAAAGCTGGACGAGACCGGTGATCCCGATGCCCGGGCCGAAATCGTAGACCAGATGCTCCAGCTGCATCAGAAGAACCAGTGGACCATCGGCTACATCGAGGATACTCCCGCCATCCACGCTGTCAACGCCCGGATCCACAACTTCCCCGATGGGCTGGTCTGGTCCGACATCTACCGCGACATGGGCATTGCCCACTGCCAGTGCTGGTTCATCCAGGAGTAATTTCCGAACCGGCTGCCCCGAGCCTAAATTAACATAATGATGCGGGAGGACGTTTCCACACGACAGAAGCGCCTCCCGCGTTTTTATGGGCGCCAAATCCAAGAAGGAGGGAAAGAGGTAATGCTCAAATACATCGGCAAACGATTGCTGCTCTTTATTCCAACCATTCTGATTATCTCTGTGGTCATCTTCTTTATCATCCAGCTTCCTCCCGGAGACTACGCTACCTCTTATGCCGCTGCCATGGCGGCGGAGGGCGAGATCCTCACCCCGGAGCAGATCCAGGAGCTGCGGGCCCAGTTCGGCCTGGACAAGCCCTGGTATGTCCAGTACTTCATCTGGATGGGGGACATCATCACCAAGGGCGACTTCGGCTACTCCTTTGAGTACGGCCGGGATGTGTGGGATGTCATCGCGGAGTACCTGCCCCTGACCCTGGGCATCTCCTTTGTCATCCTGGTGTTCCAGTACGCGGTGTCATTGCCCATCGGCATCTACTGCGCCAACCACCAGTATTCCGTGGGCGACTATATCTGGTCCTTTATCGGATTTATCGGAACGGCGACGCCGAACTTCCTGCTGGCCATTATCGTGATGTACTTCATCTATGTGAAGACGGGCACCATGTACCTGGGCCTGTTCAGCACGGAAATGCTGCAAAACGGCATGCGCCCCGAGTACATTCCGGAATTCCTGGGCCGGTGCATGATCCCCATTCTGGTTATCGGCACCTCCGGCACCTGCGGCATCATCCGTACCGTCCGTGCCCAGATGCTGGACGAGCAGGCGAGACAATATACCCTGACCGCCCGGGCCAAGGGCTGCTCAGAAGCCACCATCACCTATAAGTACTGCCTGCGGGCGGCGCTGAACCCTGTGGTCTCCGGCCTGTCCGGCGCTCTGCGGACCATCTTCTCCGGCTCCACTGTTTCCGCCATCGTTATGAACATGGCGATTCTGGGCCCCGTGCTGCTGAAAGCCCTGAAATCCCAGGACATGTACCTGGCCGGCACCATCGTTCTGGTTCAGGCCATCCTGGTTGTGGTGGGCACCCTCCTGTCGGATATCGCCCTGGCATGGCTGGATCCGAGAATTCGTTTTTCGGAAAGGAGCTGAGCAGGTATGGCAACACTGTTTAAGAAAAAGGAAAAGAATCAGGATAGCACCTATCTGGCTTCCCAGTGGCAGCTCATGTGGATCAAGCTGAAAAAGCACAAGCTGGCCCGGTTCAGCATGGCGATCCTGCTGGTTTTGTACCTGGGCGCCCTGTTTGCCGACTTCCTGGCTCCCTACGGGCTGGAGGATTTCTCGGGCCTGTATAAGGACACCGCTCCCACCAAGGTCTACTGGCGGGATGAAAACGGCAAGTTCTCCCGTCCCTTTGTGTTCAGGCTGCAGAAAGTCAACGACAAGAAGACCTTCACCGTCATCACCACCGAGGACTACAGCCAGAAGTATTATGTCAAGTTCTTCTGCCCCGGCGTCGAGTATAAGTTCTTAGGCTTTATCCCCAGCAATATCCACCTGTACGGTCTGGTGGATGAGCAGGGCAACGTGAGCACCGAGGCAAGAATCAATATTTTCGGCGCGGACAGCATGGGCCGTGACATCTTCTCCCGGCTGCTCTTCGGCAGCCAGGTGTCGCTGACCATTCCCTTTGTCTCCGCCGCCATCAGCTTTGTGCTGGGTATTCTGCTCGGCGGTATCTCGGGCTACTTCGGCGGCTGGATCGATAACCTCATTCAGCGTATCATCGAAGTGATCTCTGCGGTGCCCAGTATCCCACTGTGGCTGGCCCTGTCCGCGGCTATCCCTCCCGGAATCTCCGTCACCGCCATGTACCTGTACATTACGATCATCCTGTCCTTCATCGGCTGGACGGGTCTTGCCCGGACGGTCCGGGGCCGGTTCATTGCCCTGCGGAAAGAGGACTTCGTCATGGCCGCCCGGCTTGCCGGCGTCAGTGACTTCAAGATCATCGTCAAGCATCTGGTTCCGGGCTTTTTGAGCTACCTGATCGTGAACCTGACCCTGGGCATCCCCGGCTCCATCCTGGGCGAGACCTCCATGAGCTACTTAGGCCTGGGCATGAAAGCGCCTGCCACATCCTGGGGCGTTCTGCTGAAAGAGACCGAGGCGCTGGCAACCGTTGCCCAGTGCCCCTGGAAGATGATCCCCCTGATCTTCGTCATTATCACCGTCCTGGCCTATAACTTCCTGGGCGACGGTATGCGTGACGCGGCGGATCCTTACAAGTAAACGAGGAAAGGAGTTCGCGTGATGGAAAAGCAAGACCGTGAAAAGGACCTGGTTCTGCAGGTCAAGGATCTGAAGATCAACATTAAAACCGACGACGGCATCCTGACCCCCGTCCGGGGCGTGAATTTTGAGATCGGCAAGGGCGAGACTCTGGGCCTCGTAGGCGAATCCGGCTGCGGCAAGAGCCTGACCAGCAAGGCCATCCTGGGAATCAACGCAAAAAACTGCAAGGCGGAGGGTGAGATCCTCTTTGACGCCGAGAACCTGGGCATGACGGACCTTTTGAAGCTGAAGCCCAGAGGCGAGGAGATCCGCTCCGTCCGTGGAAAGCAGATTTCCATGATCTTCCAGGAGCCCATGGTTGCCTTCTCCCCCATGTACACCATCGGCAACCAGATCAATGAGGCCACCCGGCTTCACATTACCAAGGACAAGAAGAAGGCCAAGGAAATTTCCCTGGGCGTTATGAAGAAGGTGGGTATCGCCAACGCGGAAAAGCGTTACGACCAGTACCCCCACGAGTTCTCCGGCGGTATGCTCCAGCGGGCCCTCATCGCCATGGCCCTGGTGTGCAACCCCAAGCTTCTGATTGCCGACGAGCCCACCACGGCCCTGGACGTAACCATCCAGGCCCAGATCCTGGAGCTTATGAAGGAGCTGCAGAAGGATTTCGGCATGTCCATCCTGTTCATCACCCACGACCTGGGCACCGTGGCCCGGATGTGCGACCGGGTGGCGGTCATGTACCTGGGCAAGATCGTGGAGACCGCCCCCGCCGTGGAAATCTTCAAGAACCCCCAGCACCCCTACACCCGGGGCCTCATCGGCTCCGTCCATAAGATCGGCACCAAGGGCCAGGACAAGCTCTTCTCCATTGAGGGCACCGTGCCCGTGGCCATGAACCTGCCCAAGCGCTGCGGCTTCTATGACCGCTGCGACAAGCGTATCGAGGGCGTGTGCGATGTGCGGGATCCGGAGCTGATAAGCAGCGGCGAAAACCACAAGGTCGCCTGCTTTGCCTGCACGGGCTGTCCCCAGGCGGATAAATGCGGAGCGGAAGGAGGAAAAGCGTAATGAGCGAGCCGAAACAGATTCTGGATGTACAGCACATCCACATGCGGTTTCACTCCAAGGGCGTCTGCGTCCGGGCCGTCACCGATGTGAGCTTCACCGTGAACGAAGGCGAGACCATCGGTATCGTGGGCGAGTCCGGCTGCGGCAAGACCACCCTGGGCCGCTGTATCGTCCGGGCCTACGAGCCCTCCGAGGGCGATGTGTACTACACCGCCGCCGACGGAGAGCGGGTCAACTTTGTTAAGATCGACAAGAAGACCATGAAGAAGTATCGCAAGGAAATCCAGATGATCTTCCAGGACCCCTATTCCTCCCTGGACCCCCGTATGACGGTTTACGACATCATCAAGGAGCCCCTGGTTGCCAACTTCCCCAAGATGCCCAAGGACGAGATGGAGCAGCGGATCATGGACATTGCCGCCAAGGTAGGCCTCAATACCTCCTACCTCAAGCGCTATCCCCACGCTTTCTCCGGCGGCCAGCGGCAGAGAATCGGCATCGCCCGGGCCCTGGTCCTGAATCCCCGGGTCATCGTCTGCGACGAGTCCGTTTCTGCCCTGGACGTGTCCATTCAGGCCCAGGTTATCAACCTGCTCCACGATCTGCAGCGGGATCTGAAGCTGACTTACCTCTTTATCAGCCACGACCTGTCCGTGGTGGAGTACATCTCCGACCGGGTGGCGGTCATGTACCTGGGGCGTATCGTGGAATATGCGCCCACGAAGACATTGTACTCCCGCCCCATGCACCCCTACACCGAGAGTTTGCTCTCCGCCGTTCCCGTAGCCGACCCTACGGTGCAGACCGAGCGGATCCCCCTGGAGGGCGAAATCCCCAACCCGGCCAATCCTCCCACGGGCTGCTACTTCCATACCCGCTGCCGCTTCTGCACGGAAAAATGTAAGGAGTGCGCCCCGGAGTATAAGGAACTGGAGCCGGGCCACTTTGTAGCCTGCCACCGGGCGGAAGAGCTGAAGCTGAAAGGGTTTGACTATGAATAAGCGTCTGATTATTTTCACCGACAGCGGGGATACCATCATCGACGAGGGCAGCCAGGTCTTTGACGACCGGGGCATCGTCCAGCGGGCGGAGCTCATTCCCGGGGCGGGGGAGGTCTTAAAGCAGCTCCACGACGAGGGCTTTCCCATTGCCCTGGTAGCCGATGGCGAGTGGGAGTCTTTCCAGAATGTGTACCGCCTGAACGGTCTGGGATACTGCTTCGACCAGTGGATCGTGTCGGAGGTGGTGGGCAAGCAGAAGCCGGAGCCCATCATGTTTGAGACTGCCTTTCAGAAGATGGGCCTTACGGATGCGGACAAGCCCCGGATCGTGATGATCGGCAATAACCTGAAAAAGGATATTGCGGGAGCCAACCGGATGGGCCTGACCTCCATCTGGCTGGACTGGTCGCCCCGGTATTTCCACACGGCAGAGCAGCCGGACTGGCAGCCGGATTACACCGTGCACACCCCCCAGGAGCTGATCCCCCTCCTGCACCGGCTGAATGACGCCCTGGCGTAACGGGAAAAGTGGGGGGTTATAAATCATGATAACGACATATAAATCGGCTGCGGAAGAGAAGCTTTCCAGGCTTGTGGAGGCCTTCACCCCCATCCTCTATGAGGATGACGAGCAGTTCCTGGAGAACATGAAGGGCAGCAATCTGGCAGGCGACGACATCCGCAAATACCGGCACTGGGAGTGGACCCAGGGCGTGGGCCTGTACGGGCTGTGGCGGCTGTTCGAAAAGACCCGGGACGAAAAGTACCTGGACATTCTGACCACCTATTTTGACAATCAGATGACCGTGGGCTTTCCCGCCCTCAATGTGAATACCGTCACCCCCTTTCTTACCATGTCTTATGTGGGCGAATACCTGGGGTCTGAAAAGTACCTGGCCCCCTGCCGGGAAAGCGCGGCCTGGATTATGGCCCATTTCCCCAGAACCAGGGAGGGAGGCTTCCAGCACATGACCTCCGACACCCTCAACGACCAGGAGCTGTGGGACGACACCCTGTTTATGACGGTGCTGTTCCTGGCGAACATGGGGCGGATTGAGGGAAAGCGGGAATACATTGAGGAAGCCCAGTACCAGTTCCTGCTCCACGCCAAGTACCTGGCAGACCGGGAAACGGGGCTGTGGTATCACGGCTGGACCTTTAACGGACGGCATAATTTCGCCGGGGCCTTCTGGGGCCGGGGCAACTGCTGGATCACCATTGCCATTCCGGAATTTCTGGGCATGGTGGACTGTGCCCCCGCCGTCCGCAGGATGCTGACGGAGCTGCTGCGGGCCCAGGTGGAGAGTCTCGTAAAATATCAGGATGAAAGCGGTATGTGGCACACCGTCATTGACGACAGGGACTCCTATGTGGAGACCAGCGCCAGCTGCGGCTTCGCCTACGGCATCCTCCGGGGGGTTCACGCGGGTCTCCTGGACAGGAAGTACGAAGAAGCCGCCATGAAAGCCCTGAACCCCATCCTGGGCTACATCGCGGACGACGGCGTTGTGAACCAGGTGTCCTACGGCACCCCCATGGGCCGGGAGAGTAAGGATTTCTATAAAAAGATCCCCATCCAGCCCATGCCCTACGGCCAGGCCCTGGCCATGCTGCTGCTCATTGAGCTGCAATAAATATTGAATGCGGTTCCTCCGCCCCCCTCGGGGGGGCGGGGAATTCGCGCATTTAGAGAAAAAAGAATTGACAATCGAGAGCGGACAATGGACAATTAAGGTGCCGCTTGGCTTTGCGCGGAAGTGTGGCAAATTGGGAATTTGCAGAGCTGTTTGTTAAACGGTGTGTGGGTGGGAAATGGGACACGCCAAAGGCTCCCTTGTGTAAAGGGAGCTGTCGCGAAGCGACTGAGGGATT
>CAZVDH010000081.1:0-8739 GCA_964625595.1 uncultured Oscillospiraceae bacterium | reverse complement strand
TTGGAGCCTTTGCGGGGCAGATCCTGAGCCTTGCCTTTGATCCCAACGCTGCGGTACAGGTCGGTCTGAAGCTCATATTCTTTCTGCTGGCCTTTGCCTACTGCGTTATCAAGGTGTTCTTTGCCAACATCAAGCGGGGCGGTATTCTGTTGATTCAGATCTCTGTGGGCTCGCTGTACCTGTTCAGTGTGCCGAGAGGGTACACGGACGGGTTCTACCAGTGGTGCAAGCAGGTGGCCGCTATTTGCCTGACGGCTTTTATGCAGACCACACTGCTGTTTCTTGGGATGATGACCTTCCAGAACAATATGCTTCTTGGTCTCGGCATCATGCTGGCTGCGGGAGAGGTGCCCCGGATCGCCCAGCAGTTCGGTCTGGACAGCTCCGTTCGGGTGAATATGAGCAGCGTGATCTATTCCACCAATTCGGCGCTGAATCTGACCCGGAATCTTATGAAAGCAAAGCCAGCGTAAGGGAGGCGATGAAATGAAAACCTATCTTTACCCGCAGAACCTCAAGGCCAGGGCAAACCTCTGGCTTTGGAGCCTGCGGGATTTTGTGATATTGTGTGCCGCTGTGCTGGTCAGCACCGTGATTTTCCTGAACGCAGGCTTTGCGCAGCCCGCCGCCCTGGCGCTGTGCTTTGGATTTCTGACCATCCGCAAGGATGAAATTACGGTGGTGGACTTTCTGGGCTATGCCGCCCGGTTCTTCCTTACGAGCCAGCAATACTACGAATGGAGGGAGCCATGAAGAAGGAAAACAAGAAAAAGAAACAGAAGAAGGGAAGCCGGGGCAAAAAGAACTCGGTTCAGGAGCTGCTGGGCATTCAGCACTTTACCAAGTACGGTCTTATGACTGAGCACGGGGAGCTGGTGTTCTTTCAGATCGCGCCCACCAATATTTCGGTGCTGTCCTACGACAACATCGAGCGGAAAATCAGCCACCTGCAGGGGCTGATCTCCATGCACCCGGATTTGGAAGTCGTGTGCACGGACTCCTGCGAGTGTTTTGACGGCAACCGGGAATACCTGCGCCGCCGGGCATTGGAAGAATCCAACCAGCAAGTCCGTGCCATTCTGGAGCAGGATCGGGAGATGCTTTCTCAGATGCAGTCCGAGATGTCCAACGCCCGGCAGTTTTATCTCGTAATGCGCTTCCGGAATCTGAAACCGGAAATGGTGTTCACCGCCATCAATGAGGCGCGAAAGCGGATGGCGGAAAAGGGCTTCGAAGCTCACCGTCTGTCCAAGGCGGAGCTGAAGCGGTTCCTTGCCATCTATCTGGAAGCCTCCATGGATGGGGATAAGCTGCCGGATGTAGACGGCGGACAGTACGGAAAGGGGGCGACAAAGAATGGGTAAGCTGTTCGGCAAAAAGAAAAAGGGAGCGGAGGAGCAGGCAAGGGCGGAAGCCAAGAGCTTCTTCGACTGCATTGCTCCCGCAACCATAAAATTCTATGCGAATTTCTATATTGTGGGCGATACCTACCGCTGTGTGTGGGTGATCCGGGAATATCCTCCCAGTACGGAGGAGCAGGCGATTCTCTCCCATTTGGCAGACCATTCCGGGGTGACCCTCAGAATGTACAACCGGCTGGTGGAAGCCTACGAGCAGCGGCAGATCGCCAATAACGCTACCCGGAAAAACCGCCTGAAGCTGGGGGACACGGATATCAACGAATCCGTCCAGGCGGAGCAGAATCTGCTGGATGTCCAGCAGCTCTTGGTGACCTTAAGCCGGGAAAAGCAGCCCCTGATCCACTGCGCTGTGTTTCTGGAACTGAAGGCCAAGAGCATGAGCACCCTGGAAAGCCTGCAATCCGACATCAGCATGGAGCTGACCCGCTCCAAGATCACGGCGGACCGGCTGACCCTGCGGCAGAAGGAAGGGTTTCTCTCTGCCATGCCCTTTGGGTTTAACCGTTTTGGCAGCCAGTTTGAACGGGTGCTGCCCGCCAGCGCGGTGGGGAATATGTTCCCTTTTAATTTCTCCGGCAAGACAGATCCCAAGGGCTTCTATATCGGTCGGGACAAGTACGGCACCAACATTTTGGTAGATCTGGACCGCCGGGGCGACGACAAAACCAACAGCAATGTCCTGATCCTGGGCAACTCTGGACAGGGAAAAAGCTATCTCATGAAGCTCCTTCTGACCAACCTCCGGGAGTCCGGAAAGCGGGTGCTGGTTATGGACGCGGAGGGAGAGTATGGGGATCTGGCGGTCAATAACGGCGGCTGCTGTCTGGATTTTCTGGACGGGCAGTACATGATCAATATTCTGGAACCAAAGGTATGGGCCAGCGAACCGGTGGAGGATCCGGATGCCCCCGAAGCCTTCCGCAGAAGCGGACGGATCAGCCAGCATATCGCCTTCCTCAAAGACTGGTTCCGCAGCTATAAGGACTTTACCGATGCGGAAGTGGACACCATTGAGATCATGCTGTCCCAGCTTTACCAGAATTTTGGCCTGACGGAGAAAACGGATTTCTCCCAATTACAGCCGGAGGATTATCCCGTTCTGTCCGATCTGTATAACCTGTGCATCCAGGAATACCACTGCTACGATGCCAAGCGGAAGCCTCTCTATACGGAGGAGACCCTGCGCAATATCTGCCTGGGGCTGAATTCTGTGTGCGTTGGCTCCGAAAGCCGGTTTTTCAACGGTCATACCAATATCCAGGACAATATGTTCCTGGTGTTCGGTGTTAAGGGCGTCATGGATCTGAACAAGAAGCTCCGCTGCGCCATTGAGTTCAACATCCTCTCCTACATGACCCACCAGCTTCTGAGCGTGGGAAACTGTGTGGCCGCGCTGGACGAGCTGTACCTGTTCCTGGACAGCCCGGTGACCATTGAGTACATCCGAAACAATATGAAGCGGGTAAGAAAGAAGGATTCCTCCATGGTGCTGGCCTCCCAGAACATTGAGGATTTCCTGATCCCCAACATCCGGGAGATGACAAAACCCCTGTTCTCCATCCCCACCCACCAGTTCCTGTTCAATCCGGGACAGATCAACCCCAGGGACTATATGGATGCCCTGCAGGTGGAGCAGGCGGAGTATGACCTGATCCACAGCTGTGAGCGGGGCCATAACCTGTACCGTTGCGGCAATGAGCGGTATCTGCTGCAGGTGATCGCCCCGGAGCATAAGGCGGCGCTGTTCGGAAACGCGGGAGGGCGGTAAATGGGGATCACGGTAGGAGCCGCGCTAAAAAAGGTTGCCGCAGCGATTCTCACGGAGCCAAAGGTGTTGAAGAACATTCTGTTCGCGATTCTGGTTGTTCTGGTTGCCTTACTCCTGCCTATGGTCATGGTAGTGTGCCTGTTCAGCGGGAGGTTTCGGGTGGACACGGCAGAATTGCAGCGGCATGTGGAAGCCAATCTGACGGCGGCGGATGTTCAGCTTCTGCGGAGTGTGGAGGATACCATGGCGGAAATTGAATTTGCCATGATTGACGCGGAACTGAGCAGTGAAGTGGGAGCGGCTCAGGCACTGTACATTATGGCGCTGTATGATTATTCCAGCCAGCCGGGATTTGTGTCCCGGCTGGTTTCCTGTTTCAGGGCGGAGCAGACAGATGCGGAGCTGATAGCTAATGTGAACTGGGAATTCGGTGTGGACATAGAAGTGCAGGACTTCACCAACGTCATGCGCAACGTTCGTTCCCGGAGAATTGATACTACGCTGTATGTGGACTGCGGCACGAAGAATAACCTGGATCTGGTGCAGTGGGCCATCTCTGCCTACCAATCCCGCTGGGGCTATGTCATGGGTACCTTTGGGCAGGTGCTGACCGTTGACCTGCTGGAAGCGAAGCTCCAACAGCTGCCGGATGCCATTGGTCCCTATGAGGATTTCATCCGGGCAAATTATCTGGGTGTTCGGACAGCTGATTGTATTGGCCTGATTAAGGGCTACAGCTGGTACGACCCGGAAACCGGGAATATCAACTACGGCAGTAACGGAATGCCCGATGTGGGTGCTGACCAGATGTATGCCCAGGCCACGGAAAAAGGCAGCATGTCCACCATGCCGGAGATCCCCGGATTGATCCTCCATGCGAATGGCCATGTGGGTATTTACATAGGAAACGGCTATGCCATTGAAGCCATGGGCACAAAGTATGGCGTGGTCAAGACAGCAGTAGCCAGCCGAAACTGGACAGGCTGGTGCAAGAATCCGTACATCAACTACATCGAGGAAACGGAGGAGGTGGAGGGGGTATGAAAATCAATGCGGTATTTCAGGGAAAGCAGCTGTCCATGGAGGAAGCGCCCTGCGAGGTACGTAAGATTATTACGCTACCGGATAAGGAGTTTGGATTCTTCAAAAAGCACCTCATGTATGATTATGATTTCCTCCGAAAGAACAAAGATCAGATGGGCTTTCACAACGGCATCCGGCAGTGTGTTCTGGTCATGGGAGAGTCCTCCGAGGATGGTGTGCTGGTGGACAGCAGCGGTTATGACTATGCCAGGTATACCGCGCCTTTTCTGGGCGCCAGAAGCTACATGATCCTGCGGGAGCAGAACTTGCAGGCAAACGGGGAACCTAAAACCCTGACAGCGGATGACCTTGTGATCCTCCATGCCAAGCACACCCTGTGGGCCTATGGGGTGGGCGGAGAGCAGGCGGATTTCTCCCATTGCCGAATCGCGGGGCTGAACCTTGGGGATATGCAGTTCAACGGGGCGCTCTTTCGAAATGCGGTTCTGGAGGATGTGGATTTCGGCAATGCCGGGGTCTGCGGCGCAGAGTTCACCGGGGCGCGGCTTGTCCATTGCAGGATGGATGGTATTGCGGCAGAGGAATGTGATTTCCACGGCACCGTGTTTGAAAACTGCACGCTGGCCCAAGCCCATCTTGCCCACAGCAACCTGACCAGGGCAACGCTGAAGGACTGCGTCGTCTGCGGCGCGGATTTGAGAAACTGCTGTGTGGAGAACCTCAGTCTGGAAGATACCGAGTTGGAGGATGCGTATACCCAGGGAATCGCGGAAAAGGAACAGGACTGGGAGCGGAGCTGCGGCCCCTGCATGACAATGGGATGATTTATTGCTTGTGCTTCGGTTCCTGGATGCTTCTTTGTTGGTTCTTGTGAATAGCTATTTCCCATTCCCTGCGGTATGCTTGGCTTGCAAATCAGGAAAGGAGTAAAACCCATGGAAGCGACCCGAAATCTATGCGCCCAGATTCCTCTGTCCCTGCATAACCAGGTCAGGCAGGAGCGGGAAGCGTTGGGACAGTCCCTCAGCGAATACGTCACACAAATTCTCAAAGAACATTTTGAAGGAGGAAAAACCACTATGGCAGCAACCAAGACACTGGCGTTCCAGATCCCGGAGGAACTGGATCTGCGGATCAAGAACTATCTGGCAGCGGAAAAGGAGCGCACCGGAAAGAAGGTCAGCCAGCGGGAGTTCATCGTCGGGCTTATCGAGCAGGCGTTGGACGCCTATGAAGCAGCGGATAAGGATGCGCATTAAAATATCCATACTGGCCGCCGGGGATATCCTCGGCGGCTAAACTTTTAGGAGGTCACAATATGAAAAAGTGCATTATGGTCGGTTATGAGGAAGAAAAGCTGTTTGCATTGCAGAAGTATGCGGAGCAGAAGGGTGTTTCCGTTGAGGAGGAGCTTGCCCAGGCGGCGGAGGCGATGTATCAGAAAATCGTCCCTGCCAACGTCCGTTCTTTCCTGGACATGAAGTTGGAGAGCCAGAAGCCCAAGAAAAAGGAACGGGGTGCTTCTGCCTCTGCTGTCGGGGAATGAGCTTGGAGGAACGAATCACACGGGGAAAGGCAATCCGGCTGAAGTGTTTGGATTGCTGCTGCGGGAGCGCGTTGGAGGTTCGTTTATGCGAATGCCGGAAGTGTCCACTTTGGCGGTTCCGCATGGGGCGGGAATCCACAGAGGATGCGCGGGAGTTTGAACCAAAGGGTGCGGGTGAAGTCCCTGCCCATCCCGTAGGAGATACGCCGTGAAAACACGCGCATGCGAAGAAAAATCCGGCTGTCTCAACCCCTTCCGCTCTGAGGTTAGGTGGTGATGGTGTTTGCGGGATCAGAACTTCGGCATCGAGATCGAAATGACGGGCATTACCCGGAGTGCGGCGGCCAAAATCATAGCGGAACACTTTGGCACCTCTGCTGTTCATGTAGGCGGCACTTACGACACCTATACAGTGGAGGACGATACCGGCCGCAAGTGGAAGGTGGTCAGCGACGCCAGTATTCAGTGTCAGTCTCGGGGAGAGCGAACCGCCAGCCGCCTGTATGCGGTGGAGGTGGTCTCGCCTATTTGCAAATATGAGGACATAGAAATCATTCAACAGCTGGTACGGGAACTGCGTCGGGGCGGGGCCAAGGTGAACGACAGCTGCGGCATCCACATTCATGTGGACGCTTCCCGGCACGATCCCAAGACCCTGCGCAACATCGTTAACATCATGGCATCCAAGGAGGATCTGTTGTATAAGGCCCTGCGGGTGCAGATCGACCGGGAATATTACTGCCAGAAGGCTGACCTGCGGTTTCTGGAAGACGTGAATCTCAAGCGCCCCAAGTCCATGTCCGAATTTGAAACCCTGTGGTACAACGGCTCTTCCCGGCGGGGTGTTCACTATGACAGCACCAGATATCATGCTCTGAACCTGCACAGCGTGTTCAGCAAGGGAACCATTGAGTTTCGGATGTTCAATTCTACCCTCCACGCTGGGGAGGTCAAAAGCTACATACAGCTGTGTCTGGCGATCTCCCATCAGGCGCTGATTCAGCAGCGGGCCATGCGCACCAGAACCCAGTCCGAGAATGAAAAGTACACCTTTCGCACCTGGCTTCTGCGGCTGGGGCTGATTGGAGATGAGTTTAAGACCGCCCGTCAGCATCTGCTGAAAAATCTGGATGGCTATATTGCGTGGAAGGATCCTGCCCAGGCGATCCGCCAGCGGGAGCGGCAGATACAGCAGCGGTTGGAGCAGGCACAGTCTTCTGCTATCCAGCAGGAGCCTGTGGGGGAACTACATCAGCAGCAGGAGGAAACGCCTGCTTTTTCTATGGAAGAACAATGTTAGGAGGAATCATGGCAAAGCTATATGTCGCCTATGGCAGCAATCTCAATATGGAACAGATGCATGACCGCTGCCCTACGGCGGAATTTGTTGGCACAGGGGTAATCGAGAACTATGAGCTGCAATTTAAGGGCGCTCTTCATCATGCCTACGCAACCATCGCCCCCAAAGAAGGCTCTGCTGTCCCGGTGGGGGTCTGGACAATCCATAAATCGGATGAGAATCGGCTGGATCGGTATGAGGGGTACAACCCGAGGGGCTATTGCTACTACAACAAGGAACAGATTCCTGTGAAGATGGACGATGGCAGCAGTCTCACCGGCATGGTCTACATCATGGACCAGCGGATGGATTTCGGGAACCCCAGTAAGAGCTACTACGATATCGTCCGACAGGGCTATGCGGACTGCGGCCTCGATACCAATGTGCTGGATCAGGCGGTGAATGACAGCATGGATCTTGCCCAGCAGAGAATGGAGTGTGAGGGTATGCGGTTTTTCTAGGGGGAATCGGTGTGTTGAAACAAAAGAGACTGAAGAAACAGCTTGGGGAGGGCTACTTCTTTGAGCAGAGGCTGTCTGCCGCTGTGGTTGCCAATCTTCTGGAAACGCTGGACGGCAGCAACCACTTTCTGGTCGCCTCCAGTCTTGCCGTGGGGGCCGTGAAGCTGGAAGCGGTGGTGTACTGGAACAACGGGAAATACTCTCTGGGGTATGACCTGTTGGTAAAGGATACCCCTCTCAGCCCGGACTGGATCTGCTATGAGAACCTGCCTGATCTGGTGCGCTACAATGTCTGGAATCTGGAGCGGGAGATGTTCCTGGTGCTGGACCGGGCGGTGGAACGGTATGGTCTCAGCTATACGGAGTGCCGTTTCCCAAAGCTGGACGGCAGCAGTCTAAAGCGAAAGTAAGTGCCCAAGTAAGGGATTGATTTTTTGATATGGAGGTGAAAGCTGTGAAAAAGAAGCTGATTATTGTGCTGGCATCCCTGGCGGTGGTTGGCGCTGCTGTGGCAGGCTTTATCCACTACGCAGATTGCCGCTTGCGATAAGCAGGGCGATTTGGAGCCGGATACAGGTGCGAATGCCCTGAGAGCCGGAGGCCAAAACGGTGGGTCGAGAAAAAAGCAGGAGAAAGGAACGGTGCTGCGGCACCGTTCCAAGGTACAGCGGCGGGCAGTGCCCGCCGCCTTTTACGGGAAGTTTCGGAAGTATACCGGAAGTTCCCAAACAAAACAGAAGTATTTCCATAGGTGCCGCTTTTGAAGCCCAGGTGCCGGGTTACGGTGCTAGGAAACGGAAATCTGCTACAGCCGCAACGGGTTTTCGCGTGATAAGACCGGCGCCTATGGAGTTTTGGAGGATACATGATCGATAATATGGAAGGGCTGCCTGACAAGGAGGTAAAACGCCGTTTCCAGCTATGGTTGAAACCATCCGTGCTGGATATGGCGGATGACCTGTACGAAAAGAATAACTGTGGGAGCCGAAGCGAGTTTATTGAAAAGGCAATTCAGTTCTATGCGGGCTACCTTTACGCACAGCAGTCTCAGGACTATTTTCCCAGAGTAATCACGTCCACCCTGAAAGGCATCATGGCAGACAGCACGAACAAAATCAGCCGCATCCTGTTCAAGCTGGCGGTGGAACAGGCGATTACCA
>CAZVDH010000080.1:0-8820 GCA_964625595.1 uncultured Oscillospiraceae bacterium | reverse complement strand
TAATCTTGAAACTCTTTCGCATTTTCTCGGTCTCACATCATTGACAAATGAACAAGTATGAATGCCGCCAATATCCTCAAGCCCCCTCTTTCCCGGGGTGAGATCCAGGTCATCGGCGCGACCACTTTCAATGAGTACCGCAAGTACATTGAAAAGGACGCGGCCCTGGAGCGCCGGTTCCAGCCGGTGACGGTGGCGGAGCCCACCATTGAGGAAGCCGTTCAGATCATGCAGGGCATTGCCAAGAGCTACGCCGAATTTCACAGCGTGAGCATTTCTCCGGAGATTGCCCGGCAGTGCGTGGTGCTCTCCGAACGGTATATTACGGACCGGTTCCTGCCGGATAAGGCCATCGACCTGCTGGACGAGGCATGCAGCGACGTGAATCTGCGGTGCAAGGAGATCTCCCAGCTTGCGGAGCTGAAAAAGGAGCGGGACGACTACGAGCTGGAGCTTCGGATGCTGAACGAAGACACCGAGAACCAGAATTATGAGCGTCTTGCCCAGATCCGCAGCAAGCTCTGTCAGCTGGCCGAGCAGATCGAACAGCTGGAAGCCCAGCCCAAGCCCGCCGTGACCATGGAAAACCTGGCCCGGATCATTGAGATGTGGACGAAGATCCCCGCCTCCAAAATCAAGGCCCAGGAGTACCAGCAGCTGCGCCAGCTGGAATCCCGGCTGAAAACCCATATCGTCGGCCAGGACGAAGCGGTGGAGGCGGTGGCGAAAGCCATCCGCCGGAACCGGGTGGGAATCTCTCCCAAGAAGCGGCCCGTGTCCTTTATCTTTGTGGGTCCCACCGGTGTGGGCAAGACGGAGCTGGTCAAATGCCTGGCAAACGACCTCTTTGACAGCGTGGACAGCCTGGTGCGGCTGGACATGTCGGAATATATGGAAAAGCACACCGTTTCCAAGCTGATCGGATCCCCTCCGGGGTATGTGGGCTACGACGAGGCGGGCCAGCTGACGGAGACCATCCGCCGCAAGCCCTACAGCGTGGTGCTTTTCGACGAGATCGAAAAGGCCCATCCCGATGTGCTGAATATCCTCTTGCAGGTGCTGGACGACGGCCGGATCACCGACGCCCAGGGCCGTGTGGTCAATTTTGAGAATACCATCATCGTCATGACCTCCAATGCCGGCTCCGAGGGCGGTGTCAGCGCCATGGGCTTCGGCAGAACGGACATGGACCAGGTAAAGGAAAAGACCATGAAAGCCCTCCGCGGCTTCCTGCGCCCGGAGTTTTTGAACCGGGTGGATGAGATTATCACGTTCCGCCACTTAAGCCGGGAGGATTTCCGGGCCATTGCCGATATTATGCTGGGCGAGCTGCGGCAGAGCCTTGCTGACCGGGGCCTTACTATCACCTGGGACGAAGCGGTGGCGGAAAAGCTGGTAAACGACGCGTTCTCCACGGAGTACGGCGCCCGGAACCTGCGCCGCACCATCCAGCGCCAGCTGGAGGACCCGGTGAGCGAAGCCATCATCGACAGCTTTGAAGTGCCCATCAGCACCATTCACGCCGCTGTGACCGATGGGACGATCACACTGGACATTCATTGATTTCACAAATGCCGTACGATTATCACTATGGAAGTCCGCCGTTACAACCCCTCAGTCAGCTTCGCTGACAGTTACATTAAGGTATGATTGCCCCCGGCAATCATACCATAATTTCTAGCTGTCGGGCGTAGCGAGACTGATGAGGAACGGCGATACTAACCGATTTCGTATTCGGCTCGTAAAAAAGGTACTGCTTGAAACGCTGTATGTTCTTATTTACCGGTGTCCCATATCAGAAAGTGTCGCCGATCCTCATCCGCCCCTGCGGGGCACCTTCCCCCCGGGGGAAGGTATTGGACTGCCAAATCACAGGTTTCCTATTTGCTGTTTTAAGCCGATAACCTAAATTCCAATTTGTCGTCCCGCTGATTTCGGCCAATTCGTAAACTGCGCCTCCCGGAAGAAGCCTTTCGGGAGGCGCAATTTTTACATGTTCATGTCCAGCTTGCTGTTCAGGGTGTCGGACACTTTCCAGGCAACATCCTCCACCTTATTGGCGGCTTTTGCTGCCAGCTTCCTGGTGGGGTTGGATCGGGGCATCATCAGCACCGCCACCGCGCCGGCAGCCGCGCCGATTCCGGCAGTGACAGCCCATCCTTTGATACTCATGGCGTTTCCTCCTTTCACGCAGACTGCGTTTTTAGTATGCCCTATCAAAAAAATTCAAAACTGGAAGGTTTTTGTCTTTTCAGGGAAGAAAAAATGTGATATGATTATAAAAAATTTCGTAAAAAAGGGGGAGCGGGCAATGTCGGTTGATCGGCTTCAGGAAAAGATCCGGAAAGGGAAGAATGTCCTGATGGTGGATATGACTATCGGCACGGCGGATCTGCCCCCAGCCGTCCTGAATCAGGATCGCACCGGGGCAAGAAAGCTGCAGAACTATGGCAAAGAGCTGCTGAGCGGACTGAAAGGAATTATTCCTGCGGTGCGCTTTCGGATGTCCCCCTTTGCCCTCATGGGGCCGGAGGGACTGGAAGTGCTCCGGGAGCTTTTGAAATCCGCCGCCGCTCTGGGGTACTATGTGGCGCTGGAGGTGCCCATGCTGACATCCTCCGAGGACGCGGCACTGGCGGTTCGGGCTCTGTGGGAGTCGGACGGCCTATATCCCTGCGATGGGGCTATCGTGTCCGCCTATCCCGGCAGCGATGTGCTGAAGCCATTTATTCCCTTTTGCACGGAGGCAAAAAAGGATCTGTTTGTCCTGGTGCGTACCTCCAACCGTTCCGCTTCGGAAATGCAGGACCTGCTCACCGGTTCCCGGGTGGTGCACGGCGCGGGAGCGGATCTGGCGGCGAGACTGGGCACCGACTGTATGGGCCGGTCCGGGTTCTCCAGAGTGGGGATCCTGACGTCATTATGTTCGCCGGAGAGCCTGCGGGGCCTGCGGACAAGATACCCCAAAATGTTCATCCTGGCGGACGGGCTGGATTACCCCTGGGGCAATGGCCGGGGGGCTTCCTATTCCTTTGACCGGCTGGGCCATGGCGGCGCGGTGTGTGTCGGCGCCAGCGTGACCTGCGCCTGGAAGCAGGGCCAGGAAAGCGATTATGTCCGGGCGGCGGCGGATGCTGCCCAGCGGATCAATAAAAACATCCTGCGGTATGTTACAGTGCTTTGATTCCGGAAGAACACTATGTAGCCGGGAGAGTCTCCCGGCTCCGGCAGCGTGATCTGTTACCAGGCATTTCCGTTGGTGCCGCCGATTCCGGTGCCGCCCGTTCCCGGGTTGGCACTGCGGTTCCGGGCGCCCTGGGTTTCCTCACCGGCTGCGGTGCCGTTGGTGCTTCCGGTGCTGTCCGTACTTTCGGCAGCGCCGTTGCTTTCCAGAGGTCCGTTGCCGTTATCCACGGTGGCCTGGGTGGAAGGTGCCTGGGTAGGCGCGGAGGTAGGCTCAGTTGTGACGGTGGTGGGCATGGTTGTGGGTGCTGTGGTGGTGCTGGGAGTATTCCCGTTGTTTGCTTTGCTGCGGCAGCCTGCGGCGATTACCATTACCAGTACAAGCGCGGGAATCAGCATAAAGCGCTTTTTCATTATCATAACCTCCATAGTAATTGGCTTCGAGCCTATTATTTCCCGGAAAACCGGGTTTACCCTGGTAAATATGACCACTTCCATCCGATAAAAAAATATCGGAAACGAGCTTTTACCCATTGCTATTTTTGAAAAGAACATGTATAATGTGTCCTGAGAGAAACCAAACAAAAAGGAGAAATCTACGCAATGAAGAAACTCGCTGTTAAAAAAGACGGCCAGTGCATGGCCTGCCTGGAGTGTGTCCGGGCATGCTCCCAGGCGTTTTATAAGGAATTCCACCAGGATTACAGCTGCATCCGCATTGTTGCCAAGGGAACCGGCGCCAAGCCCAATACCTGCATCCAGTGCGGCAAGTGCATGCGCACCTGCGAGCATGAGGCCATTACCCAGAACCCCAAGACCGGCGTGTACATGATCAACAAGAAGAAGTGCGTCGGCTGCGGCAAGTGCGTGGAAGCCTGCCCCATGAAAGTCATGGTGCTGAAGCCTGAGAATCCCGCCTCCAAGTGCATCGCCTGCGGCATCTGCGCCAAGGCCTGCCCCATGGAGATCCTGGAGATCGTGGAGAAATAATTACCCGGCAAACCATAAGGGACTGTAAAGCGGGAGCATGCTTTGCAGTCCCTTTATTTTTCCTTTGAAACTATTCAGTCATGGTAGAGAGTTTCACGTAAATGATCGTTTAGCTGACAATTTTACCTTTGATGGTATGCGGTCCGATGCGGTGCACGGCAAGGGCTCCCCTGTGTAAGGGGAGCTGTCAGCGTAGCTGACTGAGGGGTTGTAACGGTGGACTTCTACATCTACCTATCGTAAGAACGGGCAGTGTCCTTTACAGTCCCTTTTCGCTGATTCGTTGTCAGTATTAAACGTTTTACTGCACAATCCCTCAGTCGCTTCGCGACAGTTTCATTAAGGTATGATTGCCCCCGGCAATCATTAGGATTTTGATTCACTGCGTGCAGCACCACCCTTTGCACAAGGGAGCCTTGGGGCGCTCCCGCGCCAGTACGCTAAACGATCATTTATATGAGGAATTTCGGGTACGACTGAATAGTTACTTTTCTTAAAGTTTTTTCGGTTGTTTTTTGTTTTCGGGAATGGTATAATGGCGCACAGTAATTTTAGTGCCCGTGTGGAGCGGCCCGGGAAAAGAGTCTGTGGGAGGATAGTGTGGCCAAAAACGATGGAAAGATAAATGGAAAGCCGTGAACCGGCGGTCTCGGAGGCTCCAAGGAGGCGGAGGTGTGAAATGGGAAGAAAAGCTGAACGAAAAAAGAAACAGCCCCGGGGATGTCTGGGCAGGTTCCTGCTGTTCCTGGTGATCGTGGAGGGACTGATCCTTGCCGCCGGTATCGGCGCGTTTATGTATGTGAATTCCGTACTGGACCTGGTGGAGCGTCCCCAGGCAAAGAACACAGCAATTTTTGAAAAGCTGGAGAATTTCGGCGAAAGCCTGTTGGGAAATAAGGACGACGGAATCGTGAATATTCTTCTGATCGGGCAGGATATGCGGGAGGGAGCGGATCACAAGCTGGCGGATGCCATGATCCTGTGCTCCGTCAACCGGAATACCGGAACCATGACCATGTGCTCCCTCATGCGGGATATGTACGTTCAGCTCCCGGACTATGCCGGACATACGGGAACCAAAAACCGTATCAATGCCGCCTACTCCCTGGGCTATGCCTGGAACGGGGACCGGGGCGGTATGGAAATGCTGGATAAGCTGATCCTGGAGCAGTTCGGCGTGGAGGTGGACTACAATGTGGAGTTTGGCTTTGACTCCTTTGTCCGCGTTGTGGATACCCTGGGCGGTGTGGAGCTGGACCTGACGGAAGCGGAGGCTGCGTACCTGAACAAGCAGACAAACCTGACCGGCGGGTATGCAGAGGGCAGGAATCTTCTGGACGGGGAGTCCGCTCTGGTCTTTGTCCGGACCAGGCATTCCAGCGCCGGAGACAGCGACTTCTTCCGCACGGGCCGCCAGCGTGCTGTGGTGGCGGCGGTGACGGAGAAACTCAGAAAGATGGACTTTAAGCAGCTGCACAGCCTGATAACGGATATTCTGCCCATGATCCATACGGATATGACGAACCGGGAGATTCTCAGCTGCGCGCTGAAGCTGCTGCCAATGGCCAAGAACCTGAAAATAGAATCCCAGCAGATTCCCGCCGACGGCACCTATGAAAACGCCAGAGTGGAGATAGGAGGCTATTCCGCCGCCGTCCTGGTCCCGGACCAGGAAAGAAATAAGCAGATCCTGATGGAGATCTGCGAGGGATAAGCGAAAATAAAACGATCCCCTATGCGAAAACACTCCGCCGAAAGGCAGGTACCCGTAACACAGTCATTCTGAGAATGCCTGATTGCGGCATCCGTCCTGCTGGGGTGGTCATAGGAAAAACAGGCGATACCTGGTTGCTTTAACTGGGTATCGCTTTTTTGCGGTCACAGCGCGTTTTCCGTGCCGAACCTCCTTACCTCCCTCCTTGAGGGAGGTGCCCCGGAGGGGCGGAGGGAGTGTCCCCTCGTCTGCACGGCACCCCCTCAGTCGCTTCGCGACAGCTCCCCCAGAGGGGGAGCTGGGGAAAACTACCCAAAAAAGTCTTCAAACGGGTATTGCGCAGGGGAGAAAAACATGGTATCATAACACAAATATTGGGTTGCGGCTCTGTCCGGCCTGAAGCATAAGAAGACCAAGGAGGAAAGGAAAATGAAGAAACGACTTTTGGCATTGGCCCTGTGCCTTGTGCTGGCGACCAGCTTGCTGCCCCTCACCGCCGCGGCGGATTTTCCGCCCGATGATGTGATGTATTCCTGGGCGGGCGGAATAAAAAACGGTGGAACCTATTGCGGGGATACATACATTACAGATGCTAGTCCGGATGGTTTTACTTTAATACAAGTGCGTTATTACAAGGATAATTTCGGGTTAGTCATGTCTCCAGAAAATGGGCAATGGAAGCTTAGTGCGGGTTTAGGATCGATTAAAGTTCGCGTCTTCTTTCGTGATTCGAACATGACGGAGAAAGGAATCGACTTTAATATTACCATCAACGCTGACCACACTTGGAGTGCTTGGACATCCGCCGGAGACGAAAAGCATTCGCGTTCGTGCACAGTGCTTACCTGCGGTGCTTCTGAATCTGCTGAGCACACTTGGAGCGATTGGACAATCAACACAGACGGAACCCATTCGCATTCGTGCACAGTACCTACCTGCGGTGCTTCTGTAACTACTGGACACATATGGGGCGATTGGAGATCCGACGGAAAAGAAACCCATTCGCATTCGTGTACAGTGCCTAACTGCGGTGCTTCTGAATCTGCTGCACACACTTGGGGCAATTGGAGATCCGACGGAAAAGAAACCCATTCGCATTCGTGTACAGCGGCAAACTGCGGTGCTTCTGAATCTGCTGCGCACACTTGGGGCAATTGGAGATCCGACGGAAAAGAAACCCATTCGCATTCGTGTACAGCGGCAAACTGCGGTGCTTCTGAATCTGCTGCACACACTTGGGGCGATTGGGCATCCGACGGAGACGAAACCCATTCGCATTCGTGTACAGCGGCAAACTGCGGTGCTTCTGAATCTGCTGCACACACTTGGGGCGATTGGGCATCCGACGGAGACGAAACCCATTCACATTCGTGTACAGTGACTACCTGCGGTGCTTCTGAATCTGCTGCACACACTTGGAGCGATTGGACATCCGATGAAGACGGAACCCATTCGCGTTCGTGCACAGCGGAAAACTGCGATGCTTCTGAAACGGGGAGTTGTTCTGACACAGACAGAAACCACAAGTGTGATATCGGTGGAGAAAGTCTGCACACCTGGAGTTTCATAGTGACAGACAGCACCCTGACGGCCACCTGCACCCCCAACTGTACTGACGCCCCACTGACACTGGAACTCAAAGCCGATTCCGTCACCTTGCCGGACAGCCCCTTCAACGCCCGGCTTGAGGGTCTGGAGCGGTTCAAAGCGGTATTTCCCACAGTGGACAACGAAAAGCTTGTCTACAAGTACAAGGGTTCCGATGGCTGGAGCGTGGTGGAACCCACCGCCGCCAACGCCAAGGCGGGCGAATATCAGGTGGGCATCCGGATTACGGGCATCCCCATGGATAAGGAGTACCCGCCTGTGGAATACAGTCTGGCAGACGGAGTGAATCAGGACGGTGCCGGATACGCGGACCTGTATGTGAAGTATACCGCCGTTGACCCCAAAGTCACCGCCCAGACCGGGGACAACCGCCCCATCGAGCTGATAATGGTGAGCGTTCTGGCCTTCTCCGCCCTCGCCGCCGCCGCCTTTATTGTGGACAGCAAGCGCAGGTCTCACCAATAAAAGCCCCCGCCTTGGCTCCCCCTCTGGGGGAGCTGGCAGCGAAGCTGACTGAGAGGGCCCTCTCCGCCCTTTCGGGGCACCTCTCCCATAGGGAGAGGCAAGAGCTTCTTCCATAAACACCCCCAGGGCGGCCCCCAGCCGCCCTGAATTTCATCCCTTGCCTCCCTCAAAGAGGCAAGCCTTGCCTCCCTCTCTGAGGGAGGTGGCCCGGAGGGCCGGAGGGAGTGCCCTTTCGTCCGGAGGACACCCCCTCAGACACGGCTGACGCCGTGCCGGCTCCCCCAGGGGGGAGCCGAGGAAGGACACCCCCTCAGCCTTCGGCAGCTCCGCCAGGGGGGGAGCCGAGAGTACCGTGTACCAGCGCCAGCGGGGGAGCCGAGAGCCCCCAGAGGGGGAGCCAAGACGGTCAAAAAAGTCGCCCTGAATTTGTATCTACCGAGGTTTCGTCATGGGAAAATACCAAGGAAAATATCTGACCCCCCGCCCCAGACGCCGCCCATTTCTGTATCTCGGGCTGGGGTGCGCGGCCCTTGCCCTGCTTGCGGCGGTGTATGTAGGGCTTTTCATCTGGACAGGTGCCCAGCGCAGGCAGGCCAGCCGCCAGACGGCAATGGAATATGTCACACCTGTTACCCAGCCCTCCGCCCCAGCCCCAAAGGAAACGGAAGCCACGCAAACAACTCAGCCCACGGAAATCAACACCGAAACGGAACCTCTCCGGTTCTCAACCGTGGACTTTGAAGGACTGTGGAAGAAGAATCCTGATGTGGTGGCGTGGATTCAGATTCCTTCGCTGGAAGGGCTTGACTACCCCGTGGTCATGGGCGAGGACAACGCCTATTATGTAAGCCACAACTGGC
>CAZVDH010000079.1:0-8920 GCA_964625595.1 uncultured Oscillospiraceae bacterium | reverse complement strand
TACAAGGGCAAGATCTGCGACCGCTGCGGCGTGGAGGTCACCCGGGCCAAGGTCCGCCGGGAGCGGATGGGCCACATCGAGCTGGCCGCCCCCTGCAGCCACATCTGGTACTTCAAGGGCATCCCCTCCCGGATGGGTCTGATCCTGGACATCAGCCCCAAGGTCCTGGAAAAGGTGCTGTACTTCGCCGCCTATATCGTCACCGATCCCGGCGACGCCCCCCTGGCCATGAACCAGGTGCTCTCCGAGAAAGAGTACCGGGATATGCGGGAAAAGTACGAGGACGATTTCAAGGCCGGCATGGGCGCCGAGGCCGTGAAGACCCTGCTGGAGCAGATCGATCTGGACAAGCTGTCCGCCCAGCTCCGGGAGGAACTGAAAACTGCTTCCTCCCAGAAGAAGCTGCGCCTTGTGAAGCGGCTGGAGGTCGTGGAGGCTTTCCGGGAGTCCGGCAACAAGCCCAGCTGGATGGTCATGGATGTGCTGCCCGTGATCCCGCCGGATATTCGCCCCATGATCCAGCTGGACGGCGGCAGGTTTGCCACCTCCGACCTGAATGATCTGTACCGCCGGGTCATCAACCGGAACAACCGTCTGAAGCGGCTGGTGCAGCTCCACGCCCCCGACATCATCATCCGCAATGAAAAGCGGATGCTCCAGGAGGCCGTGGACGCCCTGATCGACAACGGCCGCCGGGGCCGTGCCGTCACCGGCGCCAACAACCGGGCCCTCAAATCCCTCTCCGACATGCTCAAGGGCAAGCAGGGCCGGTTCCGTCAGAACCTGCTTGGCAAGCGTGTTGACTACTCCGGCCGAAGCGTTATCGTGGTCGGCCCTGAGCTGAAGCTTTATCAGTGCGGCGTGCCCAAGGAAATGGCCATCGAGCTGTTCCGGCCCTTCGTTATGAAGAAGCTGGTCGCCGACGGCCTGGCAAACAATATCAAGTCCGCCAAGAAGATGATCGACAAGGGCAAGACCGAGGTGTGGGACGCCCTGGACGACATCATCAAGGACCGTCCCGTCATGCTGAACCGCGCGCCTACCCTGCACCGTCTGGGCATCCAGGCCTTTGAGCCCATCCTGGTGGAGGGCCGTGCCCTGAAGCTGCACCCCCTGTGCTGCACCGCTTTCAACGCGGACTTCGACGGCGACCAGATGGCTATTCATGTGCCCCTGTCCCCGGAGGCCCAGGCGGAAGCCAGAATGCTGATGCTCTCTGCCAATAACCTGCTGCGGCCCCAGGACGGCAAGCCCGTCACGGTGCCGACCCAGGATATGATCCTGGGCGCCTACTACCTGACCTATACCCGTCTGGGCAAGGCGGAAAAGGGCGCGGAGACCGTCTATGTTACCGATGCCGGGGATACCAACCTGCCCGCCGGACAGCTTGTGGACGCGGACGAGTTCCTCGCCGCCAACAAGGCTGCCAGCGCCGTGGGCAAGGCCATCGCCAAGTTCCGCCCGGTGCATAATTATTCCAGCACCGAGGAAGCCATTGCCGCCTATGCCGACGGAGCCGTGGGCCTCCACGCGCCCATCCGTGTGCGCTACGGCAAGGAAATTGACGGCAAGATGGAGTACCGGATCATCGATGCCACCGTTGGCCGCCTGATCTACAACGAGCCCATCCCCCAGGATCTGGGCTTTGTGGACCGGACCCAGCCCGGCCACGAGTTTGACCTGGAGGTCAGCTTCCTGGTGGGCAAGAAGCAGCTGGGCAAGATCATTGACCGCTGCATCCGGGTCCATGGCTTCACCATCGCCACCGAGATGCTGGATAGGATCAAGGCCCTGGGCTACAAGTATTCCACCAAGGGCGCTATCTCCGTGTCCATCGCGGATATGGTGGTTCCCGCCGTCAAGTATGAGCTGGTTCACCAGGCCGAGGACAAGGTGGTGGAGATCGAAAACTTCTACCGCCAGGGCTATATCACCAATGACGAGCGTTACCGTCTGGTGGTGCAGCAGTGGGAGAAGACCACGGCGGATGTGACCAACGCCCTGCAAGGGAACCTGGATGAGTTCAACCCCATCTATATGATGGCGGACTCCGGTGCCCGAGGCAGCATGGCCCAGATCCGTCAGCTGGCCGGTATGCGCGGCCTGATGGCCGATACCGCCGGCCGTACCATCGAGATCCCCGTCAAGGCAAACTTCCGTGAAGGCCTGTCCGTTCTGGAATACTTCATTTCCAGTAGAGGCGCCCGTAAGGGCATGACCGATACCGCGCTTCGTACCGCCGACTCCGGTTACCTGACCCGCCGAATGGTGGATGTCAGCCAGGAGGTCATCATCCGGGAGCGGAACTGCGGTACTACCCAGGGTATTTGGGTGGGCGCGGTCATTGAAAAGGGCGATGTGATCGACACCTTCGGCAACCGGATCCGGGGCCGTTATCCGGTGAACGATGTGATCTCCCCCATCACCGGCGAGGTGCTCCACTCCAAGGATGTCATGATGATGCCCGAGGATGCCGCCAAGTTCGAGGCCCACGGCATTGATAAGATCTATATCCGCACCATTCTGGGCTGCCGCGCCCGCAGCGGCGTCTGCGCCCGGTGCTACGGCATGAACCTGGCCACCTCCAAGGAAGTGGATCTGGGCGAGGCTGTCGGTATCATCGCGGCCCAGTCCATCGGCGAGCCCGGTACCCAGCTGACCATGCGTACTTTCCACTCCGGCGGCGTTGCCGGTGACGACATCACCCAGGGTCTGCCCCGAGTCGAAGAACTGTTCGAGGCCCGGCGGCCCAAGAAGATGGCCCAGATCGCCGAGATCACCGGTGTGGTGAACATCGACGATACCCACCGTACCGCCCTGCGCAACATCACCGTGACCGCCGACGACGGCGAAGTCAAGGTCTACCAGGTGCCCTACTCCGTGGGCCTGAAGGTCAGCCACGGCAAGGTGGTTCAGAAAGGTGAGCCCATCACCGACGGCGCCCTCTATCCCCAGGACGTGCTGCGGATCTCCGGCGTGGAGGCTGTCCAGAACTATCTGGTCCAGTCCGTCCAGGCGGTGTACCGTCAGCAGGGCGTTGAGATCAACGATAAGCACATCGAGGTCATCATCCGCCAGATGATGCGGAAAGTGAAAGTGGAGGATCCCGGCGATACCAACCTGCTGGTGGGCGCTGTGGTGGACGTCTTTGAGTTCGAGGATGCCAACGCCGCCGTGCAGGCCCGGATCGACGCCGGTGAAACCGAGCTTCGGCTGGCTGTGAACAGCCCTGTGCTGCTGGGTATCACCAAGGCCTCCCTGGCTACCGACTCCTTCCTCTCCGCCGCCTCTTTCCAGGAGACCACCAAGGTCCTCACCGACGCCGCCATCAAGGGCAAGGTGGACCACCTGGTGGGCCTGAAAGAGAACGTCATCATCGGTAAGCTCATTCCCGCGGGCTCCGGCCTGATGGCATACCGGGACTTCAAGCCCGGCGCTACCCCCGCCTCCCGGCTGGGTCAGCGGCCTGTGGAGAAGACCCCGGAGCCGATCCCCGAGGACATTGAGGATGACGATGAAGATCTTGACAGCGATGACCTGATCGACGACGGCATTGCGGATACCGAGGAATAATTTTCAACAGAAAATCCCCTGCGGCTTTCGCCGCAGGGGATTTTGACGTTTTTCGACAGCTTATGATCCGCCAGTTATGCTTTTTCCCGTATAGGGTTGTTTTTTTGTTGGTAGATGTTATAATAAAAATGCTTTGTCATAATGTAACTTAATGATCGTTTGCCGAAGAGATGCGTTAACCCAATAAGCGCATAACATTATCGATAACTAAGGAAACTCTGAACAAATCGTCTGCGGCTGAGCAGCAGATCTTTTTCTCCATCCGTGCAGATTCAAAAGCGGGAAATACATCCAGTATTCCTCCGCCTTTGAATCTTTCGGCTGAAGAAAAATCTCTCGCTGTCAGTGCTTGACGATTTATTCAGAGCTTCCCTAACCAACGGCAGGAGGAAATTTTATGCATCAAAGATCTTTTCTTATCCCCGCGGCGGCGCTGATCTGCGCCCTGTGTCTGCTCTTTAGCGGCTGCGGGAAAGGCAGCAGGCTTGAGGGACTCTCTGCCCAGGCGGCGGAGCTGGCAGGAAGCTATGCGGGCAGCGACACTATGGTGACCTTTGCCGCCGAGTATTCCCTGGACGACTTTGAGGGGGAGCCCTGCCATGTTCTGCTTCTGCGCACCTCCGACGACCGCTTCTTCGCCTACAGCTATACTTCCGGACAGGTGTACAGTCCCAGCGCGGACGCGGTATGGAATTATGACGGTAGGCTTGCAACCGAGGAAGACCGTTGTACCTATCTGCTCCGGGTCAGCGCCAACGGAGCTTCCCCCTATGTCAACAGCGATGAAGTCCGAAAGGAGCTGACGGCGAAAGAGCTTTCCGAAGTGAACAGTGTACTGGCAGAGGGAAAAAACGGCACCGGGATGCTTTCCACGGAATCAGCTCCGGATGGCGTAAACCCGGTTCCGGAAATTACAGAAGCGGTTCCGGAAACCACTGAGGCGGCAGTCCAGGCCACCGAGGCGACTGTTGAAACCGCTCCGAAAATCACGATCCCCGAGGACACCGGGCAGTACACCGTCCTAACCGAGTACCCCGAGCTCTTTACAAAGCGGGTTCTGGACGACTATGCCATTGCCGCCCTGAAAAACGCGGACCTGGAAACCCTCCGGGAGAAGATCTCCACCCCTGCCGATTTTGTGGCCTGGATCGACACCCAGGATGCGCCCTATTACAGCAATGTCACAAGCAACCCCCAGGGTCAGCGTACTTTCGGCGCGGATTTTTCTTTCTGTTGGTACCAGCAGATGCTCTCCACTCCGATTATGGCTTCCATCGCGGTGCGCGTTCTGGGAGATGACATCCCCGGAATCGGCATTGTGGCGGTGAATATGGATTACAATGGCGGGGTTATGGTCTGCGGCAATGTGATCCCTGCGGATGATGGCTTCTATGTATTCTCTCTGGACACCATGTCCCAGCGTTGGCAGCAGACAACCAATATTATGAAAGAGGTATTCCCGCTGATCCGGGTGGGAGAGGTTAAGGATATTCTCGGCTACTGCGGAAGCAGCGATGATATTTCCTGCCCCGGTGGAAAGGCAACCCAGGCATTCTACATTCCCGGGGACACAGAGGTGGTGCTCGACTGCAATTACGGTGCCTATACACCTCAAAATCCCAAGGATGTGGTGGAGCTTTACCGGGATGAAGAATACATCGCCGGAGGCGAGGACCGGGAAACCGGACATATCAAGCCGGAATACATTGACCGGTATGCACTGTCCAACATGCTGGGGGGAACCACCCTCACCCCGGAGGAAGCCTACGAACTGCTTGATATGGAGCCTGAGCAGGTAAAGGAGCGGGTCAGGACTGCCGCCGATGTGCTCATGTACATGTTGGCAGCCAAAATCGGCAACTGCGGCGGCGACCGGTGCAAAGTGATCGGCGGAAAGGAATGGCACTATAACCTGAATGCCTTCGAGGTGATGGAGCAGCGCCTTGCCAACTGCGGGGCCTCGGCGAATTTGGCCAACTACCTGCTGGAGGGGGACTATGAGCAGATCGGCTTCATCCTCCATGCCTACTACATGGGAAACGGCGGCGGTCATGTTTACAACTACATCCGCTATGAGGGAAGCTGGTACATTGTGGACTTCAGCTGGTATATCTTCGGAAACTACCGTCCGGAAAATGACTTCCCGGTGATGCGGCTTGACCGGCTGGAGGATTACGGGAAGCGGCTCCCGGAGCTTTACGGAGGTGTGTGCATGGCTCTTGCCCACACCTCCCCGGGACAGCACTATCCCAATGTGTTTGACGATGGAGCCGGGAAATACGCTATTCCCGCCGGGACGGAGTACCAGGTCCTCTATCAGGAAAACGGCCCCGGCTGCTATCAGCTGGCAGAATATCAGCTGGATAAAAATAAGCTTGACTGGACAGTATTCGGATAACAAAATTTCCCCTCCCGGCTTCAGCTGGGAGGGGAAATTTTGTGTATGTGGATGTTTGTCAGGCTCTGTTCACTTCGTCGATAAAGTCCAGGAAAGCTTTCTTCCCTTGCGGCGTGCGCTTGTAGACCCCGGCGTCCTCCAGAACCCCGGCAAAGACCTTGCCGGTCTCCTTGCGGAGGATTTCCGATACGTTCTCCGGGGTAAAGGTGTACTGCTCTTTCAGCTCTGCTACCCAGTCGGCGTGCTTGCTCAGAACGGGATCGGCGGCAATATCGGCACCGGAAAGAATCGCGTCCCCCAGGGCAGCCAGCTCGTCTTTCAGACGGCTGGGGAGCACCGCCAGACCCATGACCTCGATAAGGCCGATGTTCTCTTTCTTGATGTGGTGCTTTTCGGCGTGGGGATGGAAGACACCCAGAGGATGCTCGTCGCTTGTGATGTTGCACCGCAGAACCAGGTCAAGCTCAAAGTCCTCCCCCCGCCGCCGGGCGATGGGGGTGATGGTGTTGTGGGGCTCCCCATCGGTGTACGCGTAGACCCCCACCCGGGGATCGGAGTACCCGCGCCACAGGTTCAGAATCTTCTCCGCCAGATCCGCCAGCCGGGCCGGGTCCCTGCCGTCCAGCCGGATGACGCTCATGGGCCAGTTGACAAGACCCGCCTGAATGTCCTCGTAGCCCCGGAAAGTAACCGGGGTGTCCACCGCTGCTTTCTCCATGGGGAAGGTGTAGTGCCCGCCCTGGAAATGCTCGTGGCTGAGGATGGAGCCGCCCACGATGGGCAGGTCCGCGTTGGAGCCCACAAAGTAGTGGGGGAAGGCGGTGACAAAGTCCAGAAGCTTCTGGAAAGCCGCCCGGTCAATGACCATGGGCACATGCTCCCCGTTAAAGACGATGCAGTGCTCGTTGTAGTAAACGTAGGGGGAGTACTGCAGGAACCATTCTTTGCCGCCGATGTTCACGGGGACGATCCGGTGATTGGCCCGGGCGGGGTGGTTCATGCGCCCGGCGTAGCCCTCATTTTCCCGGCAGAGCTGGCACTTGGGATAGCCGGACTGGGGGGCGTTTTTCGCGGCGGCGATGGCCTTGGGGTCCTTCTCGGGCTTACTCAGGTTAATGGTAATGTCCAGGTCGCCGTACCGGCTTTCGTACTTCCAGCGGATGTCCTTGGCGATCCGGTAGCGGCGGATGTAGTCGGTATCGCAGCTGAGCCGATAGTACCAGTCCGTTGCTTCCCGGGGGTTGAGGGCGTACTTTTCCCGGAAAGACCTGACAATCTCCCGGGGCATGGGGGTAAGGCTCCCCATGATCCGGGTGTCGAAAATGTCCCGGGCGGTAATGTTGTCGTCGCACAGCCCCTGGGCGCAGGCGTAGTCCAGGAGCCCTCCCAGAATTGCTTCCAGATCGGAGATCAGAGGTTCGGCCGAGGGGGCATAGTCGTCCTTGCGGAGAATGTCCAGGATCCGGTTGCGGAGCACCACCGTGTCCTCCGGCTGGGCAAGGCCCTTTTGGAGGGCGTAGGCTACAAGAGAATCGATGTAAGTTTCTACTTTCATGCGTCTTCCTCCACCGCCATTTCCACGCCGCCCTGGGGACGGATGGAAAGCACATGGCAGGCCCCCTGGCCCAGCGCCGCGTCAATGCCGGCACGGAAGCCGTCCAGCAGATCAAAGGGAACAAAGGCCTGCACCGTTCCGGCGAAGCCGCCGCCGTGGACACGGCTGGCGCCCCGTCCGTGGAGGTAATGCCGGCAAAGTCCCAGGGCAACGGCCACATCCTGATGGGCGGTGTAACCGGCGGGGGTCACGTTCTGTAAGTACATCCAGGAGGAATTGCCGCTCTCCTGAATGAGGGAGAGGAAGCGGGCAAAATCGCCGCCGCGGAGGGCCTCCACCTGCTCCGGCACCCGGGCGTTCTCCTGATAGAAGTGAATGGCCCGGAGCACCGCCCGGTCGCCGCACTCCCGGCGCAGGGCGGGAACGGCGGCGTAGAAGGCGTCCTCGGGAATCTCGGTCAGCACTTCCTTGCCAAAGTAGCGGCAGATGCTTTTAAGCTCCGCGGGGATGGCGGCGTACTCGTCGGTCAGGTCGGCGTGGCTTGCCCGGCTGTCGATGATGCACAGGGCGTGGCCGCAGGCGGAGAAGTCAAAGTCCACCGGGGTGATGACAGGGTGGTCCTTGTCAAAGAAGTCGATGGTCACAAGATTGCCCACAGCGGAGGCGGTCTGGTCCATCAGGCCGCAGGGCTTGCCGAAGAACACATTTTCCGCGTACTGGCCGATCCGGGCAATTTCCGGCTGGCTCACCCGATTGTCAAAGAAAAGACCGTTGAGAATGGTGCCGATAAGCACCTCGTAGGCGGCGGAGGAGCTGAGGCCGGAGCCGGGGAGCACCGTGGATTCGCAGTAGGCGTCAAAGCCGGAGACGGGGCATCCCAGCTCCCGGAACCGGGCGGCAACGCCCCGGATGAGGGCGGGGGTGGTGTTGATCTCGTCGGCGCGGGGGGTGAGGTCATCCAGGCAGACGGAGCACATGGGATACCCCTTGGACAGGATCCGGATGGTTCCGGTGCCGTTGACCCGGACGGCGGCACGGGTGTCCAGGTTCACGGCGGCGGCCAGGACCCGGCCCCGCTGGTGATCGGTGTGGTTGCCGCCGATCTCGGTGCGGCCGGGGGCGGAGAAATACCGCTCCGGCTGGGCGCCGAAAGCGGCCTGGAAGCCTGCGTCCAGGGCGAGCTTATCCTGCCGGGAAAGATACAAAGTGGGTGCGGACATATTGGTTACCTCCCAAAAGGTCATATTTATCATTCTAACTCATTATACAGCTTTTTGGTCAAAAAGCAAAGAGTATTTCTTGACCTCCGGGGGCAAAGCAATATAAATTTTTAACAGGCAGATAAATTGGAATTTAGGCTATCGGCTTTATGCAGCAAACAGAAAAATGCACTT
>CAZVDH010000078.1:0-8996 GCA_964625595.1 uncultured Oscillospiraceae bacterium | reverse complement strand
GAACGGCGATACGAACCGATTTCTTATTCGGTTCGTAAAAAAGGTACTGCTTGAAGCGCTGTATGTTTTTATTTACCGGTGTCCCATATCAGAAAGTGTCGCCGATCCTCATCCGCCCCTGCGGGGCACCTTCCCCCCGGGGGAAGGTATTGGACTGCCAAATCACAGGTTTCCTGTTTGCTGTTTTAAGCCGATAACCTAAATTGGGATTTGTCGGGCCGTTAGAACGAGTCATTCCGAGCCAGTGCGCACTACTTTCGTGGGAATCTCCATCAAATTCCAGGCTGCCTATCGTCATACAGACTGTTCTTTTTGCACCGATTCCCGGAATTTATCCACGAGAAATTGTACTTCTATCCAGGAGATTGCCACACCAGGAAAGCGGACTGGTTCGCAATGACCGGGAATTCGGCAAATTCCAATTTCCCTCTTTTTGAAAATACAGCCGAAAGGATGGTGGCTTTTATGGCTTCCTATCAGATCATTACCGACTCCTGCTGCGACTACCGGCCGGAAAAATATACCGAGCTGGGCCTGGCCGTCCAGCCCCTGATGCTCACTTACCAGGGGCAGACACGGCCTGACCGCAGCGACGACAGCATCCGCGCGCTTTACGCCGGCCTGCGGGCGGGTGAACCGGCTACCACCTCCGCCGTCAATCCCGGGGAGTGGGCCGCCTGCATCCGCCCCGTTCTGGACGCGGGGCAGGACGTGCTGGTCATGGCCTTTTCCTCGGGCCTGTCCACCACCTACCAGTCCGCGGTGATTGCCGCCCGGGAGCTGGCGGAAAGCTACCCCGCGCGGAAGATCCTTGTGTGCGACACCCTCAGCGCCAGCCTGGGCCAGGGGCTTCTGGTGTGGTACGCCTGCAAAAAGCGGGACGAAGGACTGTCCCTGGAGGAGCTGCATACCTGGGTGGAGGAATACAAATACCACCTGTGCCACTGGTTCACCGTGGACGACCTGATGTACCTCAAGCGGGGCGGCAGGATCAGCGCCGCAACGGCGGTGCTGGGCACCATGCTCAGCGTCAAGCCCGTACTCCATATGGATGACGAGGGCCACCTTATTAATATGAGCAAGGCCCGGGGGCGGAAGGCTGCCATTCAGGCCCTGGCTCAGAAGATGGCGGAGCTGGGGGACGGCTATGACAACAGCACCGTATTCATCTGCCACGGCGACTGCATCGAGGACGCAAACTATCTGGAACAGTTGGTCCGGGAAAAATGCGGTGTCAAAGAAGTGTACATCAATTACACCGGCGCCGTTATCGGCTCCCACTCCGGCCCCGGCACCCTGGCCCTGTTTTTCCTGGGCAAGCATCGGTAAAAAGGCTTTTCCCCCTTCCGAAAGGGGCGGCGTTCATAAGACAGTTAAAACGGCGTGACGAAAGCGGTCACGCCGTTTTTCATATGCAGGATAGTCGAAAACGATGAAAGGATACATCCTTGTTTGGAACACAGGAAAACGGAACGCACATACGCAGAAAAACCCGTATAGAAGTGCGCTCTTTTCAGAGGATACTGAAAGAAACCTGCAAACTGGAATTATACATCTATCGAAATAATCTCTGCATCGTTAATCTTATAATGCGTTTCTTTATTCGTGTAAGGTATCCCATTTTCCAAACACAATATGATGTTCATTACTCCACCATGAGATACCAGCAATACATTGTCATTCTTGACCAGCGTTTTGAATTCATACCATGCATCTTTAATGCGATGAAAAAATTGTTCTGGACTTTCTCCATCTGGCCATGATTCTGTCCAATCGAGAGCATTCCAATATATTCCAGGATATTTCTCAAATGCTTCTGTTTTTAGCATTCCTGCCAGTAACCCATTATTAGATTCCCGAAATTGAGGCAAAAAAACAATTGGCAAAGAAAGTTCATCAGCAACAATTTCTGCTGTTTCTTTCGCTCGAACTAAATCACTTGCATATATTTGCGTAATACCTTTATTCCGCAATTTGTTCTTTGCTATATGAACCTGTTCCTTTCCTTTTTCAGTTAATCCATATGTACTCCATCCTCCATAGCGATTGGATGGGTCTGCTCCATGTCTCATTAAATAAATCATTTCATTGCACCTAAAAGTATCAATTAACGAATTCCGGCTTGCCGCGACCTATTTTCCAAACAAATCACTGTGTGTTCCAGTACGGGCCAGCGTGAGCACCAGGACATCATCCTCAATGCGGTACACCAGGAGCCAATCCGGCTGAATATGGCATTCTCTGTGCTGGGCCCAATCCCCTGTCAGCGCATGATCTTTATTTTTCTCCGGCAGCGTTTCTCCACGGGACAGGCTTCTGATAATGTTATCCAGCAGTTCGATATCCAGATGACGCTTCAGTGCCAGCTTATAATCTTTTTTGAACTGCGTAGTCCAAACAATACTTCGATTCATCTTTTCAACTCCCGAAGCGCTTCTTCCACATCGGAGTAATGCTTGATACTGGGGTCTTTTGCAATTCTTTCCGCTTCCAGCATGGCGGCGATGGTTTCCTTATTCGGCTGATCCAGTCTGACCTCAAAGGGGAAACCGCCCACCCGGAGGGACTGCCGCAGGAAAACATTGATTGCAGTGGTCAGATTCATCCCCAATTCCCCATAAAGGGTTTCACACTGCTTTTTAATCTCACTGTCCATACGGACGCTGAAATTGGTACTTGCCATAATCACAACTCCTTTGCAATTCTTTGTATCCATATTATATGCTGTTTGCATTGCAAAGTCAATTCAATAGGCGTAAATTATTTGCAAACAACAAGCAGGTACCTTTGTAAGTATCTCAGGCGCCTGCTTGCTGTTTATAAAACTGTCTTGCGAATACCCGCCGAAAAGGCGGGGGAATTTTTTGCAGCGGCGGGGTGATAATAAGGGGGCAGTTACGGCACGCGGGCGGTCAGGTGCCTTGTCCCCCGCATTTATGAGGGGGCCCGCAGGGCGGGGGGAGTACGAATTCCCGGAAGCAGGGCGAAAAGCAGGATTGTTTATCTTTATTTTATCGTACAAATCTTTATTCTTATTTCCTTTTATGTAAGACATGTGATTGACGGGCTCCCCCCGTCACCAGTGTGCGCACTGGTGACACCCCCCCACAAGTGCGGGGGCAAGGCCGCGTACCGCGTTAGCCCGCGCACCATGAAACGGTACCAGAGCGTAGGGAATGGACCGATACCGAACGGGTCCGGGAAAGGGCGACAACACATATAATGCGCACGGCTTGTCCGCCGTTACTGTCGGCCGGGATTGTTAACGAATAATTCAAATTCTGCCCCTTGACAATTCTGGCACTCTCTGGTATAGTGTGCTTAGCACTCAGAAAGAAAGAGTGCTAAAACAATGTAACTGAAAGGAGGATCTTCATGGAGCTTTCCGAGCGAAAGAAAAAGGTTCTGCGCAGCGTCGTGGACCTGTATATCCGCACCGCCGAGCCCGTGGGCTCCAAGGCCATCGCCGAGCTGCCCGACATGAAATATTCCTCCGCCACCATCCGCAACGAAATGGCGGAGCTGACCACCATGGGCTACCTGGAGCAGCCCCACACCAGCGCCGGGCGGGTCCCCTCCGCCTCCGGCTACCGGCTGTATGTGGATGAGCTGATGATGGACTACCGGCTCAGCGTGGACGAGACCCGTTCCATTAACTCCGCCATCGAGGAAAAGATGCAGCGGGTGGATAAAATGGTGGAAAAGGTCGCTCACCTGGTTTCCCAGGCAACGAACCTTCCCGCCATCAGCGCGGGCATCCGCCCCGCCGGTGCCACCGTGAAGCGGTTCGACCTGATCTTAGCCGGTCAGGGCAGCATTATCCTGGTGCTGATGCTCTCCGACGAGCAGGTGGTGAATAAGCTGATCAAGCTTCCCCTGAACGTAACGGAAACCGATCTGAAGCTTCTTTCCGCGGTGCTCAACGCCGCAATGACGGAGCTGGATCCCGCGAACTTCACGCCGGAGCTTCTGGATAAGGTGATGCGCTCCGCCGGAGCCGCCTCCAGTCTGGTCCCCGTTATCGTGGACTTTACCGCGGAGACCCTGCGCAGCCGCGCCGGAACCAGCGTCACCGTGGCCGGACAGTCCCGACTCCTGGGGCTTCCCGAGTACCGGGATGTGGATAAGGCCCAGCGGGTGCTGGCCTCCATGGACGGCGACATTTTAAGCGAGCTGCCCGCCGTGATGCAGGGCGCCAACGGCACCAAGGTGCTGGTTGGCCCGGAAAACGTGGCAGACGAGCTGAAAGACACCTCCGTGGTCATGACGAAATTTGACATCGGCGACGGTATGCAGGGCCTGATCGGCGTGGTGGGTCCCACCAGAATGGACTACGCCAAGATCACCGCCCGCCTGAGCTACTTTGCCGAGAGCCTGAGCAAAATGTTTTCCAAGCCGGAAACGCCCCAGCTCCCCGGTTCCACCGGGCAGCCCGGCATCCCGGCGAAAAAAGAACCAAGCGAAGAATAGGAGGCCAGAATCGTGGCAAAAAAGGATAAAGAAAAGCAGACCCCCGAAAAGGATGTAAAGGAGCCGGAAACGAAGGAGCCGGAAAAGGCCGAACAGGCGCCTCCCGCCGGGGCTGCAGCCCCGGATGCCGCTCCCGAAGCCGCCCCGGATGCGCCGGCGGAAAAGGATCCCTGGGAGGAAAAATATAACCAGGAACACGACGCCCACCTGCGGCTGGCTGCCGAGTACGACAACTTCCGCAAGCGGACCATCAAGGAAAAGGAAGCCTCCTACGGCAACGGCAAATCCGACGCCGTGCTGAAAATGCTTCCCGTCTACGACAACCTGGAACGGGCCCTGAAGCAGGAAACCCAGGACGCCGCCTACAAAAAGGGCGTGGAGCTCACCATGACCGAGCTCACCAAGATCCTGACGGGCCTGGGCGTGGAAATCTTCGGAGAGCCGGGAGACGCCTTTGATCCCCAGCTTCACAACGCGGTGATGCACACCGAGGACGAAAGTTTGGGCGAGAACGTGGTCAGCCAGGTGTTCCAGAAAGGCTTCAAGCTGGGCGACAAGATCGTCCGCTTCGCCATGGTACAGGTGGCGAATTAAGATATAAGATACAAGATAGAAGATAGAAGATATTAGATATTTTTCATCGCGAAGCGATACCGCATCTCATATCTCATATCTTATATCTCATATCTGTCTCTTCCCTTTATAAACATTTAACTTTCATATATTTAGGAGGAAAAAATTATGTCTAAGATTATCGGTATTGACCTTGGTACTACCAATTCCTGCGTAGCCGTCCTGGAGGGCGGCGAACCCGTTGTTATTGCCAACGCAGAGGGCACCCGCACTACTCCCTCCGTGGTCGCTTTCTCCAAGACCGGCGAGCGGATGGTGGGCCAGGTGGCCAAGCGCCAGGCCGTCACCAACGCTGACCGCACTGTGTCTTCCATCAAGCGTCACATGGGTGAAAACTACCACGTCACCATCGACGGCAAGGGCTACACCCCCCAGGAGATCAGCGCCATGATCCTGCAGAAGCTGAAGGCGGACGCCGAGAGCTACCTGGGCCAGCCCGTCACCGAGGCTGTCATCACCGTCCCCGCTTACTTCTCCGATGCCCAGCGGCAGGCCACCAAGGACGCCGGCAAGATCGCGGGTCTGGATGTGAAGCGGATCATCAACGAGCCCACTGCCGCTGCCCTGGCCTACGGCCTGGATAAGGAAAGCGAGCAGAAGATCATGGTCTACGACCTGGGCGGCGGCACCTTCGATGTGTCCATCCTGGACATCGGCGACGGCATCATCGAGGTGCTGGCTACCGCCGGCGACACCCACCTGGGCGGCGACGACTTTGACCAGCGGATCATGGACTACCTGGTGGCCGAGTTTAAGAAGGCCGAGGGCATCAACCTGGCCGGCGACAAGGTCGCCATGCAGCGGCTGAAAGAGGCCGCCGAGAAAGCCAAGATCGAGCTGTCCGGCGTGACCTCCACCAACATTAACCTGCCCTATATCACCGCCGACGCCACCGGCCCCAAGCACCTGGACGTGACCCTCACCCGGGCCAAGTTCAATGAGCTCACCGCCGACCTGGTGGAGCGGACCATGAAGCCCGTCCGTCAGGCTATGTCCGACGCCGGCCTCAAGCCCGAGGATCTGCACAAGGTCCTGCTGGTTGGCGGCTCCACCCGTATCCCCGCCGTGCAGGATGCCGTGAAGAGCATCACCGGCAAGGAAGGCTTCAAGGGCATCAACCCCGACGAGTGCGTGGCCGTGGGCGCTGCCATTCAGGGCGGCGTGCTCACCGGCGATGTGCAGGACATCCTGCTGCTGGATGTGACCCCCCTGTCCCTGGGCATTGAGACCATGGGCGGCGTGTTCACCCGGCTGATCGACCGGAACACCACCATCCCCACCCACAAGAGCCAGATCTTCTCCACTGCCGCTGACGGCCAGACCTCCGTTGAGGTCCATGTCCTCCAGGGCGAGCGGGAAATGGCTGCCTACAATAAGACCCTGGGCCGCTTCCAGCTCACCGGCATCGCTCCCGCCCCCCGTGGCGTGCCCCAGATCGAGGTCACCTTTGACATCGACGCCAACGGCATCGTAAAGGTATCCGCCAAGGATCTCGGCACCGGCAAGGAGCAGCAGATCTCCATCACCGCCTCCACCAACCTGAGCAAGGAGGACATCGACAAGGCTGTCCGGGAGGCTGAGCAGTACGCCGCCGAGGATAAGGCCCGCAAGGACGAGGTGGACACCCACAACGCCGCCGACCAGACCATCTATCAGACCGAGAAGACCCTGGGTGAGCTGGGCGACAAGCTCGACGCATCCGAAAAGGCCTCCATCCAGTCCGCCGTGGACCACCTGAAAGAGGTCAACAAGGGCTCCGATGTGGCCGCCATCAAGGCCGCTACCGAGGAAGTGCAGAAGGCTTTCTACGCGGCTTCCGAGAAGCTGTACCAGCAGGCAGGCCCTCAGGGCGGTCCCCAGAACCCCCAGGGCGGTAACGACGACGGTGTCGTCGATGCCGACTACGAGACCGTAGACTAAGCGACTATCCAAGCCCGAGGGGCGGCCCACGCCGCCCCTCGATTGGCGTTAACTACCTTCCCCTCCGGGGAAGGGGGACCACGAAGTGGTGGATGAGGGAACCCCGTTCGTCAACGAAAGCAGTGGCAACCAACGCTCCAGCTTCCTATTAGCACCAGACACAGCACTTCCCAACCCAGACGTATCCACGTTTCCACCACCTGAGGAGGCATCCCATGGAACGCAACCCAAACCTCAAAGCCAACGCCCAGGCACTCCGCAAGAACATGACCAAAGAGGAGAATCTTCTCTGGTATCAGTTTCTGCGGCACTATCCCTGCCAGTTTCGCAGGCAATACGTGATCGGTAATTACATTGTGGATTTCTACTGCCACCGGGCAAAGCTTGTAGTGGAATTGGACGGCTCCCAGCACTATACCCCAGAGGAAATGGAAAAAGATGCCCGCAGAACCCGGTATCTGGAGTCTCTTGGGCTGCAAGTTCTCCGCTTTTCTAACCTGGATGTACTCCGCCGCTTTCGAGGCGTGTGCGAGGCCATCAATCTAACCGTACAGGAACGAACCGCGGCGCATTCACCGGATCGCGGCTGACGAATCAGGTTTCGCCGTTCCTCATCCGCCCCTGCGGGGCACCTTCCCCCCGGGGGAAGGTATTTATCGTGAGGTGTATTTACTATATGGCAGACAACAAACGTGACTATTACGAGGTGCTGGGCGTCTCTAAGGACGCCGGCGCGGATGATATAAAGAAAGCCTACCGGAAGCTGGCCATGAAGTACCACCCGGACCGGAACCCCGGCGACAAGACCGCCGAGGAAAAGTTCAAGGAGGTGGGCGAAGCATACGAGGTGCTGTCCGACAGCGAAAAGCGCGCCCGGTACGACCAGTTCGGCTTTGCCGGGGTGGATCCCAACTTTGCCGCAGGCCAGGGCGCCGGAGGCTTCGGCGGCTTCGACGGCTTCGGCGGTTTCGGCGATCTGGGGGACATTTTCGGGGAATTCTTCGGCGGCGGCAGTACCCGCCGGGGCTCCTCCCAAACTTCCCCCCGCCGGGGCGAAAACGTCATGGCCCGGCTGGAGCTGAGCTTTGAGGAAGCGGCTTTCGGCTGTGAAAAAGAGGTTTCCGCTCCCCGGATCGAGAACTGCGCCGCCTGCAACGGCACCGGCAGCGCCGACGGCGTGGTGGAGACCTGCCAGCAGTGCCGCGGCACCGGCCAGGTGCGCACCACCCAGAACTTCATGGGCATGCAGATGCAGTCCTCCACGGTCTGCCCCCGCTGCGGCGGCAAGGGCAAGATCATCAAGACCCCCTGCAATACCTGCCGGGGCAAGGGCAAGGTCCGCCGCACCAACCGGGTAAAGGTGAAGATCCCCGCCGGTGTGGATGCCGGGCAGAGCGTCCGGGTCCGGGGCGAGGGCTGCGTAGGCTCGAACGGCGGCCCCAACGGAGACCTTTTGGTAGAGCTTTACATCCGTCCCCATCCCCTGTTCCGCCGGGAGGGCTACGACGTGCTGTGCGAGGTGCCCATCTCCTTTACCCAGGCGGCCCTGGGCGCGGAAATTCAGGTGCCCACCCTGGACGGCAAGGTGACCTACGAGATCCCCGAGGGGACCCAGACAGGCCGCGAATTCGTCCTCCGGGAAAAGGGTATCCCGGATGTGAACAATCCCCGCCGCCGGGGCAACCACCGGTTCACCGTGGTGGTGGAGACCCCCACCAGGCTTACCAAGGAGCAGAAAGATCTGCTGCGGCAGCTGGAAGGCTCCCTGGAGAAAAACATCAGCCCTAAACGGAAAAAGTTCATCGACAACCTGAAGGATTTCTTTGAATAACCGGAAAAACCCTGCTGCAAGGACTTGATATGCAGCGGGGTTTTTATGTATAATAAAACATCGGCAAGAAGACAAATTGGAATTTGACGCTTCGCTGTAAGTTGACAGTTGACAGTGGAAAGTGGACAGTTGTGGTATCCCC
>CAZVDH010000077.1:0-9079 GCA_964625595.1 uncultured Oscillospiraceae bacterium | reverse complement strand
CCACGTTCGTCACGACTTGTCAGCGGCGACTCGCCGCCAAATTCCAATTTGTCGGGAACTGCATTAACCCGATAAAGATATTTTCTTATTTCAGCTGCCGCGGCAGCTTAGCTGTCAGCCCCGGCTAAAAGTATAGCTCCTGGGCCACGTTGCCATGGACATAGAGGCAGACGGCCTTGCGCATCAGGCTTTCCGTGACCCCGAAGCGCTCCGCCAGCTCCCAAAGCTCGGTACACCCGGAGGCCACCGCGTCGTCCAGCTGGTCCACCGGGATAAGCTTGCGGATGGCCCACTTGTCCGCCCGGTTCTCGTGACGCTGCCGGCAGTCCACCGCGGTGTACACGCTGTAGAAGCTCCCGGTGAGGCAGTGTCCCAGCTCGTGGCCCAGATGGACCCGCTCCTGGGCGCCGCCGTCAACTACACTCTCGTCCATGCCGATGTACTGCGCGCCGTCGGGCAGCTGCACGGACATGGAGCCGTTCTCCGCCATGGGATACCGGAGGACCGCTATATTCTGTTTGCAGGCAAGCTGGTACAGTTCAGGTATCCCTACCATGGCTTACTCCTTCCGCTTCTTCGCGGCCTCCCGCTCCTTGACAAAGGCCGCAAAGGAAAGCACCTCGTTCATCATTTCATCGGTTATTTCCCCGGAGCCGCCGAAAAGGGCAAACTTCAGGTCGCTGTCGCTGACCTTGGGGGACTTTGGTTCCTCCTCCCCCAGAAGCTCCGCAACGCTGACCCCAAAATACCGGGTGAGCTTCTCGATCACGTTCCCCGTGGGACGGGCGTCCGGGGAGCGCTTCCACTTGGTCACCGTGGACTTGCTCAGGCCGGCGTCAATCGCCGCCCTGGAGGGGCTCACTCCCCTCGACTCACACAGCATCACAAAACGGTCATAGAACATAGTACACCTTTCCCTTACCACGAAAGTTTACTATTTTCTACTTTCCCCCTTGACAAGTTGAAATAAATGTGGTATAATTGGGGTACGGTTGAAACAAGTGCACAGCCGTGGCCTATATTTCGAGATGGGATCCGACGAATGGAACCGGAGGATCCCACCTCGCGTCCCATTATACCATAGTGGTTTCTGATTTTCAACTATTAATTCTGAACTTTATGAAAAAGTTTACTTTTTAAGCCGCTGGTCTGGGGATGGATCTGTAAAAACAGAATAGCACAAATTATGTCCCATATTGCGGACTTTTCGAAACACAAAAGGAACACAAAAGGAGGTTTCAAAAATGAAACAGGAAGTATGGATGGAAGCGCAGGCGCGGGAGCTGGAATGGGACGGGTTTCAGGCGGCCCGGCCCAGGTGCATGGACTGCGGGGAGCCGATTCTCGCGGTAAAGTGCCTGCCCATGGAAGAGGGCGGCAGCGCGGGTTACCTTTGCCCCCGGTGCGTCCGGGATAGGATGGTGAATACGGAGGACTGTGCCTAACGGCGAGTCGCTGCGGTCAAGTCGTGACGAACCACGTCTGTAATCGCTTTTACCCTGACCCGCTCGGTGTCGTTACACAGTGCGCGGCAAGGGCTCCCTTGTGTAAAGGGAGCTGGCCCGGAGGGCCTGAGGGATTGTGCGGTACGGCTTTCCGATTCTGAAGGCAGATGGGCGATACGGAATCCGCAATCATGCTGTCCGTTCTGACGATGCTCACCTACAAAGGTCCACCATTACAACCCCTCAGTCAGCTTCGCTGACAGCTCCCCTTACACAGGGGAGCCCTTGGCGCGTACCGCATCCACCCGCGCACCATAAACGATACCGAGTGGGGCAGGCGTAGGATGCTTACACAAATAAAGCCCACGACTTGACACCGGAACTGCCGAATTCACACCATAAAACGACACCGAGCGGGTGGTGCTGCACGCAGTGAATCAAAATTCCAATGATTGCCGGGGGCAATCATACCTAAATTAAAAGGCGGAGAACGGCTACAGACCACGTTCGTCACGACTTAAAAAGGGGGATGCCATGGACAAACGGAAGACAAAAAAGCGGGCGGAGGGGGTGGCGGAGGGGCTGCTGACCGCCCTGGAACGGGCGGTGGGAGAGCTGGACGCGGTGACGGTGACCCGAAAGGAAAAGGTGAAAACCGACAATGGGGAAATAAACACCGAGTACGAGCAGCTTCTCCCCGGGGAAACCGGTCTCATTGACCGGAGCGGGTTAAAACAGCTCACCGGGGTTCTGAAAGACATGCGGGAAATTCTGGGATTGCAGTCGGAGCTGGAGCGGCAGGAGCAGCTTGCAAGGCTTAAAAAGCTGGAGCGGGAGCTAAACCAGGAGGAAGCGGCCCTGACGGTTTCCTGGGAGGACGGAATCGATGGATTTGCCCAGTAAGCTCACCATGCCCCGTCCCAACCCCAAGCAGGCAAAGGCTCTCGCGGAAACCCACCGCTATGTGGGCTACGGCGGCGCCCGGGGCGGCGGGAAAAGCTGGTTCGTCCGGTGGAAAGCCGTGCTCCTGTGCCTGCGCTACCCGGGCATCAAGGTGCTCATCACCCGCAGGACCTACAAGGAGCTTTTCAACAACCACATTGCCCCCCTCACCGCCATCCTCGCGGGGATCGCCCGGTACAATAAGACCGAAAAGCTGTTCACTTTCCCGAACGGCAGCACCATTGCCTTTGGCTATTGCAGCAATTCCGCCGATCTGGGCCAGTACCAGGGCGCGGAGTACGACGTGTGGTTTGCCGACGAGGCGGGGCAGTTTCAGGAAAGCTGGCTGACCCAGATCGACGCCTGCGTCCGGGGCGTCAATGAATTCCCCAAGCGTACCTACTACACCCTGAACCCCGGCGGCCCCAGCCACGGCTACTTCAAGCGGCTGTTCATCGACCGGCGGTTTCACCCCGACGAGCACCCGGAGGACTACGCCTTTATCCAGGCAAAGGTAAGCGACAACACCGCCCTGCAAAAAAGCCAGCCGGAATACCTGCGTTCCCTCCAAAAGCTGCCCCCCAAGCTGCGCAAGGCCTGGCTGGAGGGCAGCTGGGATGTGTTCGACGGCCAGTTCTTTGAGGAATTCCGGGACGACCCCGCCCACTATAAAGACCGCAGGTACACCCATGTCATCGAGCCCTTTGAAATTCCCGAGGGGTGGAAAATTTACCGCAGCTTCGACTGGGGCTACAACCGGCCCTTTTCCTGCGGCTGGTGGGCGGTGGACTATGACGGGGTTGCCTACCGGATCCTGGAGCTGTACGGCTGCACCGGGACCCCCAACGAGGGGGTCAAGTGGACGCCGGAGCAGGTGTTCCGGAAGATTCACCGCATTGAAACCGAGCACCGGTGGCTGGCGGGGAAGCGGATCACGGGGATCGCCGACCCCGCCATCTGGGACGGGGAGACCGGGGAGAGCATCGCGGACACCGCCGCACGGCACCAGGTCTATTTTTCCCCCGGGGACAACAAGCGGCTCCCCGGGTGGATGCAGCTGCACTACCGGTTCCAGTTTGACGACAACGGACTTCCCATGCTGTATGTCTTTTCAAACTGCGCCGCGTTCATCCGCACCCTGCCCACCCTGCAGTACGACCCGCAAAGCCCGGAGGACCTGGACACCGAGGGGGAGGATCACGCGGCGGACGAGGCACGATACTTCTGCATGGCCCGGCCAATCCGGCCCAGGCTCCCCGCTTCGGCTCCGGGGGGCGGACTTGACGCGCTGGACATCCAGGAGCTGCCGCCCAGGGAAGTGGTTCAGCGGATGGAGATTCGGGACCCATAGGACGGGCCGCGCACCATCGGCTTTCCGGTCATTGCGAGCCAGTCCTCAGACTGGCGTGGCAATCTCCATCGATTTTCGAATTACGGGCGTTATCCTCTGTAGGGGCGCTCATTGAGCGCCCGGCAGGGAAAGGTGACCTATTCGTATTTCTTTCGGCGAAAAGGTGCCCTTCAACGTAAATTAATGCTGGAATTCGGTATATTTTCGCGGGCGGTCAATGACCGCCCCTACAAATGGATGACGATGAGCTGCCCGAAATTCGATGGGGATTCCCAGGTCAGTAGTGCGCACTGGTTCGGAATGACTGTGTTGTTCGAAGTCTGCGGGCCGGAGCGACACCATAATTGTCAATTGTCAATTTTTTACCGCCGCGTAAGCGGCACAGATTCCACAAAAGGAGGTCCTATATGGCAGAAAAGGAAGAAAAAAAGCCGCCCATTGGAGCGGAGCAGGTGCGCATGGCCATGCAGACCCTGAACCGCTACCGGGAGGGCAAGGCAAATCTGGAACGGCGGATCCTGGAGGGGGAACGCTGGTACCGGATGCGCCACTGGGAATCCATGCGCAAGGGGCAGCCAAGCTCCGTGGAGCCCGCCTCCGGCTGGCTCTTCAACGCAATCGCCGCCAAGCACGCCGATGCCATGGACAGCTTCCCCGCCCCCAACATCCTGCCCCGGGAGGAGGGCGACAAGGCAGAAGCAAAAATGCTCTCCGCGATTCTCCCGGCGGAGCTGGAGCAGTGCGGCTTTGAACAGGTCTACGCCGATGTGTGGGACTACAAGCTGAAAACCGGCACCGGGGTCTACGGTGTGTTCTGGGACCCGGAGGCCCTCCGGGGGATGGGGGACATTGCCATCCGAAAGGTGGATCTTCTGAACCTGTTCTGGGAAAGCGGCATCACCGACATCCAGCGCAGCCGGAATGTGTTTCATGTGGAGCTGCAAAGCAACGATGTGCTCGTTGACCGCTACCCGGAGCTGGAGGGAAAGCTGGGAGGAAACGCCCTCACGGTCAGCACCTACCAGTACGACGATACCGCCGACACCACCGGCAAGTCCGCCGTGGTGGACTGGTACTACAAACGCCGCCAGGGGGGCAGGACGGTACTTCACTACTGCAAATTCGTGGGGGACACCGTGCTCTTTGCCACGGAAAACGAGCTGGAATATGCCGAGCGGGGCTGGTACGACCACGGAAAATACCCTTTCCTCTTTGATCCCCTTTTCCGTATGGAGGGCTCCCCCTGCGGCTTCGGCTACATCGATGTGGGCAAGAGCGCCCAGGAGTACATTGACCGGGGAAACCAGGCGATCCTGCAGAACCTGCTGGCAAACACCCGGCCCCGGTACTTCATCCGCAGCGACGGCGCGGTGAACGAGGAGGAGTACGGCGACTATACCCGGAACTTTGTCCATGTGGACGGGAATCTGGGCCAGGACAGCGTGCTGCCCATCAGCGGAAAGCCCCTGAGCAGCATCTATGTGGAGGTCATCGCCCGGAAAATCGACGAGCTGAAGGAAGTCACCGGCAACCGGGATGTATCCACCGGCGGCACCGTCTCCGGCGTCACCGCCGCGGCCGCCATTGCCGCCATGCAGGAGGCGGGCGGCAAGCTCAGCCGGGACCACATCCGGGCCAGCTACCGGGTCTTCCGCAGCTTGTGTGAAATGATGATCGAACTGATCCGCCAGTTCTACACCCTGCCCCGGGCTTTCCGGATCCTGGGTGCCCGGGGGGCGGAGGAATTTGTCCGGTACAGTAACGCCGGACTTCTCCCCCAGAGCCAGGGGGTGGACTTCGGGGTGGACCTGGGCACCCGGGTGCCCCTCTTTGACATCCAGATCAGCGCCCAGAAGCAAAACCCCTACAGCAAAATGAGTCAGAACGAGATGGCAATGAGCTTCTACACCGCGGGGCTGTTTGACCCCCGGCGTGCCCAGGAGGCGTTGGCGTGCCTGGACATGATGGACTTTGAGCGCAAGGATATGGTGGCAAGAAAGATTGCCGAAAACGCCCGGGCCTACCGCGAGACAACCATGGAAGCCGTCCAGGCGGTAACCCCCATGCCCCGGGAGCCGGCGGCCACCAAGCAGGCCCGGACCAAGGCTTCCCAGACGGAGGAGGTGTAGGAAAGCGGTGATTACCGTGACCCTGAACCGAAAGGCGGATACCCTGTCCCTGTACGTTGCGGGCCATGCGGGGTACGCCGCTCCCGGACAGGACATTGTCTGCGCGGCGGCATCCATTCTTGTGTACACCGCTGCGGAGCTGGCTCTGGACATGGAGCGCCGGGGGCAGCTGCGCCGGGCGCCGGTATTGAATCTGAAACCCGGGGACGCGGAGATCCGCTTCACCCCGGATACTATCGGGCGGCAGCGGGCCGAGACCGGGCTGGAAACGGTGGGCTACGGCTTTGCCCTGCTGGCAGAAAAATATCCCCGGTGCATCCGGGTGACGTGAAGACAGTTATCAATGCAGCCGAAAATACGATGGAGATTCCCACGAAAGTAGTGCGCTACTTTCTCGGAATGACCGGATAAATTGGAAAGGAGAAGTTTTATGGAGCTTATGAATTTTTCTCTGGCGCTTTTCGGGGAGGAGGAAGCCCCGGCGGCAGCGGAAAGCGCCCCGGATCCCGGGACGGAATTTGACCGGCTTATCCAGGGAGATTACCGGGAGCAGTACGAGGCAAAGACAAAGCCCCTCCGGGAAAGCGCGGACAAGTACGCCGCCCTGGCTCCGGTGCTGACGGAACTGGAAAAGCGGTTCGATCTTTCCCCCGGGGACACGGCGGGTCTTCAGGAGGCCCTTTCTAAAGAGGTCCGGGACCGGGAAGCGGAGAAAGCGAACCGGGAACAGGAAAGGCAGCAGTGGCAGGCCCAGCAGCAAAGCCGTGCCAAGGCCATCCGGGAGCAGTGGGAAGCCCAGGCGGAGCAGGCAAAGAAAATATACCCCGGGCTGGACCTCCGCTCCGAGCTGCGGGATCCCCGGTTCCAGGCCCTGCTCTGCGCCGATGTGGACGTGGCCACCGCCTATCAGGTGGTGCATCTTGACGAAATTCTCCCCGCCGCCATGGCCTACACCGCCAAGGCGGTGGAGGGAAAGCTGGCGGGGGCCTTGGGCGCATCTGCCGGAAGACCGGGGGAAAACGGCGGGGGAGGCCAGGGTGCCGCCGCTCCCAAGCTGGACGCCTCCAAAATGGGCAAGGCGGAGTTTCAGGCCCTGTGCCGCAGAATCGCCGGGGGCGAAAAGGTCAGCTTCGGCTGAGCCCGCAGGGCGGGCAGCCAAGTCGTGACGAACGTGGTCCATCCTCGTTCCCGCCCTGACCCTCTCGGTATCGTTCCGTGTGTGCGGGTGGATGCGGTACGCGTCAAGGGCTCCCTTGTGTAAAGGGAGCTGTCACCAGTCCGCAGACTGGTGACTGAGGGATTGTGCAGTGAAATGTTCCGTCTTTGATGGCAAGCAAGCGAAATGGGGTAAGAATAATACTGTCCGCTCTGACGATGGGCACAGTCAAAGAAAATTTATTACAACCCCTCAGTCAGCTTCGCTGACAGTTACATTAAGGTATGATTGCCCCCGGCAATCATTGATATTTTGATTCACTGCGTGCAGCACCACCCCTTACACAGGGGAGCCCTTGGCGCATACCGCGCTGGGCCGCACAATGCACCGAATCATCATGAACAATGGATGAAATGCCCGGCGGCACCGCGGGCCGCCGGGTTTTCAGGTAGGAAGCGATTCATCAGCGTTTTGCATCAGAAAGGAGAAATGCTATGGAAAATTTCATTTTTGATCTTCAGCTTCTGGCGGATGCCAACACCAATGTGACCACGGACGAAGGACTGTCCGCGGAAAACCGGGCCTTCTACGACCGGGCCCTCATTGAGGAGGCGGGGCCCAACCTGGTTCATGCCCAGTTTGGCCAGAAGCGCCCCATCCCCAAGAACGGCGGCAAGCAGATTCAGTTCCGCAAGTACGCCAGTCTCCCCAAGGCCATGACTCCCCTGACCGAGGGTGTCACCCCCAGCGGCCGGAAGATGACCGCCACCGCCGTCACCGCCACCGTCAGCCAGTACGGCGACTATGTGTGCCTGTCCGATGTGCTGGACCTCACCGCCATCGACAACAACATTCTGGAAGCCACCAAGGCGGTGGGCCGTCAGGCGGGCCTGACCCTGGACACCATTACCCGGAACGTGCTCCAGTCCGGCACCAACGTGTACTACTGCCCCAAGGTTTCTTCCGACGGCACCGTCACCGCCGTCAACGACCGTTCCGGCCTGGACGCAAGCTGCACCCTGACCGTGGATGTGGTCAAAAAGGTGGCAGCCCTGATGAAGGCTGCCAACGCCCCAAAGATCAACGGGGACTATGTGGCCATCATCCACCCCTATGTCGCCTACGACCTCATGTCCGACCCCCGGTGGGAGGAAATGCACAAGTACTGCACCCCCGAGAACCAGTACGCCGGAGAGATCGGCCGGGTGGCCGGGGTCCGGTTCATCGAGACCAGCGAGGCCGCGGTATACACCGGCGCGGAGGACGGCTGCCCCGACGATCTGGCGGTGTTCGGATGCCTGTTCCTGGCGGACGGGGCCTACGGCGTCACCGATGTGGAGGGCGGAGGCCTGACCACCATCATCAAGCAGCTGGGCTCCGGCGGCACCGCCGACCCCCTGGACCAGCGCAGCACCGTGGGCTGGAAAGCCCTGCAGACCGCCGAGATCCTCATGGAGCCTTACCTCTACCGGGTGGAGTGCTGCTCCGCCTTTTCTCCCTACGCCGAGTCCAACTAAGCAGTAGGGTAATTGGGCGGGTGGGAGGGTTTGGGGCAGCCACATATCCTGGCTCCCCCTGTTACTTCTTCACTATTCACTCTTCACTCTTTACTCTTCACTATTCACTAGCCCCCGCTACCACTCCGGACCGGTTCGGAATGACCGGTTCTGACGGCCCGACGAATTGGAATTTGTCGAATTCCCGGTCATTGCGATATAGTAGCGCACTACTGACCTGGCAATCCCCATCGATTTCCCGAATCACGAACGTCTACCTCCGTAGGGGCGCTCATTGAGCGCCCGGCAGAGAAAGTTTCGATATTCGTACTTCTTTCGACGAAATGGTGCTATTTGACGTGAATTAATGCTGGAATTCGGTGCGTTTTCGCGGGTGGTCAATGACCGTCCCTACGAATGGATGACGAAAAGTAGCCCGGAATTCGATGGAGATTCCCACACCAGTTTGAGAACTGGTTCGGAATGACCGGTTCTGACGGCCCGACAAATTGGAATTTGACGGGCAGTTAAGGTGCGCGGGTGGTCAGACGCCTTGCCCC
>CAZVDH010000076.1:0-9169 GCA_964625595.1 uncultured Oscillospiraceae bacterium | reverse complement strand
ATTGGACTGCCATATCACAGGTTTCCTATTTGCTGTTTTAAGCCGATAACCTAAAAAGAATTTATTCTGTCCAACCAACAGCTCCGTTCAGGGACCAGCATCGGAGCGAATGTAGCAGAGGCCCAGCAGGCACAAAGTCGGGCAGATTTTGTCAGCAAAATCAGTATAGCATTGAAAGAGGCAGTGGAAACCGATTATTGGCTTCGCTTGATGAGCGTCTCTGATTACATTTCCAAGAGTGATTTCGATTTTTTTATAAGCGAGTGCCGTGAAATTCAAAAGATGCTGGCGGCAATCGTAAAGACAACAAAAAACAGTTGAAAACTGATCGTTTTGGAACTTTACTGAAACTGTCAACTGTCCACTGTCAACTGTCAACTGAAAACGGAGGTTTACCGCATGCCCATTATTACGAGAAAAGCCAATAAAACCCCTTTGGGGATCTATGTCCATGTGCCTTTCTGCCGGAGCAAGTGCCAGTACTGCGACTTCTACTCCCTGGCCTGCAAGGACGATTCCCTGATGGACAGCTATCTGGACGCCGTCTGCGCCCACATCAAGGAGGCAGGCGCCCTGGCCCCCGGCTATAAGGTGGACAGCGTCTATTTCGGCGGCGGTACACCCAGCTATTTCGGCGCCGATGCCCTCGCCATCATTCTCACCACCATCCGCCGGAACTTCGACGTGACGGGGGACGCGGAGATCACCTTTGAGGCAAACCCCGACTCCGTCTCCGACCGGCTGCTCCACCGTCTCCGGGCGGAGGGCTTCAACCGGGTGAGCCTGGGTGTCCAGTCCGACAGCGACGAGATGCTCAAGAAACTGGGCCGGCCCCATACCTATGCCCAGGCTGTGACCGCCCTCCAGCGCATCCGCAAGGCGGGCTTCCGGAATGTGAGCCTGGACCTTATGTACGGACTGCCCGGGCAGACCCTGCTGGATTGGCAGCAGACCCTGGAAAATGTGCTGAAGCTTGGCCCGGAGCACATGAGCTGCTACGGCCTGAAAGTGGAGGAAGGCACCCCCCTGTATGAGATCCGGGACGCGGTGGATCTGCCCGGCGACGACGAGCAGGCGGATATGTACCTGGCGGCGGTGGAGGCTCTGCGGGGCCGCGGCTTCCGGCAGTACGAGATTTCCAACTTCTCCCGAAAGGGACTGTACTCCCGGCACAATATGAAGTACTGGACCGGCGGCGAGTACCTGGGCTTCGGCCCCAGCGCCAGCTCGGACTTTGCCGGAAAGCGGTTCACCCTGGTAAAAGACCTGCAGACCTATATCCAGGGTATCAAAACCGGCGGCAATGTGATGGACGATATCCAGGAGATCCCCCTGCGGGAGCGGGCCGGGGAGTATCTGATGCTCCGGCTGCGGACCAGCGTGGGGATCCAGGGGGACGAATACGAAAAGCAGTTCCTGCTGCCCTTTGCGCCCCTGGAGGAGGTGCTGTACAAGCACCGCACCTATTACCGGGCGGAGCGCTCCGACGACGGCCGCTGGACCCTGACCCCCAAGGGATACCTGGTATCCAATGATATTATTTCCGATCTGCTCATTGCCCAGGACAATTCCCGCCCCTTGAAAAGACTGTAAATCATCACCCCCGCCGGATTTCCGGCGGGGGTGATGATTTACAAAGGACAATTCAGGCTGTCGGCAGGAAACAGATCAATTGGAATTTGACGAGCTATCGAATTCCCGGTCATTGCGAACCCGAATTCCCGGTCATTGCGAACCAGTCCTCAGACTGGTGTGGCAATCCCCCGGATAGAAGCACAATTTCTCGTGGACGAATTCCGGGAAATGGTAGAATAGGACAGTCTGTATGACGATAGGCTGCTCGAAATTCGATGGAGATTCCCACACCAGTCTGAGGACTGGTTCGGAATGACACGTTCTGACGATGCATTTGCCACACCGCCAAATTCCAATTTCCCGTACCACAAAACGACACCGAGCGGGTCAGGGAAAAATCGATTACAGACCAGGACCGTTACGACTTGTCAGCGGCGACTCGCCGCTAAATTCCAATTTGTCGTTTTGCTGAGTTAAGCCGAAAAGCACAAAGAAATAGCAGAAACCTGAATGAAAGCAGAAAGAATCTCCCGAACCGTTCGGCTCGGGAGATTCTGCGCGTCTCTGTTTTCCGGACACTGCCGGATATTGAATCGTCAGCTCAGCTTATTTTCATAGGTAAAGGTTTCGCTGGCGCGGACCATTTCGTAGTAGGATTCGATGATCTGGTCGGCCACGCCTGCCAGGGAGGAACCGTGTCCCACCTTTTCGCCGAACAGGGCCACCGCGATCTCCGGGTCTTCCATGGGGGCAAAGCAGATAAAGGCGCCGTGGTCGGAGCCGCCGGAGGAGTGCTGGGCGGTTCCCGTCTTGGCACAGACGGTTACGGGGTAATCCCGCCCGGAAGCGTCCTTAACGCCGCCGAAGTAGTTGGACGCGGTGCCGCCGGGCTCGGAGGCCACTTCCCGCATGCCCTCGAGATAGGTCAGGTAGCAGTCGTAGGGAATATCCATCTGGCTGAGGACTTTCGGCTCGTTTTCGTAGATCAGGGTCCGGTAGTCAGCGGAGGCGACCCGGTTCAGGAACGTAGCCTTGTACCGGGTACCCTGGTTGGCCAGGGTGCAGGCGTAGACGCACAGCTGCAGGGGGGTGATCCGGTTTTCCGCCTGACCGATGCCGGTCAGCACACGGTCACCTGCGCCCCAGACCGCGTCCGCGCCGGTGTGGTTGGCTTTCTTGCTGTCGGGGTTGGAACGGGTGCCGACCACCTCCGTCAGCTCAATGCCGGTGGGTTCGCCGAAGCCAAAGCCCTTGGCGGTTTCATCCAGCATCTGCCAGGTGCAACGGTCCGCCAGCTCGTAGAAGAAGTAGTTGCAGGATACCCGCAGGGCATACTGGGCGGCGATGTCGCCGTGGGTGCTGCCGCCGCCGGTGGAGGAGTAGAACAAGCACTTGGGACGGAAACCGTCGTACTTGGTGAACACGCCTTCGTCGGTAATGATCTCGCCCCGCTGATACAGGCCGTTCATCATGGCGGCGGTGAGGGTGCAGGGCTTAAAGGTGGAACCGGGGGCGTAGGCCGCGCCGAAAGCCCGGTTGAAGAAAGGCTTCAGCTCGTCTGCCAGCAGCGTATCCCAGTCCTGGGTCATGGTGGCCAGATTATAGGACGGATAGCTGGCGCAGGCCAGGATCTCGCCGGTCTTGACCTTCATGACGATTACCGCCGCGCCCTGGGCGTCCAGACCGTCGCCGCTGTCGGAGGTGTTCCGCTCCGGGTTCGTAAAGGAGTCCATGGCATCCGCCAGGGCGTCCTCCGCGATTTTCTGAATGTCGATGTCGATGGTGGTCTCCACGTTGTTTCCGGCAACGGGCTCCTTGCCCTCCACATAGCGCTGTTCAATGATGGTGCCGTCCTTGGAAACCGCGTCGTAGCGCTGTCCGTCGATACCGTGGAGGTACTCTTCAAAGGCTTCCTCAAAGCCGGACTGGCCGATGTAGGCATCCATGGCGTAGCCCTGCTTCTTATAGATCTCCCAGTCCTCCGGGTCCATGGCGCCCATGGAGCCGAGGATGTGGGCGGCGTAGGTGGTGTGGTATTCCCGGACGGTGGAGGATTCCACCATCAGGCCGGGAGTGTTCAGCTCCAGAATGGCGGACAGGTCGTCACTGGACACGTCCTCGATGAACACATAGTTGGGAAGATTGGTAACGCCCCGCAGGTCAAATTCGTAGCGCAGGCCCACCACGCCCCGGGCTTCCTCGTCGGTCCATTCCGCGGGAAGCTCATAGCGGGCCCGGAGTTTTTCCATCAGCAGGGGGGCGGTGATGTCGGAGTCCAGGTTCCAGTCGTTCATAAAGGTCCGGAAGTACCGCTGCCAGGCGGAGCTGTATTCATCCAGGGTATAGACGAAGGGCCGGGTGGTGGTCACGGGCAGGTGGTCGGAGTGTTCAACCCCCAGCTCGTCGCACTTTTTCAGCAGGTTATACAGGTACTGGTTCCGGTCGTCGGCGGACTTGATAACGTAGTGGTTGAACACCAGGTCATAGCTGGCGCGGTTGCCTACCAGCACCTTGCCGTTCCGGTCCAGAATGTCGCCCCGGGCGGCGCGGACGGTGGTGATGGTGCCGTAGGTCACGGTGTTATCGGTGTTGCCCTTGGTGTCGATGATCTGCAGCTTAAACAGCCGGAAAGAGAAGAGCACCAGAATGAACGCAAAAAGTACAACCAATACAACGGCGCGCAGCCGGCTTATTCTTTCCATTGATTACCTCCTATGGTGCCGATTTTTGCGAGAAGAAAATACATTGGGATCATGACGGCGGCGTTATAAAGCCCCGTGAGGAAGAAGATTCCCGCCCGGTCCCAGCGGGTCAGGCCGAGAAATACGCCCACGCCCCACAGGCCCAGCTCATAGGCGACCCCTGCCACGCCGGCGCTGAGCACCACGGAGCCGGCGCTCCGGTGCCAGTATTTCTGGCGGAACAGGGAGGCGGCCATGCCGAAAATCGTGATGAGGCCCACGCAGTAGGCCAGGGGGGCGGAGCCGGAGAAGAAGTAGAAGATGGAGGCAATGAGGGCAAAGAGGCTGCCCACCTCGCTGTTTTCAATGACGGCGATCAGCAGGATCGCCGCGGGAGCCAGGTCTGTGGTGGCCCCCAGGATGGAGACCCGGCTCATGATGGTATCCTGAACAATCAGCGCCAGGAGGCACACGGCAATATACAGGCTCCAGCGCAGATAGGTCAGCCGCTGCTGTTGGGTCATGTGCAGGACCTTGCGGAAGCTGCTGCCGGACGCGTCGGGCCTGAATTCCGGCTCCTGCCGCCGCTTCAGAAAGGGTATGCTCCATTTTGCCATAAAAAACTCCATTCTGCGTTGGGCGGATCACTCCGTGATGTCCGTGGTGTACTGGGTGATGATGAACACCTGTTCCAGGGAGCGGATGTCTGCGGCGGCTTCCAGCAGGGCGTACTTGGCAACGCCGGTCTCTTCAAAGCCGGCGTCCACCACGCTGCCCACGATCAGGCCCCGGGGGTACACGGTGGAGCCGGAGGTCACCACCTGGTCCTTGTTCCGGATGATGGAGGAGGAGGGCAGGTAGTCCATGCGAAGCAATGTCTCGTTGCCGGAAATGTAGCCGCCCTTGACCATGCCGTTGTAGCCGGAGGTGGCGATGTTGGTACTGATTTCCAGGGTGGAGTCCAGCACCGTTTTGACGATGGAATAGCTGGGGCCCACCTCGGTGACCAGGCCCACCACTTCGCCGTTGGCGGTGATGACGCACATGTTCTCCGCCACACCGGCATTGGTGCCCCGGTTGAGGGTCAGGGTGTTGGACCAGTCGGTGGAGCTCCAGCTGATGATATAGGCATCCACCGCCACATAGTCCTCGTGGGTGGACAGAAAATTCAGGGCCTGGCGCAGACGGGCGTTTTCCCGGCTCACCGCGTCGGCCTGCCGGGCCACGTCCTCCATTTCGGCGATCTTGGCGGTGAGAACTTCGTTCTCCGCCTCCAGCGCCTCATAGCGGAACATATAGCTGTAATACTTTTCCGCCGCGTCCGTCAGGGCCGAGCCTGCCGCCCGGAAAGGGGCAAGGGCGCCCTGGATGATCAGATCCGGGATGCTCTGGCTGGTCAGGCCCGAAAGCACGGACAGTCCCGCGGTGATAAGCACGGCCAGGACCAGAATGATACGCAGCCGGGTGCTGAATAGGTGTCTCATAGGTTTCTCCAATCCGCCGCTAACATGGTTTTGACTTCCTGCCTCCCAAGCGGCAGGGGGAGGGGAAGTAGTGAAGAGTGAATAGTGAAGAGTGAATAGTGAAGAGGTAAGGTGCCGCTTCGCGGCGATCAAAAATAGGTGATTTGGCTATCGGCTTTATGCAGTAAATTGGAAATTAGCGCATCGTCAAAACATGTCATTGCGAACCAGCGCGCCGGCTTCAGTGGCAATCTCCATCGAATTCCAGGCAGCCTATCGTCATCCATTCGTAGGGGCGGTCATTGACCGCCCGCGAAAATATACCGAATTCCAGCATAAATTTACGTTGAATGGCACCTTTTCGCCGAAAGAAATACGAATAGGTCACCTTTCCCTGCTGGGCGCTCAATGAGCGCCCCTACGGAGGTAGACGTTCGTGATTCGGAAAATCGAAGGAGATTGCCAGGTCAGTAGTGCGCTGCTTTATCGCAATGACCGGAAAGCGGATAGTGCGCGCTTGTGACGGGGGATCACTTCCCCGCAAACACATCCGGCGCGATCTTTTGCAGCGCTTCCAGCAGGCGGCAAACGGGAAGACCCATCACATTATAATAGTCCCCGGTCAGGCCCTCACAGAACAATGCCGCGCCGCCCTGGATGCCGTAGGCTCCGGCCTTGTCCATGGGCTCGCCGGTTGCGATATAGCGAAGAATCTCCTTTTCGGACAGGGGGCGGAAGTGAAGCTGGGTCACCTGGGTAAAGGTCTCGGCGCGGCTTCCCTGCAGGACAGTGCAGCCGGTCATGACCTGGTGGGTGCTTCCGGACAGAAGCCGGAGCATCCGGGCGGCATCCGCTTCGTCCCGGGGCTTTCCCAGGACCCGATTCCCGCAGACTACGATGGTGTCCGCCGCTACGACCACGTCCTCCGGCTCCCGGCTGACCGCCAGAGCCTTGCACCGGCTGACCCGGGCCACCTCGTCAAAGGGGGGCTTGCCGGGGTCCATGGTCTCGTCAATATCCGCAGCCCGGACGGTAAAGGGCACGCCGTACAGCCCCATAAGCTCCCGCCGCCTGGGGGAAGCGGAGGCAAGAATGATTTCCATAGGCTTTTCCTTTCCCTACTCCACGCCCCGCAGGTACAGGCCTCTGGTGCAGGAGCCGGGGTCAAAGGGCCCGGGATTCAGATAGTCCTCCAGCACCCGGTCCGTCTCCTTGCTGTTTTCCGTAGTGAAATACAGCCGGATGGCCCACAGGCCCAGCTTGGCAAGGTCGTCCTGCCGGTCCAGCCAGCTCAGCTTTCTGCCGTTGAGCAGGACGCTGCGGCAGGTATCCCCGTCCCGGATGATGGGGAAGTCGGCGCCGGTTTTGTCCACCAGCTTCACGGCTCCCTGGCCGCAGGTGCATTCGCCGGTGCGGTTATGGATCAGGCAGTGCTCCGTGAGCATCAGCGGAAGCCGCCCGTAGGCGATGAGCTCCGTGTCCACGGCCTTGCTCAGGTCCCGGATCTGGGGCAGAGTCATTTCAAAGCTGACGGTGGCGGAGGCCAGCTCCAAAGACCGGGCCACATTCATGGAAGCGGAGTTAAAAATATTCAGGCCGAAGTCCCCCCGGGTCCGCAGGCCCAGCTCCCGGACGGGGGCCAGCAGCCCCAGGTTTCCCACAAGGACCTCCCGGAGCCCGGCCTCCCGCAGATCCCGCAGGGAAGCAAGAAGCTTTGGAAGCTCTCCGTCATGGACGACTCTGGGCAGCACCGCGGCCAGACGGCCCCGCTGCAGAAGCATCTGGCACAGCTTGGGATCCTCCCGGAGAATGTGCACGGGAACATAGAGCATGGCGGTCTCGGAGCGCAGCAGCTGCTTTGTCAGCTGCTCCCGGGAGGTGACCTGGACGGTCAGTCCGGGAAGACCCCGGCTGCCTTTATATTCGGGGATAGGCTTGGGCTTGCGCAGGGTGCGCTCCTCCCGGCGGGCCCGCATGGCGGTAAGCTGGTTCAGCGCGTCCCGGCGCATGGCGTTGACGGCGGAGGCGGGGATGATGAGGCCCGGGTCGATCCGGGTCTGGATGTCCGCGCAGTAGTAGGGCGTGCCGCCGGTTTTGGCGACCCGCTGGGCAAGGGCCTCCGCCGTAAGGGGAAAGGTTCTTGCAAGCTCCGGCCTGGGGCCCTGGGCGGTGCAGGTTCGGCCCTCCGGGTCCCGGACGGTCAGGCTGCTGCCGTCCACGGTGACCTCGGCCAGAAACCGAACCGGAACCAACGGCCGCTCTCCCGTCTCGTAGGACTGCCGGGCGTCGGCAAGCCAGGTGCTGTCCTGCTTTTCCTCCTGGTGGATGCCGAACATTTTGGTATTCACCCGGTTTGTATAGTAGCCGTCGGTGAAGCCCTGGCGGTTAAAGGCTTTGTAGAGGGTCTCCCGCATTTCATCCGTGACCTCGTGGGTATCCAGGGCCTGGCGGTATACGGCGGTGACGGCAGCCACATATTCCGGCCTTTTCATCCGGCCCTCCAGCTTGAGGGAAGCAACGCCCATTTCCTGAAGCTCGTCTAAATAACGCACCAGACAGTTGTCTTTCAGGCTCAGAGGATACCGGTTTTCCCACCGGGTGTAGCCGTAGCTCTGGCGGCAGGGCTGGGCGCATCGGCCCCGGTTGCCGGAGCGGCCGCCGATGGCGGCAGAGAGGTAGCATTGTCCGGAGTAGCACATGCACAGCGCGCCGTGGGCAAAGACCTCAATGGGAATGGGGGAGTTTGCGCAGATATAGCGGATCTCCTCCCGGCTCAGCTCCCGGCTGAGAACCACCCGCTTCATTCCCATCCCGGCGCAAAGCTGCACTCCGGCCAGGGAATGGATGGTCATCTGGGTGGAGCCGTGGATTTCCACCTGGGGGGCGATCTGACGGCACAGCTGGGCAACGCCCAGGTCCTGGACGATGAACGCGTCCACCCCGGCCCTGGCGGCGAACCGGATCAGCTCCGTCAGCTCCGGTATTTCCCGGTCGGAGACCAGGGTGTTCAGAGTCAGGTGAACGGCCACACCCCGGATGTGGCAGTATTTAAGGGCCTCTCCCAGGGTCTGGGGGGTGAAGTTTTTCGCGCTCTGCCGGGCGTTAAAATTGCCGCAGCCCAGATAGACGGCGTTGGCACCGTTCTGCACCGCGGCCCGCAGGGCTTCCATGGACCCTGCCGGCGCCAATAATTCAATCATAGGCGTTTCTCTCCATATGGTATACTTGGATGCATTATACCACATTAAATTCAAAACTTCCACCCCCTTTCCCGACAATTCATGAAATTTTAAAGGTCAGTTCAAAGGTTGCCCGGCAGGAGCGGTATAATATAAGATATGAGATATAAGATATGAGATATAAGATAATGAATTTGCCGGTTTCCCGCAGCAGCCCGATAAATTGGAATTTGTAGGGCAGTTAAGGCACGCGGGTGGATAGACGCCTTGC
>CAZVDH010000075.1:0-9437 GCA_964625595.1 uncultured Oscillospiraceae bacterium | reverse complement strand
AACTCAATCGCCTTTTTCTAGTCTTTTGGTCTCACATCAATTGTAACACTACATTGAGGATATTGGCGGCATTCATACTGCCCTCGGCATCACCGGCCCCCACCAGGTTGTGGACCTCGTCGATCACAAGGATAATGTTGCCGCACTCCCGGATCTCCTGAATGAGGCTCTTCATCCGGCTTTCAAACTGGCCCCGGAACTGGGTGCCTGCCACCAAAGACGTCAGGTCCAGGAGGAAAACCTCCTTGTCCCGGAGCTTGTAGGGCACATCCCCGGCGGCGATCCGCTGGGCAAGGCCCTCGGCGATGGCGGTTTTGCCCACGCCCGGCTCGCCGATGAGGCAAGGGTTGTTCTTCTGGCGGCGGTTCAGGATCTGAATGACCCGTTCCGTCTCCACATCCCGGCCGATCACCTTGTCAAGCTTCCCCTCCCGGGCACGGCCCGTCAGGTCCATGCAGTAGCTGTCCAGGAATTTATGGCGCTTGCTTTTTTTCTTCGGGCTGTCTTCCTCTTTCCCGTTTTCTTTCCGGGGGGCAGGACGCCCTGCATTGGGGTTGCTGGGGCTTCCGAACATCTGATTCAGCAGAGGGAAAGTCGCGGTCTGGCTGTCAATTTCATCGTCCTCGGCTTCCCCGTCCTCCCGTTGGCCGAACATGCTGCTCATTTCGTCGCTGAGCAGATCCAGGTCCTCTTCGGAAATGCCCATCTGCTTGACGGCCTGGTCGATCTGGGGAATGCCCAGGCTCCGGGCACACTTCAGGCAGTACCCCTCGTTCATGGTAACGCCGTTTTCCACCTTTGTAATGAAGACCACGGCTATATTCTTCTTACATTTTGCGCACATTTTTGGCTGCATTGCTTTCACACTCCTTATTCCAAGGGACCCGCTGATCAAACAGGCAAAAACCGTGGCCGGATGCTCCGGCCCAGGAGATTATTCAGAGTATCCCAAAGAATCCTTTCTTTTTTCAGAAGTATAGCACACTCTTCCGAAAAAAGGGAAAACAAATTATTAACACGGCGGGTCGCCGGCACATTCAAATTTTTCCGATGCGTTATCGTACCATAGATGGGTCATATAAAGTCCCCCCGCAGGGACAGTGGGCCCGGCGGCAGTCCGGTTCCCGCTGGCGAGAATTTCGCCGATTTCCGACGGGGCAATCTTTCCTTCAGCGGCATAGACCACCGTTCCCGCCATGGCCCGGGCCATATTGTAGAGAAATCCGTTGGCACAGACCCGCAGGGAAATCAGGTCCCCCCGCCGCTCCACATCATAATAATATACGGTCCGGACCGTAGACTTGACATCGGTTCCCACACTTCGGACCGCCGCAAAATCATGGGTGCCCACAAACCGGTCCGCCGCCGCCTGCATCACCTTTTCATCCAGATGCCGGGGATAGAACCAGGCCCGGTTTACATAAAACGGATCTTTCAGCCGGGAATTATAAATAAGGTAGGTATACTCTTTCCGGACACAGGAGCCGATAGCGTTGAACCCCTCCGACACATCAAATGCCCGGGTGACCACAATATCACAGGGCAGATGGGTGTTAAGGGCATAGGGAAGCCGCTCCGCCGGAATGGTGGAGCTGGTATGGAAATTGGCAACGTAGCATCTGGCATGGACCCCGGCGTCGGTACGCCCGCAGCCCGTGACATGGACGCTGTGACCTACCACCATGGCAGCCGCCTTTTCCAGGGTCGCCGCCACGGTGGGCAGGTCTTTCTGGACCTGCCAGCCGTGGTAAGCGGTACCTAAGTACCGCAAAAAGAGGGCGATATTCCGCATGGCTTCCTCACAGTCCGAAAGCGGCCAGCACCGCAGTACCGGCAACAAGGCACGCGCCGATTCCCAGCGCCCCGAAATCGTTGCGGTGATAGCGCAGAAGCTTCATTTTGGTTCTGCCGTCCCCGCCCTGGTAACACCGGCACTCCATTGCCGTGGCCAGCTCGTCCGCCCGGCGGAACGCGCTGACAAACAGGGGCACAAGGACCGGAATCAGGGCTTTTGCCCGCTGTAAGATGCTGCCGGTCTCAAAGTCCGCGCCCCGGGCTTTCTGGGCGCTCATAATTTTATCCGTTTCCTCAATGAGGGTGGGGATGAACCGCAGGGCAATGCACATCATCATGGACAGCTCATGCACCGGTACACGGAGCTTTTTCAGCGGTCCCATCAGGCTCTCCAAACCATCGGTCAGGCTGATGGGGGACGTGGTATAGGTCAGCAGGAAAGTGCCGGAAACCAGCATCAGAATTCTTCCCACCATGAATACCGCCCGCTTCAGTCCCTCAGTGGTGACGGTAAGAACCCACACCTGCAGGACAACCTTGCCCCCCTCGGTGTAAAACAGGTTCAGAATGCCGGTGAAGATCACAATGATCACCAGGGGCTTCATGCCCCGGACGATGGACTTGAGGGGAATTCGGGAGATCCGGATGCAGGTCAGCAGGAAGACGAGCATCAGAGCGTAGGACAGCCACCCTCCCGCTACGAACAAGGCGACGATGTAGAGCACCGTCATAATCAGCTTGGTTCTGGGATCCAGCCGGTGAATGACGGAATTTCCCGGGAAATACTGGCCCAGGGTAATGTCTTTAAGCATGCCGCGTCCCCCCTTTCAGCGCCATCAGGGCTTCCTCTGCCTGGGAAAGGGTATAGACATTGGGCACATCCAGGCCCATGCGGCGAAGCCGGAGGAACACCTGGGTAACATAGGGGATGCTCAGGCCCATTTCCACCAGCTCCTCCGCATGGGTGAACACCTCCGCCGGAGGCGCGTCCATGACAAGGCGGGAACCGCACAGCACCAGCAGGCGGTCGGTAAGCCTTGCCACATCCTCCATGGAGTGGCTGACCATGACCACGGCGGCGTTCCGGCTGACCCGGTAAGCGCCGATCTGATCCAGGATCTCTTTTCTGCCGACGGGGTCCAGGCCGGCGGTAGGCTCGTCCAGGATCAGCACCTCCGGCTCCATGGCCATGACCCCGGCGATGGCCGCCCGGCGCTTCTGTCCGCCGGAAAGGTCAAAGGGGGACGCTTTCAGCTGGTCGTCGGTGATGCCCACCAGCTCCGCGGCGCTGCGGACCCGGCGGTCCACTTCTTTCTCGTCCAGGCCCATGTTCTTCGGCCCGAAGGCAATATCCTGATATACCGTCTCTTCAAAGAGTTGGTATTCCGGATACTGAAACACCAGGCCCACCCGAAACCGGGCCTGCCGGGTAAGCTTCTTGTCCGACCAAAAATCCCTGCCGTCCAGCAGGACCTGGCCGGAGGTGGGCTTCAAAAGCCCGTTTAACTGCTGCATCAGGGTGGACTTGCCGGAGCCGGTATGCCCGATGACCCCCACGAACTCTCCCCGGCGCAGGGAAAAGGATACATTTTCCAGCGCCCGGTGCTCAAAGGGCGTACCGGCGCTGTATACATAGGATATATTTCTGACCTCAAGAATCGGTTCCAAATTCATTCCTCCAGCGGATCAGGCCTTTACCCAATCGTAAAGTGCCTGTGCGCATTCTTCGGGGCTGATGGCGTCCAGGGGCAGCCCCGCTCCCCTGCCGTTCAGTTCATAACAGAGCTCCACCGTCTCCGGGGCCGCGAGACCAATGCTGTGGAGCAGCTCCACCTGACGGAACACTTCCTTTGGGGTTCCGTCGGCGGCAATTTTTCCCTTGTCCAGCACCACCACACGCTGGGCCTCGGCAGCTTCCTCCATGTGGTGGGTGATGAGGACAATGGTAATGCCTTTCTCCCGGTTCAGCTTCTTCACGGTGTCAATGACATCCTTCCGCCCACGGGGGTCCAGCATAGCGGTGGGCTCGTCCAAAACGATGCACTTGGGCTCCATAGCCAGGATACCCGAAATGGCGATGCGCTGCTTCTGTCCGCCGGACAGCAGATGGGGGGCATGCTCCCGGTATTCGTACATTCCCACCTGGCGCAGGGCCTGATCCACTCTGCGGCGGATCTCCGGGCTGGCAACACCCAGATTTTCCGGGCCGAAAGCCACATCCTCCTCCACCACGTTGGCGACGATCTGGTTGTCCGGGTTCTGGAAAACCATTCCCACCGCCCGGCGGATCGCCATCAGGCGGTCCTCATCGGCAGTATCCATTCCGCAGACATACACCTTCCCGCCGGAGGGCAGGAGAATGGAATTAAAATGCTTGGCGAGGGTGGATTTCCCGCAGCCGTTGGTGCCCAGCACCGCCACAAAGCTTCCGGCTTCCACCTGCAGGCTCAGATCTTCAAATACGGTCACGCCCGGCGCTCCATCCAGACCGGGATAGGCAAAGCGGAGATGCTCCGCAGAAATGATGTTTTCCAAGTTTATTCCTCCGAATCCGGTGTCCAGCGTCCCGCCGCGCCGCAGGGCAGCACCAGGCCGCTGGCTTTCACCGGCAGTCCCAATTCCCCGGCCTGTGTGCTTCCGCCGTAACGGGCGGCATACACCGTGTCCGCGCAGTAGCTGACGGCGGAGGGCGCAAGCCCGGTGGTATAGGAATTGATGATAACAAACAGCGGGTTATCAGAAAGCAGCTTTACCGTCTCCTGGAGGAACGGGTAAAAGCTGGTCTCCATCTTCCAGACCTCGCCGCTGGGGCCTCTGCCATAACTGGGCGGATCCATGATGATCCCGTCGTACCGTCTTCCCCGGCGGATCTCCCGCTGAATGAACTTGGCGCAGTCGTCCACGATCCAGTGGATGGGCTTGTCCCCCAGGCCGGACAGGACCGCGTTTTCCTTGGCCCAGGCCACCATACCCTTGGCAGCGTCCACATGGTAAACCTCCGCGCCCCCGGCAGCCGCCGCCAAAGTTGCGCCGCCGGAATAGGCAAACAGGTTCAGTACCCGCACAGGCCGGTGGGCATCCGCCACCTTCCCGCGGATAAAGTCCCAGTTGGCAGCCTGCTCCGGAAAAACACCGGTGTGCTTAAAATTCATGGGCTTGACCTGAAAGGTCAGGTAGCCGCCGTACCCGATCTTCCAGGAAGCGGGCAGGGTGTGCTCCGACCAGCGGCCGCCGCCGGTGCTGGAGCGGATATACCGGGCATCGTACCGCTTCCACTGGGGCGCGGTGCGGGGTGTGGACCAGATCACCTGGGGATCCGGGCGGACCAGGATATAGTTACCCCACCGTTCCAGGCGCTCCCCATCGGAGGCATCCAGCACCTCATAATCTTTCCACCGGTCTGAAATCCATAGCATATCTTTCCTCTTTCCAAAGCGATCTGCTTCTGTCACTCTTTTTTCGTCCGGCAAAGCAGGCCGGGCATTACCACAGGCCGCTGTCTCCGCCGTCGGGCTGCGTGTCACCTTCGGGCTGGGTATCCGCGCCGGGCTGGTCATCGCCGCCCCAGATGCCGGGATCTGACTCCGTAGGCGGTTCCGTCTCAATAGTTGACTGATACGCATCCCAGGCTTCCTTGGTGTGCAGGGGACACTCCAGGTAGGGCGCGTTGGAATTGGGATTGGCATTTCCCCGGAATCCGTGCCAGGGCAGAGGGTCACCGCTGCTGTCCACGAGGAAGACATAGGAATCATCATAGAATTCCGAGCTCAGGCCTACACTCATTGCGCTGCGGATCTCCTCTACCTCGGCTTCTGTCATTCGAACCAGAGAACGTGCCTTGATCTCGACATCCGGGAAGAGGGCGCAGTACTCCGTGGTCACACCGCCGCCGGTGACGCAGTACTCCACCATCACATGCTTGTCGCAGGTAGCGGTGGGGGCATCCCCTGTGCCGCAGGGAGCACTGTCCGTCCGGGCAATGCCCCGGGCATCCGCCCGGCAGGCATCCGTAGCCAGCTTTCCGGAATCCAGACACACCGTCACGGTGCGGAAGCTGCTGCCGTCATACAGGGGCTGACGGGCCAGTCCAGAGTGGATAGGCTCCATGACCTTTTTCCACAGCCGGGCGGCAGGGTTGGTGGTGACACCGGTGAGGACGATCTTCTCCGGCTGGTTGTAGCCGCACCACACCGCGGCGGTATAGTAGTCCGTATAGCCGCAGAACCAGCGGTCTTTATTGCTGGAAGTGGTGCCGGTCTTTCCGGCGACATTCTGCCCCTTGATCTGGGCAGGGGTGCCGGTACCGCTCTGCACCGCGTTATACAGGCAGTAGTTGATATAATTGACCGTCCTGTCGCTGAGGATCTTCTCGGATTCCTGGGTGTTGTCCAGGACAATGTTGCCCTGGTTGTTGTAAACCTTGGTATAGGTCCGGGCCTCCCGGTACACACCGCCGTTGGGGAAGGTGGCATAGGCCGCCGCCATCTGCCGCACCGTAGCGCCTACGGTCAGCGCGCCCAGAGCCAGAGGGGACTGGGCAATGTCGGACATGATCTGGCCGTTGGAAGCCTTATAGTTGTCCGTCAGATAGCTCAAGCCAAATTTGTTCTTGGCGAAATCATAGCTGTACTGGGCGCCGATCTCATTGAGGGTGCCCACCGCAATGGTGTTCACGGACCGGATAATACCGCTGAGAATCGTCCGGGAATAATTGTATACCCGGTTGTCGTTCCGGGGGAACGCACCGCCTCTGTAGCTGTACGGCAGATCCTTAATGACGGTAGCGGGGCTGATTTCTCCGGTTTCAAAGGCGGGGGCATACACGGAGATCGGCTTCATGGAGGAGCCGGTCTGCAGCTTTGCCTGGGTTGCCTTATTGTAGGCGAAGAAGTCGGTCTTTTCTCCCACGCCGCCGGACAGAGCCACCACATCGCCGGTGGAATTGTCAATGACCACGATGGCGGACTGGAGCTGCTGGGTGCTCCGGGTGGTGGGAATCTCATTCAGGTCGGTATAGATCTTGTCCACCTGGTTCTGCACATCCATATCCAGGGTGGTATAAATATGGTAGCCGCCTTTTTGAATCTGCTCCAGGTAGGTGTTGCGAAGCTCCTCACCCATTTCGTCCCAGTTAAGACCATCCTGAGCCGCCAGGTCGGAAGCAACATCGATAATCACCGCGTCCACGAACCAGGAATACACATGCTGGGAAGCATTGAGGGTGACCGGAGTCTCACTGCCGCACTCCGGGCAGAAATAGATATTTCCCTCATGGGTATAGGTTTTTACCGTGCCGCCGTAGCCGCAGGTATCGCACACCGCCCAGCGGTCTTCATCGGAGATGCCGTCCTTGAAAACCATTTCCTGGCTTACCGCTTCCTCGTATTCCTCCTGGGTCAGGTAGCCCTGCTCCTTCATTTCATTCAGAACGCTGAGCTGGCGGTAGCGGTTCCGCCCCGCGCCGTCCCGTTCCTCCCCCTTATACATATAGACGCTGGTGGAATAGGGATTGAACATGGAAGGGTTGTTGGTAATACTGATAAGGCTGGCGCATTCCGCCACGGTCAGATCCTGCAGCTCCTTGCCGAAGTAGGCCGCCGCCGCGCTCTTGACACCGAAGCAGCCCTTGCCCAGATAGATCTGGTTCAGATACCGCTCCATAATCAGATCCTTATCGTATTCCCGCTCAAACATCTGGGCACGGAAGATCTCCATGACCTTTCGCTGAACGGTAATGCTCTTTTCTTCGGTCACGTTCTTGACCAGCTGCTGGGTGATGGTGGAGCCGCCGAACTGGGAGTCGCCGCCAAAGAACATATTGGCGCAGGCCTTGACGGTGGTGATCCAGTCCACACCCTGATGCTCATAAAACCGCTTATCCTCGATGGCAACGGTGGCATCGATCAGGGCCTGGGGAATTTCGTCCAGGGTAGCAGGCTGCCGGTCCGTAGTGGTATAAATCTGCTGCAGCAGCTGAATATTTCCGCCGCTGTCCACATAGTAAATAAAGGAAGTCTCGTCCATATCATAACCGTCGATGGACCAGTCCGCCGCCTCGGTAAGGATGTCCTCCTGCAGATACACGCCCAAGGCTCCCACAAAGACAATGCCGCAGACGATCAGGATCAGCGCGACCGTAACGGCGGCACCGACAGCAATTTTAAAAGCAGACAGCGCAACCGAAAAGACAGTGTACAGGAGTTTGATGACCCAGTGGGGATTCCACTCCTGCCTGGGCTTTTTGACCCTCTTTCTGTTTTTCTTTTCATTTGCCATTGGGATACCTCCGATACCCCGGCAGATACCGGGGAGAATCATTCCGTGTTGTGAATCGGTCGCACGGCACAAAGCCGTTCGTATAACTATAGCATATTCTTGCCAAAAACGAAAGACCTAATTTATTAATAAACCATAAAATCCGGGAGATACTATCCGAAAGGAGGCATCCGCGAGACGATATGAAAAAAAATGTAAAAAACGCCCTTTTTGCGCTGCTCTTATCCGGACTTGTCCTTGGCATCCACGGCGGCAAGCTGGCGCTTCTGGACGGAGAAACCGGAAAAGCAATCGAAGTGTTTCCCGTCCGGGCCTGTCTGCTCCCGCCTGCGGACCAGGAAAGTCTGGCAAAGGGAATCCGTGTAGGCTCCCGGGACGCGTTGGAACGGCTGCTGGAGGATTATCTTTCTTAGACGGACTTTGTATTTAAAAAATTTCCGATATTATCCTGTTTCCCTGAAAAAGCCGCAGATTTCCGGTTGTCCGCTGCCGGAATTTTCCCGTACCAAATTTTATCCCGCCGATTCGTATAAAAATGCCTCTTGATTTTATTTCTGTCCCGGGGTAGAATAGAGCTGACAGCAGACAATCAGGAGGATGGCTATGGCTGACGAATACGGTTCCGATTTTCTCACCATCGTGGATGAGGACGGAAAGGAATACGAGCTGGAGGTGCTGAGCACCCTGGAATATAACGGCGCGACCTATCTGGCGGTGGTTCCCGCCGGTGAGGAAGACGGCGACAGTCTGGAGGTCAGCATCCTCAAATCCACGGAGGAGGACGGAGAGCCGCTGCTTCTTGCCATCGAGGATGAGGAGGAGCTGCAGACCGTCTACCGCCTGATTATGGATTCCCTTTACGAGGAAGACGATTCCCAGGCGTGATTTTCTTCCTGCTTGGTGCGTGGCGTGTCCTTTTGGACCCACATTTTTGAATTGGGAAGTTTGACTTCCCGGCTGGATTGCAGACCTCCCGCCCTCGCTTTGACGTAGGGTGGACGTTGGGAGCAGCGAAAGTCGGGAGCGGCATCCCACCTGCCTTTTCGTGCAGGTCATGATTGGATGCGTTACGGCTAAAGCGGGTACGGCATGGGGGCTTCGGCCCCCATGTTTTTTCAGAAAGTTCTGAACAAATCGGCTTCGGCTGAACGGCGGTGCTTTTGCTCCATCCGTGCAGTTTTCAAAACGGGCAATACACAAAGGATTCCCTCGTTTTAAAACTTTCGGCTGAAATAAAATTCCTCGCCGTCAGCACTTGCCGCTTTATTCAGAGCTTCCTGAATTTTTTCTTTTTACCGGGGAATTTTCCTTTCTGTTCATTTGTCAATGATGTGAGACCGAGAAAATGCGAAAGAGTTTCAAGATTA
>CAZVDH010000074.1:0-9604 GCA_964625595.1 uncultured Oscillospiraceae bacterium | reverse complement strand
CCGGGAAGCCGGTTCTCCTGAGTGACGAAACCTGGCAGGCCAGTCAATCCGGCCCTGTTCGCCTGAACGATATGGAAAAAGGCGAAACCTACGATGCCCGGATGGAAGCCATAACCAACTGGCACGGCGTTTCCGTAAAGGATTACGGCTTTGACAAGCTGGTCTGCTCTAATTCCGTCCCCATTCTGGAACAGGAGCGCTTCCTGGGAAGGATTTTCAAGACCCCCAATGGGGAGACAGTCGTCGATTTCGGGCAGAATCTGGCGGGCTACACCGAACTGAAAGTTTATGGGAAAGCAGGACAGAAGATTACCCTGTGGCACGGGGAAACCCTGGACGAAAACGGGAACTTCACCCAATCCAATTTTGACCCCGGTGAACGGAACAAAAACGGCGGAATCCCCCAGCGCATCGATTACATTTGCAAGGATGGCCTGAACGTGTATAAGCCCAGCTTTTCCTATTTTGGCTTCCGCTACGCCAAAGTGGAAAGCGACGTGGATTTGACGGACGCGGAATTTACGGCCATCGCGGTTTATTCGGAAATGCCGCAGACCGGCTTCTTCACCTGCGGCAATGAAGACGTGAACCGCCTGTTCCTCAACAGCCTGTGGAGTATGCGCTCCAACTTCTGCGATATTCCCACGGACTGTCCCACTCGGGAACGGGCAGGCTGGACAGGGGACGCGGGCGCCTTTACACCCACCGGTGTTTACTTAAGTGACTGCTATCCCATCCTGCGGAAATGGCTGGCAGAATGCCGTCTTGCCCAGCGGGAGGATGGCCTGGTTGCCAATATTGCCCCTGTCAATAACAGCGGCAGCTACATATCCAATATGCTGCAGGGCTCCTCCGGATGGGGGGATGCCTGCATTTTGGTGCCCTGGGCACTGTATGAAGCTTACGGCGACAAGACCATTCTTGCAGAAAACTATGAGATGATGGTCAGGTGGCTGGCATTTGTGGAAGAACGAGCCAGGAAAACCCGGATCCAAAATCTGCTGAATCCTTATAAAAAGTATCTTGTGGATGAGGGCTTCCACTTCGGAGAATGGCTGGAACCGGATGTGAGCAGTATGGACACCATGAAGAAGAACATGATGTTCGGCGCTCCCGAGGTGGCCACAGCCTACTATTATAAGTCCGCCGGTTTGGTTGCCCGGATCGCGGATATTTTGGGGAAAACCGAGGATTCCAGAAGATATAAGGACATTGCGGAGGGGGCCCGGAATGCATACCGTTATACCTGCACCAAAAACGGTGTCATTACCTCTGAACGTCAGGCGGAATACGTCCGGCCCATTGCGTTTGGACTCCTGGATGAAGCGGAGTCCCAGGCAGCGGCAGATCAACTGACCAAAATGGTTTCTGACAATAACTACCATTTGAACACGGGCTTCCTGGCAACGCCATTTCTTTGCCGGGTGCTGTCCGACTACGGTCATACCGATACGGCCTACCGGCTTCTGCTGCAGGATACCGCCCCCAGTTGGCTTTACCCGGTGAAGCACGGCGCCACCACCATCTGGGAAAGCTGGGACGGTGTGCGGGAGGATGGAACGGTACACGATTCCCTGAACCATTACGCCTACGGCGCGATTTCCGGCTGGCTGATGGGGGATGTCTGCGGTATTCGGCTGACCGGGGGAAAGCTGACCATTGCCCCCAAACCCTCCGAAAAACTTGGACATGCGGAAGCAAAATGGATTTCTCCTGTGGGAACCATTGAAAGCAAGTGGCATTATGAGCAGGATCAGGTCGTGTTTGAGGTAATGATCCCGGCCAATGTAACAGCCGAGGTTTGCTTGCCCGACGGCGGTACTTTCCATGTGCAATCGGGCAGTCATGTTTTCTCATGTGAGGAATAAAGCGTAAGCGTGCTGGTTTGTTCTTCTCAAGCGCTGCGGATAGTCTGAAATCGGAAGTCTCTTTATCTGGCAAGCTCCAGCGGGGCAGCGCGTGGTGGTTCAACGATAACCGCCCCGGTATGCGCCAGCAGCTGGCGGATCTTGCCGGCAACGGCGTGCTGGGCTGCTTTGTGGGAATGCTGACGGATTTACTTTCTGAGCTACATCGGTCATGAGTAATTCCGCCGTATGCTCTGCGAGCTGGTGGGAGAGTGGGTAGAAAGCGGACAGTATCCGAATAACGAAAGATACCTGAGCAAGCTCATTGCGGATATTTGCTTCAACAATACAAATGAATTCTTTGGAGTTCATACATAAGAAAGGATATGGATTATGAAACTGCCTCTGAAACATGATTTTACAAATAAAGTGGTTGTCATCACCGGCGCGGGCGGTGTGCTCTGCGGCGATATGGCCCGTGCTTATGCCAGAGCCGGTGCCAAGGTCGCCGCGCTGGATCTGAATGAAGAAGCCGTCAAGAAACTGGCTGACGAGATGAAGGCCGAGGGCTTCGTCTGCGAAGGCTACAAGGCCAATGTCCTCGACCCGGAGGCTTTGGAAGCGGTGCATCAGCAGGTGCTCCGCGACCTCGGCCCCTGCGATATCCTCATCAACGGCGCGGGCGGCAACAATCCCCGGGCTACCACCGACAACGAATACCAGCATGAAGCAAAAGAGGGGCAAAAGACCTTCTTTGATCTGGATGCCGGCGGTGTGGACTTTGTGTTCAAGCTGAACTTCCAGGGCACCCTCCTGCCCACCCAGGCTTTTGCCAAGGATATGGTTGCCCGGAAGTCCGGCAACATTCTGAACATCTCCTCCATGAATGCCTACATCCCCCTGACCAAGATACCTGCCTACTCCGGTGCCAAGGCCGCCATTTCCAACTTCACCCAGTGGCTGGCTACCCATTTCGCGGGCTGCGGCATCCGTGCCAATGCTATCGCTCCCGGATTTCTGGTTTCCAATCAGAACCGGGCGCTGCTCTTTAACCCCGACGGCACCCCCACTGCCCGCTCCGAGAAGATTCTGAGAGGCACTCCCATGGGGCGCTTTGTGGCTTCCGAGGAGCTGCTGGGCGGCGTGTTTTTCCTCACCGATGACGAAGCTGCCTCCGCCATCTCCGGCGTGGTGCTTCCCATTGACGCGGGGTTCGCTGCCTACTCCGGCGTGTAATGAGGGGGAAAGCTATGACAGTGATGGAAAGACTGGCACGTTCTGTGGTTGTGCCGGTAGTTGTTCTGTAAAAGGCAGAGGATGCCATCCCCACCGCCAAGGCAATGCGCGCCGGCGGCGTGGACACCATGGAGATCCCCTTCCGCACCGCCTGCGCTCCCGAAGCCATTCGGGCGGTGGCGGGAAGCTGCCCCGATGTTCTGGTAGGCGCAGGCACCGTCATCAATCTGGAGCAGTGCAGGCTGGCGGTTCAGATAGGTGCCAAGTTCATCGTTTTCCCGGCTGCAGCGAGGAGATTGTCAGCTGGTGCGTCGAAAATAACATTCCCGTGACCCCCGGCTGCGTCACTCCCACGGAGATCATGGCTCTCAACCATGAGGTGCGGCTGACATTCAGGGGCTTCCGGATGTCCCGGCAGACCGTTTGCTCCATATATTCGGCAGGCTGGGCGGCGTGAGAGCCATCTGGTATGCCATGTGGATTTCGGAGGGACTGGCTGTGCTGTATGCTGTCTTCTCTGCCCGGAAGATATTCCGGAAAAAACTCATGTCACTGAATACAGCGGAGGAATAAACGCCAAAAGTGACAGAAAAGGAGCGAAAAGCAATGGACGCGTTGGAAGCGATTTTTTCAAGAAAAAGCGTGCGCAAGTATTCGGGCCGCAGAATCAGTGACCGGGACCTCCATACCATCCTGCTGGCAGGCATGAGCGGCCCCAGCTGCGTCAATGCTAGGGACTGGTCATTTTTAGTTGTGCAGGACAAGGAAATGCTTTGCCGCATGGCGCAGGCCAACGGAAACCCGGCGAAGCCCCTTCTTGGCGCGGATGCAGGTATTCTGATCTGCGGAGATCTGAACCGGGCGTTTCCGCGGGCCAGAGAATATTGGGTAATCAACGGTGCGATTGCTGCCCAGAATATGACCCTTGCGGCACACGCGCTGGGAATTGGAAGCGTATGGCTGGGAACCTGGCCCCAGATGGACAGGGTGCAGAAACAGGCAGAACTGTTCTGCCTGCCGGAGCATATTGTCCCCCATTCGATTCTGGCTCTTGGTTATCCGGCGGAAGAAATGAAAAATTCGGAGGGCGGCGAGCCAGATTCTGCGGAATCCAAATGGGAAGCGGACCGGGTGCATCTGGAAAAGTGGTAGCAGAGCAAATGCTTCGAAAAATTTCCGCCTTTCTATTGGGCGGGTAGGGTGCTCCCACCCCCGCAATAGGAATCAGGGGGCCTTTGCGGAAAGAATTGTCCGTAATATTAAGCCATATTAATTGATCTGCCCGCTGGCTCAGTACCATTCGTACAGGACCGCGGGTATGGATCTCAGAGAAAAGCGGAATGCATGAGCAGCTTCTGCGCAAACAGGGAATGGACTATGGCCGTATATAGCCCAGTTTGCGGGAGACCGGACATACAAAAAAAGCGCACTGGCCAGTGCGCTTTTTCTGTATGTGCAGGGAAGAACCTGCAATGAAACTGTGAATGGAGAAAAAACATAGTCTGCCATCCCTTTGAAGCGGCGCGGCAGAAAACGGATTGGTCCTGCCGGAAGCGAACAGGGAGGCTGGTTTGCTGTCCTTTTTACTTTACGCTGAACAGGATCTCGCCGTAGGACGGATAGGGCCAGCGCTTGGAAGAGGCGATGGATTCCATTTCATCCGCCGCGATACGCAGGGAACGCATATCCGCGAGAATAGTGGATTTGTAGAACTCTGCCAGCGCTTCATTGCCGGAGATTGTCTTGGCGTCCGTCAGATCCTCTTCCAGCTTCTTGACGGCCCGGTGGGCCTCACCCAGCAGGGCGGAGATGCTGCGAAGAGTGTCCATCTCATAGGAGCAGTCCAGGTCGGCACCCAGACCGGTCTTTGCGTGAACAGCCTCAGCCAGATCCGCGGTGTAGGCGCTCATGGCGGGAAGAATATCCTTGCGCGCCATATCCAGCATGGTGAGAGCTTCAATATGAATGATCTTGCTGTAGTTTTCCAGCTTCACCTCATGCCGAGCCCGCAGTTCGGTTTCAGTGTAAACCTTGTGGGAGGACAGCAGTTTGATATTTTTGGGGTCCAGCATGTGGGCCAGGGCATCGGGAGTGGTCTTCAGATTCAGCAGACCCCGCTTTTCCGCTTCACGCACCCAGCTTTCATCATAGCCGTCTCCGTTGAAGATAATACGCTTGTGCTCCCGGATGACCCGCTGGATCAGCGTGTGAATCGCGGCTTCAAAGTCCGCTGCTCCTTCCAGTTCGTCAGCAAACTGCCGCAGTTCTTCCGCAACGGCGGTGTTCAGCATGGTGTTGCAGCAGGAAATGGACTCGGAGGAACCCAGCATCCGGAACTCAAATTTATTGCCTGTGAAAGCAAAGGGGCTGGTGCGGTTCCGGTCTGTGGAGTCCTTGGGGAGCTTGGGCAGGGTATGCACACCGATCCGGAGCAGTTCCTTTTCCTTGCTGTCGTAGGGAGTGTCGTTTTCGATGGCTTCCAGCACCTCACTGAGCTCCGTGCCCAGGAACATGGATACGATGGCGGGGGGCGCCTCGTTGGCTCCCAGCCGGTGGTCGTTGCCTGCGGAGGCAACGGAAATCCGCAGCAGATCCTGATACTCGTCAACCGCCTTGATCACGGCGCACAGGAACAGCAGGAACTGGGCGTTTTCATAGGGGGTTTCGCCGGGCTCCAGCAGATTTACACCGGTATTGGTGGAAATGGACCAGTTGTTATGCTTGCCGCTGCCGTTTACGCCCGCAAAAGGCTTCTCGTGGAGCAGACAGACCAGACCGTGGCGCTTGGCGACCTTCTGCATCAGCTCCATGGTAATCTGGTTGTGGTCGGCAGCGATGTTGGTTGTGGTAAAGATGGGGGCCATCTCATGCTGGGCGGGAGCGACCTCATTGTGTTCGGTCTTGGCGAGAACGCCAACTTTCCACAGCTCCTCATTCAGCTCTTTCATGAAAGCGGCAACACGGGGTTTGATGGTTCCGAAATAGTGATCGTCCAGTTCCTGACCTTTGGGGGAACGGGCGCCGAACAGGGTGCGTCCGGTGTAGATCAGGTCTTTCCGGCGGTCGTATACACTCTTGTCAATGAGGAAGTATTCCTGCTCGGGGCCGACGGTGGTCTTAACAGAGGTAACGTCCTCATTGCCGAACAGATGCAGGACACGCAGGGCCTGCCGGTTGATCGCTTCCATGGAGCGCAGCAGAGCCGTTTTCTGGTCAAGGGCTTCACCGCCGTAGGAGCAGAATACGGTGGGAATGCACAGCACGCCGTCCTTGATAAAGGCATAGGAGGTAGCGTCCCAGGCAGTATAGCCTCTTGCCTCAAAGGTGGCCCGCAGGCCGCCGGAGGGGAAAGAGGAAGCGTCAGGTTCGCCCTGAATCAGTTCCCGGCCGGAGAACTCCATGATGACTCTGCCGCCGTCCTTGGGAGAAATAAAGCTGTCGTGCTTCTCGGCGGTGATGCCGGTCATGGGCTGGAACCAGTGGGTATAGTGGGTGGCGCCCTTTTCGATTGCCCAGTCTTTCATGGCGTTGGCCACAACATTGGCAACCTCCAGGTCCAGGTGCTTGCCGTCCTTGATGGTTTTCTGCAGGGTTTTGTAGGTCTGCTTGGGAAGCCGGGCCTCCATTGTGGTGTCGTCAAAAACCATGGATGAAAAAATCTCTGTAACCATATTCTTCTCCTCCATACAAATAGTTTCGCGGATAAAACCGAATACCACATACAAAAAAGCGACAAAGGCGCTTACAGGCATTGCCCATAAGCGACGTCCTTGTCGCCTGCGGTTATTCTGATGGGTGAATTTTACATCCCGGATCGGTTTCTGTCAAGGGGGAAGAAACCGAAAGTTTCGGGTAGAAAATATTTTTGTTGAATCCGAAAAAAAGAAAGAAAACCCTTTATCCAGATTTGTACTTTTCTTCCAAGAGAAAAAAGATTGACAGGAAAAACAAAAATGGGTATAATCGTTCTGTAAACAAGGATGTTTACTGCTGGCGGGCGAGAAGTACGGGGCGGTGCATCCTCTTTTTTTGTATATGCTGCCTCAAAATCCCTGTGAGCTCTGACAGACGCCTTTTACGGTAAGACGCTGCCGATGGAACCGCGTTTTGAGGCTTCCATGTATCCGGGGAGGCTAAGATGGAAAAACGAATCTATCGGATTCTCGCCGCCGGGATAGGAGAGAAGGCGTGGAGCGCGCTGGGAGGGATCCTGCCCGGTGAAGTTTGCTGTCTTGCTGCGCTGACCTGTACCGCGGAGGAAACCCGGCAGGCCCTTTTTGTTTCGCCGGCGGATATTGTGATCATCAATTCCCCGCTGCCGGACTGCAGCGGCGTGGAGCTTGCCCTGGAGCTTGCGGAAAGTCCCATGGGCATCCTGCTGCTGACGAAGCCGGAGCAGTATGAGGCGGTTTCCGCCCAGGTGGAGGACCGGGGAGTGCTGACCCTCTCCCGCCCGGTATCCGGAAAAACGCTCTATACCGCTGTAAAGCTTCTGATTGCCGTAACTGCCAGACTCTCCCGTATGGAGCGGAAGAATCAGAACCTCCAGGACAAAATGACAGACATTCGCAGAGTGGACAGAGCCAAGTGGCTGCTCATCCAGCATCATCACATGACGGAACAGGACGCCCACTATTATATTGAAAAACAGGCGATGGATACCCGACTCTCCCGCCGGGAAGTTGCCGACAGCATTATCAGAACCTACGATAAGTGATTCTGATCAGTCCCCCCAAAATGCGTAAGAATGCGCAGGACGGCGGAGAGTATCGTGAATAAACCGACAGGGGCGTTCGGTTCCGGGACAGCATCGGCTGCCCCCGGGGCCGAACCCCCTTTTTAAAGGAGAAATAACTTATGAAAAATACAAAGTATATTTTCGTTACCGGCGGCGTGGTGTCCGGCCTGGGCAAGGGCATTACGGCAGCCTCCCTCGGTCGCCTGCTGAAAGCCCGGGGACTGAAAGTGGCTGCTCAGAAGCTGGATCCCTATATCAATGTGGACCCCGGTACTATGAGCCCCTACCAGCATGGTGAGGTATATGTAACGGAAGACGGTGCCGAGACGGACCTGGATCTGGGACATTACGAGCGCTTTATTGACGAGGACCTGAATAAATTCTCCAACCTGACCACGGGCCGGGTCTACTGGAATGTGCTGAATAAAGAGCGGCGGGGGGAGTATCTGGGCTCCACGGTTCAGGTCATTCCCCATGTTACGAATGAGATCAAGGAATTCGTCTACTCCGTGGGAAAAAAGACGGATGCGGATGTGGTCATTACCGAGATTGGCGGTACCATCGGCGATATTGAGTCCCAGCCTTTCCTGGAAGCGGTCCGGCAGATTTCCCTGGAGGTTGGCAAGGAAAACAGCCTGTTTATTCATGTGACCCTGGTTCCGTTTCTCCGCGGCTCTGATGAGCATAAGTCAAAACCCACCCAGCACTCTGTAAAAGAGCTTCAGGGCATGGGCGTGAATCCCGACATCATTATTCTGCGCTGTGATGAACCGCTGGAAGACTCTATTTTCAAAAAAATCGCCATGTTCTGCAATGTAAAGCCGGACTGCGTGATTGAGAATATAACGCTTCCGGTGCTGTATGAAGCGCCAATTATGCTGGAAAAAAGCAACTTCTCCCAAATTGTATGCCGGGAGCTGGGCATTGATGCGCCGCAGATTGACCTGCGGGAGTGGAACGAGATGCTGGACAGAATCAAGAACCGTACCCGCAGCGTGACCATTGGTCTTGTTGGAAAATATGTCCAGCTGCATGACGCGTATCTGTCTGTCGCGGAGGCCCTGCGCCACGCGGGCTATGCGCTGGGGGCCAATGTGGACATCAAGTGGATTGATTCCGAAACGGTCACCGACCAGACGGTAGGGGAGATTCTTTCCGACTGTTCCGGCATCATTGTGCCCGGCGGCTTTGGAAACCGGGGCATTGAAGGGAAGATCCTCACAGCAAACTACTGCCGGAAGCATAATGTGCCGTATCTTGGAATCTGCCTGGGCATGCAGGTGGCAGTCATAGCCTTTGCCAGGTATGTGGTAGGGCTTTCTGACGCCAACTCCGGTGAGTTTGATCCTGCCTCTGCCCATAAGGTCATCGACTTCCTGCCGGATCAGAACGAGCATGTTGCCAAGGGCGGCACCCTGCGGCTGGGATCCTATCCCTGCCACGTTCGTCCGGGAACCCAGATGTATCGGGCATATGGAAAGGAAAATATTTCCGAGCGTCACCGCCACCGTTATGAATTCAACAACGACTTCCGGGAACTTCTGAAGCAGAAAGGACTTGTGATCAGCGGGACCTCTCCCGATGATTATATTGTAGAAACCGTGGAGATTCCCGACACCCGGTTCTATATCGGGGTACAGTACCATCCGGAGTTTAAGAGCCGCCCCAATAAGCCCCATCCGCTTTTCCTGGGACTGGTTGGCGCGGCGCTGGAGAATGAATGAGCAAATCATACTATTTCTCGATAAAATGGTTAATACCATTTTATCCTGCGCTTTTTGCG
>CAZVDH010000073.1:0-9796 GCA_964625595.1 uncultured Oscillospiraceae bacterium | reverse complement strand
AATTCGTACTCCCCCCGTCCCTGCGCTAGCGCAGGGACACCCCCCTCACAAGTGCGGGGGGCAAGGCGTCTAACCACCCGTGTACCTTAACTGCCCGCCAAATTCCCAATTTGTCAGTGCGCTTAATAAAGATAACCTTAATTTCCGATTGCGGAACGCATAAACGCGTCCCCTATGGCATGAACCGACTCCCGGCGGGTCAGGGCAGAGACGACTTAAGACCCGGTCCGTTACGGTTTGTCCGCCGGCTGCACGGGCTTCAGTTCGCCCCGGTCTTCCAGATCCCGGAGAATGGAGGCATAAAATGTTTCGTCGATCTTATACTTTTTCAGATAGATGAAGAAGCCTGCCACAATCATCACAAGGGGAATTGCAAGCATGGCGATTTTTACCGTTTCCTGGCCTGCCGGGCCGATGGCGGCAGCGGTTTCTTCCCCCCGCTTAATGCCGGAGACGATCAGAGCGATGCTGATAATGCCGGTGGACAGGGCCCCGCCGATCTTGTTAACCAGGGGCTGAATGGAGAAGGTGACAGACTCGTTCCGCTTGCGCAGTTTCCACTGGCCGTACTCGATGGTGTCGGCCAGGAACATGAGCATCAGCAGCTGAATGAAGGCCTGACCGATAAACAGCAGAACGGCGGAGACGGCAATGAGAATCAGGGAGTGCTCCGCGAAGAAGAATACCAGATACCCCGCCAGCACCAGCATCGTTGCCCCGGAGTATAGCTGCCGCCGGTTGAACCGCTTTGAAAACAGGGGAAATACCCCCAGGGCCGCCAGCTGGGCTACGCCGCAGACGGCAGCCAGCACGGCGTACATATTTTCATTGCCGAACAGGTACTTCATGTAGTAGATGGCAAAGCCGGTGGTGGTGCAGTAGCCCACCTGAAACAGGGCCATGGCCAGGGTGGTCCACAGAAGCTGGTCGTTTTTCGAAATCGCTTGCCACATCTGCCGGAGGGTGGTTTTTTCCTCCGACTGGACGATGGAGCGGTCCTCTTTTACGCCGAAAATGGGGAAGCACAGGAAGCCGAGATAGAACACACTCATGGCGCAGGCCACCAGAAACCATGCCTTCGGCGTGTCACCCATAGCCTGGGTAATGGGCTGCCAGCCGATCATAATGGCAAACATACCCACATTGGCGCAGATCCGGGCGAAGGCGCCGTTCTTTTCCCGCTGCTTCTGATCCGTGGTCAGAGCGGGCAGGAGCGTCCAGTAGGCAATGTCATTGATGCCGTAGCTGATGTCCCAGAGAAGATAGGCGACGGCAAAGAGGATAATGAAGCCCCAGCCGGTGCCGATATTGCCGAAAAGCATCAGATAGAAAATGACGCTGGCCACACCGCCCACCGCAATGGCGGGCTTAAACTTGCCCCAGGGGGAGTGAATATTGTCGATAATGAGACCGGTGATGGGGTCATTCAGGGCGTCAAAGATCCGCAGGACGGACAGAACCATGCTGGTAGCGGCAAACACCCAAAGGGGCAGGGAAAGCACATCCGACAGGAAGTACAGAATGGCGTTGGACGCAAAGGCGTAGAACATGTCTCTGCCCACAGTGCCCAGGCCGAAAAAGTATTTGTTTCGATTGTTTTGTTTCTCCATTGTTCATGGCCTCCTTAAAGGGAGCGGTTTTACTCTATTGTATCCGTTATTTTTTACAGTGTCAACGTATTTTTTGGGTGACATTTCCGTCATTATGTGCTACAATGGCCGGGAGGTGAAGAATATGGAACATACGCGGTGGTACAAGGACCTGGTGTTCTACCAGATCTGGCCCAGGAGCTTCTATGACGGCGACGGCGACGGCATGGGAGACCTTTGGGGCGTTTATGAGAAGCTGGACTACCTGAAATCTTTGGGGATGGACGGCATCTGGTTTTCCCCGCTGTATCCCTCTCCCGGAGCGGACTGCGGGTATGACATTTCGGATTATATGGACATTGCTCCGGAATACGGCGGCATGGAGGCTTTCCAAAAGGTTTTGCAGGGTGCCCATGACCGGGGCATGAAAGTCATCATGGACCTGGTGGTGAACCACACCAGCGACGAGCACCCCTGGTTCCAGAAAAGCCGCCGCAGGGAGGAGCCTTACACCGACTACTATATCTGGCGGCCCGGGAAGAAAAACGGTAAGCTGCCCAATAACTGGGACAGCTGCTTTGAGGGCAAGGCCTGGCAGTATGACGAGGTCCGGGGCGAATACTATATGCATATCTTTGCCGTGAAGCAGCCGGACCTGAACATGGATAATCCCCTGGTGCGCCAAGAAGTAAAGAAAATTTTAAGGTTCTGGCTGGACCTGGGTGTGGATGGCTTCCGGGAGGATGTCATTACTTACATTTCCAAAAAAGAGGGGCTTCCCAATGACTACCTGATGCCCTCCAACAAGGGTATCCGCTACTACAACCACGGCCCCCATATCCACGAGTACCTGTCGGAGTTTTACCGGGATGTGCTGGCAGACTACGACTGCATGACCCTGGCGGAGGCGCCGTTGGTTTCCCCGAAAAAGGCCCTTTCCTACATTGCCGAGAAGCCGGGCGGGCAGATCGATATGATGATCCAGTTTCAAAGCATGTGCGCCGACTGCCTGTTTACGGACTTCATCCATATGCCCTTTTCTCTGCGCAGGCTGAAACGGGCCTGGAGCTCCTGGCAGAAGAAGCTGGACGGCAAGGGCTGGAATATGCTCTACCTGGAAAACCATGACCATCCCCGAATCATTTCCCGCTACGGCAGCGAACGGTTCCGGACGGAAAGCGGCAAGATGCTGGCGGCGGCCTACCTGTTCCAGAAAGGCACCCCCTTTGTCTACCAGGGCCAGGAGATCGGCATGACCAACTGGCGGCCCCAGAGTCCGGACATGTACGAGGACATTCAGACCCGGTGGCAGTATGAAAATACCGCCCTGCACCTGTCGGAGGGGAAGAGGCTGCGCCGGATGTGGCTTGCTTCCCGGGATTCCGCCCGGACACCGGTCCAGTGGACCGCCGGGGAAAACGCCGGATTTACCACCGGGAAACCGTGGTTTTATGTAAATCAAAATTACCGGGAGGTCAATGTGGAGGCGGAGGAAAAGGACCCGGACTCTCTGCTGAATTTCTATAAAAAGGCCATTGCCCTGCGCAAGTCCCTGGAGGTCGTCCGCAGCGGCAGCTACCGGGAGTACCATGCCCTTTCTTCCCGGCGGTATACCTACAGCCGGAGCAGCGAAAGCGAAAAGCTTCTGGTGCTGTGCTCCTTTGCCGACGAGCCGATCTCCTTGAAAGTGCCCCGAGGCTTTGACCTGTCCAAGGCCCAGCTTGTGCTGCAGAACTATGGGGAGCCTCAGGAGAAAACCCTCCAGCCCTACGAGACCCGGGTGTACTATTGGGGCAAAGGAATTGACAATTGATACTAGTTTTTCATAAAACGGTTTAATACCGTTTTATGGGACCGCTGTCAAGCGGTCAGCGGCATCGCCGCAAAAAACGTAGTCCATACATTTCTCGCCGCCACCGGCGGCCTGCGCAAAATGCGCAGGATAAAATGGTATTAACCATTTTATCGAGAAATAGTATGACAATGGACAGTTGACAATTATGGTATCTTCGGGAGGATTTTGAAATAATTACTATCATTTTCGTCCAATTTTGTTTATAAAATAAAAACAATACCGCCTGCCTCAGTTTTGAGGCAGGCGGTGACTTTATGGGGTGTTACAGACTTTCGAGACGCTCGTATTTGCCCCGGGGGAGACGGCGGTAAATCAGGCTCACAATAGCGTTTCCGAGGAACGCGAACAGGATACCGGCAAATACGGAGAAGATCACGTCGGTCGGGTAGTGGACATACAGGTACAGCCGGGAGAACGCAATCAAACAGGCCAGAATGGTGGCGGGGATGCCCATGCGCTTGTCATGGATCAGCAGGACGACGCAGGCTTCAAAGGAAGCGATGGTATGCCCGGAGGGGAAAGAGTAGTCATGCTGGGCGGTAATGAGCAGATTGATGTGGTTACCCAGGGTTTCCTGCAGGTCATAGGGGCGAATCCGCGCTACCAGGGGCTTCAGGGTGATGTTGCACACGATAAGGCCCAGTATCAGGGCCGCTCCCATAGAGAATCCCACTTTCCGGTATTTGGGGAAGAACAGGAGCAACACCGCCACGGCGATCCAGAAAATGCCGCCGTCACCGAACAGGGTAATAATGGGCATGGTTTTATCCAGAAATCCGCATTGCAGATGAGCCTGGATCCATTCCAGAATGGGAAGATCAAAGGAAATTGCCAGAGAGGTAAGGAGCTGTCTTACAGCTTCCAGCATCAGGACTCGCCTCCTTCCGCCGCGGTGTCAGCCGCGTCTTCAATATAGGTGTACAGGGTCATGGGCTCCAGGATGGTGCCGGAGGCCAGGGTCACAAGGCCGGTTTCATCAGGGGTGAACACCACAGTCAGCTGCTGGCGGCCGTTGGCGTCCCGGTCTTTCCGGACCCAGGACAGGCGCTTGCCCTCGGGCACGGAAACCACGGGGGTCAGCAGTTCCTCGGTTTCGGTGTCATAGAAGCCTGTGCTCAGCTGGGTGTCGCCGTCCATGAATGTCAGCCGCACCTGGCCAACCGGGATCTGGATGGAACCGGCGATCATGTCGTAGATCATCCACTTGTCGTTCTTCAGAGTGAAGAACAGCGTGTAGTCAATGGGGAACTCCTTGATGCTGCCGTCGGTACGGGTGGCGGTCATGGTCATGGCGACCCGGACGGAGAACAGGGTGTCGGAATACCGGACATACTCGGAGACTTCCTCGTTCATGAACTTCTGGCCGGAGCCGGATTTGGTCCAGCTGCGGTCCGCTGCCATAATATTCTTGTAGGCATCCCCCGCAGGGTCAAAGTAGGTGGCGACGGTGGCCCGGTTGCCGATGTTCAGCAGGAATTTGCCGTAGGCCTCCATAGCCTCGATGGACCGCTGCCGCAGCGCGTCGGAGATGGTATTGGCCTCGGTCTGCTCAATGAACATACCGGCTTCTTCGTCGTAGCTGACCTCCATGGGATTTCCTGCCTGGTCATTGATGGTGACCGTGGGGCGGGCCATCAGGCCGTCGATCTGCTGAATGCAGGTCTTGAGGCCGGTGGTGCCGATGGGCAGATACTGGTCTGCTTTGGTGGTGGCGATCTGAATGGTAAAGCTGTCATCCAGGGGCGCGCCGTTGACATAGGCGGTATGGCCGTCCATTTTCTGAATCCTGTAGCCCTCGGCCCGGTCAAAGAACAGCTCCACACTGCCCAGGTTCCAGTCGGGAATATCGGTCTTATGCTCCGTTGCGCCGGACAGAGTGAAAGAAGCGACTTTCTCATCTCCCAGCTTGACAATATACTTCTTGTCCAGGGAGGTGCCGTTGGAGGTCTCGGAGTAGGTCAGCGTCTGGCCGGCGGTTTTCTCCTGCATGTAGGCGACATAGGCATCCACGCCCTCATAGGGAGTGTCCTGGATCCCGGCGGATTTGTAAAGAGCGGCCCAATCGGGATTCCCGAAGAGCTGGTCGAAAACTTCCTGACTCTTGACGGTGGGCTGTGCGGCCTCAAAGTCCACCAGCCAACCCTGGAGCCACTTGGTAGCCAGCCAGGTGCCGGCGCAGAAGACAAAAATAAGCAGGAAATACAGGGTATAGAAGATGATGCCGCCTACCCGGGGCCCCCGGCGCTGGGGCGCTGCCTGGGGGACCTCACGCTGCTGGGTGCCGCGCTGGGTCTGGGCGGTCCGCTGCGTCTGAGCAGGACGCTGGAATGCAGTCTGCCGTACGGGCTGCTGGGCGGAGGTCCGGGTGTTTTTTGCAGGGGAAGGCTCCCGGTAGACGGGCGTGCCCTCCCGCTTATCCGATTGAAATTTTCCGCGGTACATCGTCTTCACCTCTCATTCGGGCCGGACCATCCAGAAGTCCGGCATCTTTCTGGGCTCTGCCTGAAGCAGAGAGTAGCTGTTGATCATCTGAACCTCACCGGCCTGCCCGTACCTGCCGTAGGTATCCCGGTACATCATGACGGAGGAGGAGCCGCCGTCCATATTGCAGGCATTCACGGCACCATATTCCACCATAATATCGATACAGTCCTTGTAGGTGCCGCCCACGGAGCCGGGCTGCCGTCCGTCGATGCACAGGAAGATCACCGCGCCGTCGGCACGCTGACCGATGGCGGTACGGGGGTTAAAGCCGGAGTTGCTGTTGTAGGCCACATCGTTGACCTCGCCGTTCATGATGAGCACGGGACCGAACTCACAGCCGTCCCGGATGCCCAGCTCGTTGGCCTGCTCCACGGTCATGCTCTTGGCAACGATCAGAACATCGTCCTGGTTGAAGCCGGCGAAACCGGACTCCTGCAGGTATTCCCGGTAGCTGTTGGAGCGGAACTTGCCCTGGGCATAGACGATGCCGCTGGGTACGCTGCCGACCTCGGGACCGGCGGTGCCGTTATCCAGGAACGCGCCGGCGTTGACGGCGGCGATGGCACCCTCGGTCTCGATCTGCTGATTGATCCGGGTGCCGGGAATGCTGGTGGACCAGTTTTCGGTGGACATGGCCATGTACACCCGGGACGGATCCCGCACGATCATGATATGGGCGTTGAAAGTCTTGCCGCCGTAGGACTCAATACGGATGCCGTCGGGGTATTTGGCCCATTCGTCGCCGCCGGTGGACAGGGTGTCCCCCCGGTTGATGACCACCTGGGAGCTGTCCGACACATCATCGGTAAGCTCCGTACCCTGATCCGCCCGGATCTGCTCCACCAGCTCGTCCCCCAGGAACAGTCCCGGGATCCATTTGGTGGCGCTGGGCTCCAGCAGGGACATGGTCAGCACATCCCGGGCGGCGGGGGAGGGACCATTGAAGACGGTGTACATAATTGCCACCAGGGATCCCACCACCAGGAAGATCAGAGTAAAGAGCAGCAGGAAGAACCGGCGGACAAATCTTCCGAAGAAGCCGCCTTTCTTTTTCTTCTTCTGGGGCTTCACCGTAACGTTGTTCTGCGCCTCCCGGCTGCTGCGGGGGGGCTGATTCTGATTCTTTTCACGCATACTTAGTTACCTCGCGGATTCAGATTTTTGCGGTGCAAAGACCCAGCGCTGCTGGATCGTATAGCTTACGAAATACAGAACCACCATCACGACCACATACCACAAAGTTCTGAGGCCGCCTGCCCGGTCACTGATTTGGAAAAGGGTATACAGGCCCTGGGTCAGAAGAATCTGGGCACCCATCTGGGGGATTGCCAGAGCATAGTAGCGCGTGAGTGCCCGCCCGGTGCTCACCTTGGCGCGGAACACCACGTTCTTGTTCAGGAAGAAGTTTACCAGGGAGGAAATGACCCTCGCGGTAACGCCTGCGGCAGCGGTGAGAGCAAAGCCCCCCAGAAGACCCGACAGCAGCAGGGAAAGCAGCCAGTAGCTTACGGTGTCCACCCCGGCGCAGACCAGGGAGCTGAGGGTATAGCGGAAGAAGTGGGCAAGGATCAGCTTATAGATCCGCCAGGAGTCCCGGAGCCAATGGAAATGGGAACTCTTGTTCTCCTCTATGTAGACGGTGCGGATCTTCACCTCGTCAAAGGGGATTCCGTCGGTCTTCATAGCCAGGAGCATATTGGTCTCGTATTCAAACCGGTCTCCGTACACCTGGCTAAATACCTCCACCGCGCTGCGGGGGATGGCCCGCAGACCCGTCTGGGTATCGGAAATGGTCATGCCGCAGAACAGCTTGAATACCAGGGAGGTGGTACGGTTGCCGAACCTGCTTCTGGGGGGCACATCCGGCAGGGAAAAATCCCGGCAGCCCAGGGTCACATGGCCGGTTTCCAGCATGTGCGCAGCGCAGGCCCGGGTATCTTCCGGGTGGTGCTGGTTATCCCCGTCCACGGTGACGACTCCCAGCCCCTGGGGCCGGTTGGCAAGGAACCAGGTAAAGGCGGTTTTCAGGGCGGCACCCTTGCCCCGGTTTACTTCGTGGGTAAGCAGGGTGATCTCCGGGTGGGCCTTGGCCGCGTCGGTAAAGTAGTGCAGTTTCTCTTTCCGGCTGCCGTCATTGACAAGAATAATATCCTGAAAGCCATATTCCAGAAGCCCGTCGATTACGGCAGTGAGCTTTTCGTCCGGGTCCAGGGAGGGCAGTACAACAGAAACTTTGGATAAATCTTCCATTTTTCTTCCTCTTTAGCGGTAATTTTTATAAATACCATAGCTTGGTCACAATAGTATATCACATATCTTTCACTTTGCAAAGACTTTTTGCAAATAATTAATTAAAAACTAAGCTTTCTGCCGGAAGAATCCAGATCCCTTAATAGTATTCCGCCTTTTTCCAGCCAAAAACCGCTTTTATTTAACATAAATGGAAAAAACATAAAACAGGAATTAGGCGATCGGCGGTTAGTAAGCTGATTGTGAAATTGGAATTTGGCGCATCGTCAGAACGTGTCATTCCGAACCAGTCCGCAGACTGGTGTGGGAATCTCCATCGAATTCCAGGCTGCCTATCGTCATCCATCCGTAGGGGCGGTCATTGACCGCCCGCAAAAATGTACCGAATTCCAGAATAAAATTACGTTGAATGGCACCTTTTCGCCGAAAGAAATACGAATACAGAACCTTTCCCTGCCGGGCGCTCAATGAGCGCCCCTACGGAGGTAGACGTTCGTGATTCGGAAATTCGAGGGGGATTGCCACGGAAGTCGGAGCACTGGCTCGCAATGACCGGGAATCCGATGGCCCGTCAAATTCCAATTTGTCAGTGTGCTTATGAAAGTCAATAACCATAAACCGGAAATATAACGGCTGCGTCTTTTTTGGGCGCAATCTCTTAATTTTCTCTTATTTCTTTTCCGCGGCCGGGAGAAACGGTTGTTTTTGCCGGGAAACTGTGGTAAAATGCAGGAAACAATTCCGGGAGGGAAACCTATGAATATGCCGACTTTGGGAAGACGGCTCCTGCGGCTGCTGCCCTGGCTGTGCTGCGGAGGTCTGGCTGCCGCCGCGTTTGTGTTCAAATTTATGCTGCCGGGTTATAGCTTTTCCGCGCTGGTATGCTGCGGTCTGATCGCCGTGATCCTCTTCTATACGCTGGTGCCCAGGCTGGGTGTCCGGCTGCCCCGGTTCACAAGGTTTACGGTGGGTATCGTCACGGCGCTGCTCATTCTGGGCACTGCGGCGGCGGCCATTACCGAAGCCGTGATCATCAAGGCAAGCTTTGGGAATCCCGGAGAGGAAGCGGATTATCTGGTGGTGCTGGGTGCCAAGGTCCGTGCCGACGGGCCCTCCGTGTCACTGTGGGACCGGATCTACGGGGCCTATGACTACCTTGCCGCCCATCCGAACACCATCGCCGTGGTGTCCGGCGGCCAGGGTCCGGATGAAATCATGACCGAGGCTCAGAGCATGTTTGACGAGCTGACGGCCATGGGCATTGATCCGGACCGGGTCTGGATGGAGGACAAGGCCACCTCCACCCAGGAGAACATTCTGTTCTCCCTGGACCTGATCGAGGAAAAAACCGGTGTGCGGCCGGAAAAGCTGTGGGTTGTGTCCAGCGAGTACCACCTGTGCCGGGCGGGGATGATGACCCGTGACTGCGGTGTGGAGTTCGCCGGAATCCCCGCCAGAACCAGCCGGTTTTCCCAGAAAGTAAACCACTTCCTTCGGGAGATTGCCGGCGTGTGGCACTATTTGCTTCTGGGGTCCTGATACATACCGGCCTGACAGCAGGGAACAGACAAATTGGAATTTAATTGACAATTGACAATGAACAATTGACAATTAAGGA
>CAZVDH010000072.1:0-9860 GCA_964625595.1 uncultured Oscillospiraceae bacterium | reverse complement strand
TCTTAGCCCGGGAGGCTTCCGTGGGGAACAGCTCCGGGAACAGGGCGCCGTAGTTTACATTGATCAGAGAATCCAGGGTGCCGGTGAGCATGTACATAATCAGCACATAGGAAAAGGCGGAACCCGGGGCCAGGAAAGCGGGCGGATTGAAAAACAGGATGAAGCACAGCACCAGCAGCGGCGCGCCGATCAGCAGCCAGGGACGGCGGCGGCCCCATTTGGTTCGGGTGCGGTCGGACAGGAAGCCATATACCGGATTGTCAATGGCATCCAGGAACGTGTACAGAAACAGGATCAGGGAGTATTGGGGCGTGGTGATGAGGCCCAGCCTGTCCACATAAAAGAACGCGGCATAGGTCTTGAACATGTTTACCGGGATGGACGTTCCAAACATTCCCACTGCGTAGCGCAGGGGGCGGGTTCGTTTCATGGCGTTGGTTTGCAGATCTTCCATTGGGATGCTCCTTTCTCTTTGCCGTGGGGTATTTCGGCTATGCTAACAGTATAGCATTGCCCCCCGGCTCCCGTCTGCGGATTTTATTTAAGAAAGCTGTGATTTTTTTAACAATCCGGCTTTCCTGTGGCTTTGCCGCCGTTGCTTTCCCCAGAATAATATGGTAATATATTGTTGATATCAATTCGGCAGGAGGTGTCCGTTATGGATAAAACACAGACAAATAGCCTGCTATACGGAAGAACAACTGTATACTATCACAACAATCCCCGGCTCCTTTCCCAGGGCGCGGCCTTTCACTGGTGGGACGCCGCCTACACCTCCCTCCACGACCACGACTACTATGAATTTTTTATCATCACCTCGGGGAGAACCAACCACATCCTCAACGGAGTCTCCCAGGAGCTGGGAGAAAAGACCCTTTGCCTGATCCGCCCCCAGGACCGGCACCAGTTTACGCCCCTGTCCGGCGGGCGGTGCATCCACATTAACCTGCCGGTGACCCGGGAAAAGCTGGAGCAGCTCTGCGCCGCCATTGGAACCAGCCTGCAGGATGTTCTCCGGGTCCCCCAGCGGCAGGTCCTGCTGGAGGATAATGACTTTGCCCAATTCAAGCAAAGCGCCCGGGAGATCAATCTGCTCCGGGAGAACGGTTCGCCGGAAACCTACGTTACCATGGTCATCTGTCAGATGCTCATTAATGCCCTGGTCATTCTGGAAAAACAGCGCGCCGGTATCTGGGCCGGTGCGCCGGAGTGGCTGAACCAGGTCCTCCGCAGGATCCACTCCCCCGAGTACATCGCCTGTCAGGCCTCGGACATCTACCGTCTGGCCGGCTATTCCCCGCCGGTGGTCATCCGCGGTTTCCGGAAGTACACCGGAGAAACGGTGGTGTCCTACCTCACCCGGGCAAAAATGGAATCCGCCAAGCGGCTGCTCACCTCCACCGATCTGACCGTCCTGGACATCGCGGGCCGCCTGGGCTACAGCAGCGTAAGCCACTTCAACCGGCTCTTCCACGCCGCCACCGGCACATCCCCCCAGCAGTACCGCCGGGGCCAGCGGACCGGAAACGCCGAATAAGCTGCACATATACGCATTAAAGGCCGCCGGAAAACGGCGGCCTTTAATGCAAATTGGTTCATATCCTTTTCCGGTTTTGACGGAACTTATTTCCCCAGCATATCCGAAAGATTGTCCAGTACAAACTGCTGGGCTTCGGCATTATAAAATACCGCCAGGTATTCTCCGTACTGCCCCTGCCGGGTTTCCGTAAACAGTCCGATCATCCGGCCGCTGTCGGTGGGGACCCGTCTGCTCTTGCCGTCCGGCGTGGTCTGTTTTTCCAGGAAGCCCTTTTCCAGCAGCCAATCTGTGATTGCAGTTGTACTGAGCTTCTTCATTTGCGGATTCTCCACCGCCGTGCCGATCATTTCCACCAGCTGTGTCACCCGGACAGGCTCCTGAGAAATCCGAACCCTTGCCAGTTGTTGCTCCGTGATGGCAAAGGGCTGCAGTCTGGGCTTACCGCCTATCACCCCGCCGTTTGCAATCACCTGTCCCAGCACATCGGAAACGTAGAAAAAGCATCTTGCCAGCCGCACATTGTTCAGCGCGGAATCCTCCGGCAGCTCCTGGCCGGTAATGGGGTCAATGCCCTGTGCCAGCTTTTCCATGTACATTTTCGCCCGCTGCATGGTTTCCAGTTCTGTCATTTGGACCCCTCCCTTTTCACTCTTATGTTTGGTTATATGGTATCATATCTGTTTTAAATTTGCAAGATCTTCGCACAAAAAGTTCCTTTTCGCCGATTCGGTGTCAGTTTTAAAACATTTTACTGCACAATCCCTCAGTCGCTTCGCGACAGTTTCATTAAGGTATGATTGCCCCCGGCAATCATTAGGATTTTGATTCACTGCGTGCAGCACCACCCTTTGCACAAGGGAGCCTTGGGGCGCTCCCGCGCCAGTACGCTAAACGATCATTCACGCGAAACTCTCTGCCGCAACTGAATCGTTGCTCCCTTTGTTCCGATTCCGTTAGGCGTATCCGGCAGCTGAAAGTTTGCAGACTTCCTATTGACAACGAAGCGGGTCGTTTATATTATGTTTTTAGCACACAAAGCTGAAAGACGGTGACGAACATGAAATTCCGCAAATCCGCATGTATCGAGCCCATGTACCGTGAGCTTCCTTTTCTGGACCGGTTCCGGGCCGCAAAGAATGACGGTTTTGATTTTGTCGAATTCTGGAGCTGGACGGACAAGAATCTTGACGCGGTAAAGGCCGCCGCGGAGCAGGCCGGTATCGGCATCTCCGGCTTCAATGGAGACGCGGAACTGTCACTCATCGATCCAAAGCAGAAAACGGCGTATCTGGATTTTCTGAAACAATCCGTGGCGGCCGCCAAAAAGGTGGGTGCCCGGAGTCTGACCATCCACTCCAACGGTCTCGGCCCGGACGGTGCGGTCATCAGCCATTATGATGAACTCTCCCACACGGTGAAGCTGTGCACCATGTACGAAACCCTGCTGGCCTGCGCCGAAATTGCCTGGGAAAGCGGCATCCGGATGAACCTGGAGCCGCTGAATGTCACCACCGATCATGTGGGTAACTTCCTCCGGACCACCCGAATGGCCGCCGAGATGACCCGGCTGATCGGCTGCCCCAATCTGAAAGTCCTGTACGATGTTTACCACATGCAGCTCAACGAGGGAAACATCTGCGACAACATCCGCGCCTACGCAGACCAGTTTGGCCACATCCACGTTGCCGACGCCCCGGGCCGCCATGAGCCCGGAACCGGCGAGATCAACTACGCCAATGTATTTGCCTGTCTGGAGGACTGCGGCTATACCGGTCTTTTGGGCTTTGAGCTGATTCCCAAAACCACCACCTCAGAAGCCGTGAGCGCGATCATGAAGCTTTAGGCGGCAAAATATGTCCCGGAATTCTGTCCCGGTTCGGCAAAAACATATTGACACTTTTAAATTTATAGCATATACTATAAGCACATCGAAAATCTTGAATGTGTGGCGAAAAATGACATTGGGAAATAAAGAAACCGCCAGAGTGTATAAGGCTTTCTGCGATGAAAACCGGCTGCAAATTCTGGAACTGCTCCGAAGCGGTGAAAAGTGTGCCTGCAAGCTGCTGGAAGAAATGAGCATCAGCCAGCCCACCCTGTCCCACCATATGAAAATTCTCTGCGATTCCGGGATTGTCGTTGGACGCAAGGAGGGGAAGTGGATGCACTACCGCATCTGCCCGGAGGGCGTTCAGATTGCCAAGGACTATTTGACCGGATTAGCTGCTGACGATCCAACCTGCGAAAGCAAGCCGTGCTGTGAATCCTGAAGTCCAGTTCCCGGCACGGCTTTCATACCATATTATAAATCGATAAATTTCAATTTACCGATATGAAAGGATCATTTATGAATGTATTGGCATCAACCTGGGATTTCTTCCAGAACGAAATCCTCAGTATGAAATGGCTGAATGGCGTCATTGGCAGAGGATTATCTGCCTTGGGGCTGGATACGGCATCCCGCTGGGGCGGCAGCATTCAGTTTTTTCTCTACGATGTGATCAAGATTACGGTGCTGCTATGCTTCCTGATTTTTGTGATTTCCTACATCCAGAGCTTCTTCCCGCCGGAACGGAGTAAGCGCATCCTCGGAAGATTCAGGGGTATCTGGGCAAATATCATTGCCGCGCTGCTTGGCACCGTGACCCCATTCTGCTCCTGCTCCTCCATTCCGCTGTTTATCGGCTTTACCAGTGCAGGGCTGCCCTTGGGCGTGACTTTTTCTTTCTTGATTTCCTCCCCCATGGTGGATTTGGGAAGTCTTGTGCTGCTCATGAGCATTTTCGGGGCAAAGGTCGCCTTCATTTATGTCGTCCTCGGGCTGGTTGTCGCCGTTGCGGGCGGCACGCTGATCGAGAAGCTGCATATGGAAAACGATGTGGAGGAATTTATCCGCAGAGCCAAAGGCGGTGTGGACATCGAAGCGCCGGATCTGACGGTAAAAGATCGCCTGATCTATGCCAAAGAGCAGGTGATCGGCACTTTCAAGAAAGTGTTTCCCTATATTCTCGTTGGTGTGGGCATCGGGGCGGTGATCCACAACTGGATTCCGGAAGCCTGGATTCAGAACATTCTGGGAAGCCGTAATCCCTTTGGCGTAATTCTTGCAGTATTGGTAGGCGTCCCCATGTACGCGGACATTTTTGGCACCATACCCGTGGCGGAAGCGCTGCTTGCCAAGGGCGCACAGCTGGGAACCATCCTCAGTTTTATGATGGCCGTGACAACCCTGAGCCTGCCGTCCATTGTCATGCTGCGAAAGGCGGTAAAGCCGAAGCTTCTTGGCTTGTTTATTGCGATTTGTACCCTTGGCATCGTTCTTGTGGGATATTTCTTCAACGCGATTCAATACATTCTTGTATAAACGGAGGAAAAAATCATGTCACTGTTCAATTTCGGAAAGAAAAAGGAAGAAGAAAAGAAGTCCTGCTGCTGCGGCAGCGCCGGATCCAAAGCCGAAGAAAGCGCTTGCTGCTGCAACTCCGCCCCCAAGGCTGAAGCATCCGCTTGCTGCTGCAACTCCGCCTCCAAGGCTGAAGCATCCGCTTGCTGCTGCGGCGCCCCGGTGAACGGCATCTGCTGCGTCAAGGTTCTGGGTGCCGGCTGCAAGTCCTGTCACGAGCAGTACGAGAACGCGAAAGCGGCTGTACAGACGCTGGGGCTGAATGTGGAGGTGGAGTATATCACCGATATGGAAAAGGTCATGGAATACGGCGTTATGTCCATGCCCGCCATCGTGGTCAACGATCAGGTCGTCTCCATGGGCAAGGTTCTGAAAGCTGACGCTGTGGAGAAGCTGCTGCGTAAGCTGGGATGCTGATATGCAGAAAGTAGCGTTCATCTGCGTCCACAATTCCTGCCGCAGCCAGATTGCGGAAGCCCTGGGACGGCATCTGGCATCCGATGTGTTTGAAAGCTATTCCGCGGGAACGGAGCAAAGGGATCACATCAACCCGGACGCAGTGCGGCTGATGAAGCAGCTGTATCACATCGACATGGAGGCTGAGGGGCAGCACAGCAAGCTCCTGTCCGGCCTGCCAACCGTGGATGTGGTCATCACCATGGGCTGCAACGTTCAATGCCCTTTCCTGCCCTGCAAATGGCGGGAGGATTGGGGGCTGGAAGACCCCACCGGCAAGCCGGATGCGGAATTCATACAAACCATCCTGCGCATTGAGGAAAAGATACGCGGCCTGAAAGAAAGAATCCGTGTTTCTTCGCAGGTTTCGGTTAAGTAAAAAACAGAATCACCACTAAATTGGTGGTATGTACAGGCCCTGGAATTGTCTCTGAATCGGCGGAGTGTCCAGACCTGGGGGCAGTCATAGGAACCGTACACACAGGTTGCAACATAGCAACCGCTTTGTTTGGGCTCCCAGCCATTGCGTTTGATTTCAGCAATCCAGGATTCATATATTCCCTTGTCTTCTTTATTCTTAATCAGTGCTTTGAGGGCTGGAACGGCTTCCCATGTTGGTATCAGCCGTGCGGAATGCTTTCGCCGCTTTCAAAAATATACGGGCAAAACGTCAATCGGATATATCAATGATTATCGTTTGTCATAATTGGCAAAGAAGTTTTTTCCGACCTTGAAGAATATTCACTGAGCCGGCGGGAAGCACGAAAAACCGTGTGCCTCCCCGCCGGCTTATTTTGTGCACATTCAAATCGGACCATCTAATCGCATGGTCTGCTTTCCCCAGACGAAAGCTGATTTTTTACTGATAAGGTATCTGACGGAAATGCGATTCACATTATCCATGTGCCAGGCATCCAGGAACTCCGGGATAATTATTTGGCGGATTTCGTAACGTTCGATTCCGTTTTGAAAACACAAAACTTTTTTCTTGCTTTCAGCCCAAAAGCAGACTATAATTTCCCGTGAACAAAGGAAGGAGGAAAGCCGCTGTGACGAAGGCTGGATTCTTAAAAAGAGCTTCCCTGCGTGGACTGCTTTGCGCATTTGTGTTCGTTGGTGCAGCCACTGGGATTGGTTGGCTGTTCCGGCTGTGGCAGTTCCCGGAAACCAATATTGTGGTTGTCTACATTCTGTCGGTGGTTCTGACGGCCCGGTGTACTGACGGGTATCTTTGGGGCATTTTGTCCACGATTCTTTCCACTTGCGCCTTCAACGCTTTCTTCACCCAGCCTTATTTTACGCTGTCTGTGGACGACCCAACCTATTTCATTACCTTTTCCATCATGGCAGCGACTTCCGTCATTACCAGCGCTCTGACCTCCAAGGCGAAGAAAATGACGGCGGAGGCTGTTCGCAACGAGCAGGAAGCCAGCGCATTGTATCATCTGACCAGCCACTTGACAGATGCGGAAAGTGCAGAGGACATTGCCCGGATCGCGGTTCAGACCATCAGTGAAACCCAGGACTGCCATGCCGCCTGCCTGTGCTTTGACGAACAGGGGCAGCCGGAGCGCGCCTTCATTCAGCAGAAAACGGAAACGGAGCAGGTCCGGCGCAGCGTTGCTGACCCGGACGGAATCCGGCACCGGATTGAGAATCTCAGGACGGACTTTGACGCCGGGGATGAGTTCTGCGACTGGCCAATCTATGGCAGCGAATCCATTCTCGGCATTTTGCGGATTCCCAAAGACCGGGCGCAAGCGCTGACCGAGCAGCAGAAGAAGCTCCTCCACTCCATGATTGAAAGCACGGCCCTTGCCATGGACCGGCTGCGGGTGATGAAAGAGCGTATCCGCACCCGGGAGGAAGCCAATCAGGAACGCTACCGTGGCAATCTGCTTCGGGCCATTTCCCACGACCTGCGGACACCGCTGGCGGGCATCATGGGCACCAGTGAAATGATTATGGACATGACGGACAAAACCGACGCCCGGTTCGCACTGGCAGAGGGCATCTACAAGGACGCGGACTGGCTCTATTCCCTTGTAGAAAACATTCTCAGCCTGACCCGGCTCCAAGACGGACGCCTGACCCTGAACAAGCAGCCCGAAGCCGTGGAGGAAGTCATCGGCGCGGCGGTGTTGGCCATCAGCAAGCGCGCACCGGAACGGGAAATCTCGGTTCAGATTCCCGAGGATATTTTGATGGTTCCCATGGATGCCAAGCTCATCGGTCAGGTGCTTGTAAACCTACTGGATAACGCGGTAAAGCACACCCAGCCGGAGGAGGAAATCGCCGTCTCTGTTGAGGAGGACGCGCAAAACAATCAGGCAGTATTTACGGTTGCCGACCGGGGCACCGGCATTTCCGAGCAGGACCTGCCCCATGTGTTCCAGATGTTTTACACCACGCAGGGCAAAGGCCCGGATGCAAAACGAGGCATCGGTCTGGGGCTTGCCATCTGCGATTCCATTGTCACCGCCCACGGCGGCAGCATCCATGCACAAAACCGAACTGATGGAAAAGGCGCGGAATTTACCTTTACCCTGCCACTAAAGGAGGGAGAAGCAGTTGAGAAGTGAATGTATTCTGGTTGTGGAGGACGATGCACAGATCCGCAATTTCATCGCCTACACCCTGAGGCAGGAGGGCTTCCCCTGTCTGACCGCAGGAAATGCCCAGGGCGCTTTGTCCCAGCTGGTATCCAATCCGGTTGACCTGATGCTGCTGGATTTGGGACTGCCGGATTTTGACGGCATGGAGGTCATCAAAAAGGTGCGGGAGTGGTCGGAGGTGCCCATCATCGTGGTTTCCGCCCGGGATCAGGATAACGAAAAAGCTGCCGCCCTGGATAACGGTGCGGACGACTACCTGACCAAACCCTTCTCCGCAACGGAGCTGATGGCCCGGATTCGGGTAGCTCTGCGGCATTCCCGCAGAACCTCGGTTGCCACGCAGCAGACCGAATACTGCGTGGGCGGACTGTCCATCGATCTGGAACGGCATCTGGTATTTCTGGATGGGTCGGAACTTCATGTGACCCCCATGGAATACAGCCTTTTATCCCTGCTGTTCCGGAATATGGGAAAGGTGCTGACCACCCAGTACATCATCCGGGAAATCTACGGCCCGGGCTACGGAAACGACACGCAGGCCCTGCGGGCGCTGATGGCAGGGCTGCGCCGGAAGATCGAAAAATCTCCGGCAAAGCCCCGGTACATCCTCACGGAAATTGGCGTAGGATACCGGCTGGTTGACGAATAACCCAATACGAAATGCCCTGGAATGAACTTCCAGGGCATTTCCGTTTACCAGTACCGTTTTTTCTTGAAGTAGTAAATACAGCCGCCAACGATCAGCGCACTCAACACAATTACTGCCGGATACCCATAGGCCCAATGAAGTTCCGGCATATTGACAAAGTTCATTCCATACCAACCTGCAATCAAAGACAGCGGCATGAAAATTGTGGTTACAATTGTTAAAAGCTTCATGATCCGGTTCTGTCCCAAATCCACCTGAGCCTGGTATTCACTGCTGACCTGGCTTGCATATTCCCGCAGCATCTGGGTTTCTTCCTGTAAGCGGCTCAGTCTGCGAAGAACATACTGTAGCCTGCTGGAACTGCATTCATCCAGCAGATCGGTGGCGTTTTCCTGCAAAGTTGCCACCATGTCATTCATCTGAGCGTAGTACCGGTTATGCTGATTCAGTTCCTTCCTGAGCTGGCTCATCTGCCTGATAAACTTGTCCGTCCGGTTATCCAGTACCATTTGCTCCAGCCCGGAAATGCGTTCTTCCATGTTCTGAATATGGGAGAGGTCATCCATGATCAGGGCCAGATAGAAATCCATCAGTAAATCGTCCGCTCCATCCGCATGATGCGGACGCATTTTTCTGACCCGTTCCATACATTCGGCAGCTTCCCCGTCCGGATCAATAAAAAGGAGATTGCTATTCCACCAGGTGAAAACAATATGTTTTTCCTGTTGGTGTGGTTTTGCCGGAATGTGAAGCTCACCAAGAATACGATTTTGCTCAACCGTTAGTCTGCAGCCTGTGTTTTTTCCGGTGGAAAGCATTGAATCCGGTGGGAGCAGCAGAGACGGCAGTCTACTGTGCGCGATATCTTCCGGTTTCAGAATAACAGCAATTTTCTCCCAGAGCGAGATCTCTTCAGGTTGTATGGGATTGAGCGTTTCAGCAATGCAATAGTACATGATAGGTTCCTCCTTGTTTTATACCATCAGAGAGTAAACTGGCTTGGGTTGAATTTGGTTTTCTGAATTTTATGGGGGTTTTCCTTTTCTGACGGATGTGACAATATCATTAAATTGTGATGTTGTCAACACACAACTGCAGCGAATATCATGATGGATGTTTTCCGATGCGATTAAAGCAGAAACTTTTGATACTAGTTTTTCATAAAACGGTTTAATACCGTTTTATGGGACCGCTGTC
>CAZVDH010000071.1:0-9876 GCA_964625595.1 uncultured Oscillospiraceae bacterium | reverse complement strand
ATAGCACAATGTTCTGATTTATACAAGATTTCGGCTTAACAAAACACTAGTATCAGTTGTGAAAAGCTCGGGAGATAGTCTGAAAATCCGGGCGATTGCCACGAAAGCAGTGCGCTCCTTCATCGCAATAACACAGGCAACTGAATAGACACAAAGCGGCATTGTAAAAACTGTCAGGGATCGCTTTTCCCGAACACCCTGTCCGTCAGCAGCAGACCGCTGGTAATGGCGGTCAGGGGCGCCACCGTGACAAGCCCGAAGGAGCCGACGATGGTGTGGACGATTTCCGCCGCCACATATTTGTAGTTGAGCATCAGTGCTACCGGCGTGCCCTGCGCCATAAAAACCATCAGCAGGGCGATGTAGCTGCCGGAATAGGCCAGCAGCAGTGTGGTGGTGGTTGAGCCGCAGGCTGCCCGTCCTACCGCAAAGCCGGAGGCGATCGCCTCCCGGGGCCGAATATCCGGCTTTTTCTGCACCACTTCATAGACGGCGGAACAGATATCCACGGACAGATCCATCACCGCCCCGGAGGAGCCGAGGAAAATGGAGGCCACAAAGATTCTGGTCAGATTCAGGTGCTGATACCCGGCATACAGCAGACTTTCGCTGGATTCCATCACAGCCCCGTGAATCTGGAACAGGTCGGTAAAGAAATAGCCCAGCACCGCCGTGACCAGAATTCCCAGCGCCGCGCCTAAAGTTGCGGCAAGGCAACGGCGGTCCCAGCCATAGATCAGGCTCAGCACCAGAACGGTGAGCACCAGCACCAGTCCCATGGAAACCCAGATGGGGTTCCAACCCCGCAGCAGGCTGGGAATGAGCACCTTCCACAGCAGCAGTACCGTATCCACAAAGGATAGAATCGCCCGGAGCCCTGTGCCTCTGGCAAACAGCACAAGCAGCAGCAGGAACAGTCCCGCAAGCAGCGCTTCCTTATCCAGCCGGAAATGGTCCGTCATATATACCGTGGTTATTTCTCCGCCGGAATGACTGACCACCACAAAGGCCCTGTCTCCCGGGGAAAAGAGCTTGTCTTCCGCCAATGAGCCGTTGAGTCGATTGACCGCGGTGAATTCCCTGCCCTGAAACTGCCCCGCAAGGATCCGTACCTGACAGCGCTGTTCCCCACTGCGCACCAGACCGGTGTCTACGATGTCGCTTTCGTCTGTGGAAAGCACCAGCGCGTCCACCCGGTCGGCATTTTTGTAGGACAGGGCGCTTTCATACCCCGTGGGCAGCAGCAGGAGCACTGCCAGCAGGCACAACCAAAGCACCACCGGCCCAAGGGTTTTGCTCGTTTTCAGTCTTTGAAGCATTCTTGTTTTTCACCCCATACGCACAATACAGGGAGCGTCGGAAACGCCCCCTGTATTCTGTTTTGAAAGCTGCTTACTTGACTTCCAGCAGGTTTGCGAGCTTGTTGTAGATTTCGGTGTTGTCGTAGTAGCCGCCGAAATCCTCAGCGCCAACACCGTCGGCAAAGACCGCGACGGGCAGTCCCGTGTGGGAGTAGCTGGTGAAATCCACGCCTGCCTTGTTGTTCAGAATGTGGGTCACGGTAACGGAGAAAGGATTGTAGCCGCCGTAGAGCACGTACTGTTCCTGTGTATAGTCCCCGGCGTTGTAGTCGCTCATGATCAGATCATAGGCCGTGCGCAGGCGCTGAGTTTCATACGCAGTCAGCACCAGCCGGTCGTCCTCCGCACCGGTGAGCTTCAGGCCGAACAGGGTCTCCACATCCTTCATGGCATCTTCGAAAGAGGTGCCGTTTTCCTTGTATTTGCTCACATATTGCTCGTCGAACTGAGCGTAGGAGATGGTCTGGTTTGCCAGCGTATCCAGGTAGGTGTCGTAGTCCGTACCGGCAAAGCCGATGGTCAGACCGCCGGTCTCATGGTCGCCGGTGACCAGGATCAGGGTTTCGGCGGGATGCTTTGCGGCGAAGTCCATGGCAACCTGCACCGCATCTGCCATTGCCAGCGTATCGGTGACGGTTGCGCCGGCATCGTTGGCGTGGCAGGCCCAGTCGATTTTGCCGCCCTCGCACATCATGAAGAAGCCGGTGTCGTTATCCAGAACCTCAATACCCTTGGTCACATAATCCGCCAGCGCCCATTCGCCGTTTTCCCGGTCCATATCGTAATTCATGGCATCGGAGTCCGCCAGATGCTCGTCAATCAGAATGACCTTGCCGTCGGCAGCGGTGACGGCTTCCGCGTCCGCCTGGGTGTAGGTGACCTTGTATCCGGCGGCCTCCGCCAGGTCATACAGGCTGGTCTTGTCCTTATCGTTGCCGGTGATTTTTTTCAGGCCGCCGCCGGCGAAATACTCGAAGCCGGATTTCACCAGCTCCTCACCGATCTCATAGTAGTTGTTGCGGCTGGCCTGATGGGCGTAGAACGCAGCGGGGGTGGCGTGGTTCAGGTTCACAGAGCTGATAACGCCGATCTTCCAGCCTTTCTGGGTATGGAGCTTTTCCGCGATGGTCTCATAGGGAATAGAGCCGGTTTCATCCACATTGATCATACCGGAGTAGGTCTTTTTACCGGTGGCAATGGAGGTGGCGGTAGAAGCGGAATCCGGCGCGAAAGAGCAGGAGTCGTAGGTCACGGCGGAACCGGCAACCTCGAAATCCATAAAGCAGAGCTTCACGGGGCCGTCCAGCACCGCGCCCTCCCGGGTGTCGTACTTGATGCTGGGCAGGGCCTTTTCGTAATCATCATCGGCGATGGCGCCCAGATAGTCGGCAGCGGCCTGGAACTGGGGATAGCTCATGCCGTCACCGATGAACAGGAATACATACTTGGGTGCGGTGGGTGCTTCCTCTGCTGCCGTGGTTTCGACAACCTCCGGTGCGGCTGTGGAAGGCTGTGTGGCGGGCTCCTGCACGGCGGTTTCCTGCGGCTGCTGTGCGGCACATCCAACGAACATGCTCAGCAGTACACACAGGGCAAGCAGTCCCGTAATCATTTTCTTCATCAGGTATTTCCTCCGTAGTTTTGATTTTGTGGTTTCCACGGAAGTCAGTATACCTGACGGATGTAAAATGCAAAATCGGCAGCGGGTAAATTCTATTCGAAACCTGTGTCAAGATTGTATGGGGAATTTTACATTCCATCCCTTTGCGTTCTCTGCTGTTTCCCTTTTCGCGGCAATGAAATAAAGAAACGGCATGACCGAAGCCATGCCGCGAAACAGGATCGTGCTTTTTGCCCCTGCCGATCGTTCTGGGACAGTCTGCTTGATGATTCCCTGGGAGGAAAGGAAAACCTTGGGGCACCTCTGAAAAAAACCCTTTTGGGTTTTGGGCGGATCTTTGGCACCAGTTCTGCAGTTTCAAAAACGGGAAATACATACAGTATTCCCTCGTTTTTGAAACTTTGAACTGGCACAAAATCTCTCGCAAAAAACCGCAAAAAGTTGTTTTTAGTGGCTGCCCTTGGAAAGCGGCAGCAGATTACTGTCCATCCACGATCCGGGCGCCCTGGAATTCCACATGCAGGGGCAGGATCTCCCAATGCGCCTTGGTGACGGAATCCAGCTTCTGGGCGATTTTGCTGGCGGCATCGGGATTGCGGGTGATGCACAGCAAGGTAGAGCCCGCGCCGCTGAGGCAGAACGCCGCGCCGGTGGTGCGCACCAGAGCCTCGATCCGGTCATAGTCCGGGATCAGCTTCTTCCGGTAGTTCTGGTGAAGCTTATCCTGCATAGCGTTGCGCAGCAGCTTTTCGTCCCCCAGCTCCAGAGCCTTGAGGACCATGGCGCCGTGGGAAATATTGTAGATGGCATCCCCCCGGGACACCTGCTCCGGCAGTACGCTTCTTGCCAGGCTGGTAGCCAGGTCAAAATCCGGCACCAGGGCCAAAAACTCCCAGCCGGGGTGGAGGGGGAAGTTTACCGTCACCGGCAGGCCGCCGTCCACCATGGAGGCGGTGAGCCCGCCGTAGAACGCGGGAGCCAGGTTGTCCGGGTGGCCCTCCATGGCGTTGGTGATGTTGAGAAGACCCTGGGTGGACAGCTTGTTCCCACGGAGGATATTGGCGCCCATGGCTCCGGCTACCAGCAGGGCGGCGGAGGAGCCCAGGCCCCGGCAGATGGGAATGTGGGCATCGATATGGATTTTCAGGCCCCGCAGCTCCTCGTTCATGGAGGCGAGCACCGCGCAGTAGGCGGTGTAGGCCAGGTTGTCCGGGCCGGTGTAGGCCTCGTCGCAGCCGGTGATCTCCAGCCCGGCCTCCGTCTCCGTAAAGGTCACGTCGGTATAAAGGCTGAGGGCGCAGCCGAAAGCGTCAAAGCCCGGCCCCAGGTTGGCGGTGGTGGCGGGTACGCGGATGGTTACCTGTTTCATTGTTCTATCTCCTGTTGTTATGTTTTTGCGCATGGGTTTACGGGAGGAAAAATTGGGAATTTGTAGGGAAGACCGGGCTCGAACAACATTGTCATTCCGAACCAGTGCGCACACTGGTGTGGGAATCTCCATCGAATTTCGGGCTGCTTTTCGTCATACAGTCTGTTCTATTCTGCCGTTTTCCGGTGTCTATCCACGAAAAGTGGTACGTCTATCCGGGGGATTGCCACGCCAGTGTGCGCACTGGCTCGCAATGACCAGGAATTCGATAGCCCGACAAATTCCTATTTATCTCCCTGTTAAGATGCTCCGATACGTTTTTTACAGTCCCAGTACAAAGGGCAGCATTTCACTTTTCTCCACCACGGCGGTGTGGCGCTGGGGCTTACCTGCCAGGGTCGCGAGACCCTTTGGAATGGGAACGCCGGTCACGTCTTCCAGCTGCCGCATCTGGTCGAACTCAGTGCCGGAAAGGCTCTGCCCGATAGCAGTCAGCACGGCGGCGGGGAACTTGTAGGGGGAAGCGGTGGAGAGTACCACCATGGGGGCGGTGTCTCCGGTTTTTTCCCGGTAGTCCTCCGCGCAGGCCCAGCCCGCGGCGGTGTGGGGATCCAGCAGGTACCCCTGCTCCCGCCAGACCCGGCCGATAACTTCCAGTCCCCGGCGGTCATCGCTGCAGCCGGCAAAGAAAGAGGCCTGGATTTTTTCCAGCAGCGCCCCGGGTACCTGATAGAAGCCCTCGTCCCTGAGCCTCGTCATGAGGCCGGAGACCAGCTCGGCATCGCCGCTGAGCAGGGACAGCAGCCGCTCCAAGTTGGAGGACACCAGAATGTCCATGGAGGGGGACTGGGTTTTCAGCAGGGGACGGCGGCGGTCATAGATGCCGGTGTGAATAAAGTCGGTAAGCACGTTGTTGGCGTTGGAGGCGCAGATCAGCGTTCCCACAGGCAGGCCCAGCTGCTTTGCCAGGTACCCTGCCAGAATGTCTCCGAAGTTTCCCGTGGGGACGGAGAAATTCACCCGGTCTCCCATTTGAATCTGTCCCTGGGCTACAAGATCCCGGTAGGCGGCAAAGTAGTAGGTAAGCTGAGGGGCCAGACGGCCGATGTTAATGGAATTGGCGCTGGACAGCCGGTAGGGAAGCTTCATTCCCTGACAGGCGGCGAAGATGTTCTTCACCCCGGTCTGGGCATCGTCAAAATTGCCCCGGACGGCGCAGACGGTGACATTGTTTCCCTCCTGGGTGACCATCTGGGCCCGCTGGACCTGGGAGACGCCGCCGTCGGGGTAGAACACACAGATCTTGACCCCGGGCACATCCCGGAAGCCCTCCAGAGCTGCCTTGCCGGTGTCGCCGGAGGTGGCGGTGAGGATGAGAATGTCCTCCCGGATGCCCTTAACTTCTTTGGCGGCGGTGAGCAGCTGGGGAAGCATGCACAGCGCCACATCCTTAAAGGCGGAGGTGGGGCCACGGAACAGCTCCAGCACGGTAAAATCGCCCACGGAAACGGTGGGGGTCAGGTCATCGGTCTGGAATTTGCCCAGGTAGGCCCGCCGGGTAAGGGTATCCATGTCGGGGATACCGGGAAGCAAAGCGGTGAGCAGGGAAGCGGCCATGGAAATGGTATCCTTTTGCAGGCAGCCCTTCCAGTCAAAGGCGGGAAGGGCCTCCGGCAGGTACAGACCGCCGTCGGGGGCAATGCCGGACAGCACGGCCCCGGCGCTGTCCACAGCGGGGGAAGATCCCCGGGTAGAACGGTACAGCATAGTTTCCTCCTAATTTTGCACAAAAACAAGGCGGATCCCCAGGGAATCCTTTGCTTTTTGTGGGAATTGCATTTTGGGTAGGTCTATGATATACTGTTCCCAAGAAAAAAGCAAGTGTTTTTCCGGGGGAAACAAAGGTTTTCCGGGGAAATGCGGAGAGGAAAGACTATGCGGATCGGATTATTGGGCTTCGGCACCGTGGGAAAGGGTGTCTATGAGCTGGTTTCCCGGCGGGAGGATATGGAGGTCGCGGCGGTGCTGTGCCGCCGGGAGCTGGAACTGGAGGGCGTTCGCGTCACCCACGATTTTACGGACATTCTGGAGGACGCGTCCATCGACACGGTGGTGGAGGCCATCGGCGGGGTGCATCCTGCCTATGAATATGTCCGGGCCGCGATTCTGGCGGGGAAAAACGTAGCCACCTCCAACAAGGCTCTGATGGCCCACTGCTACGACGACCTGGTGCCCCTGGCGGCGGAAAAGGGCGTGCTCCTGCGGTGCACCGCTTCCGTGGGCGGCGGCATCGGCTGGCTGTCGGAGCTGGAGCGGGTGCGCCGGGTGGAGACCGTCACCCAGGTGGGCGGCATCATGAACGGCACCTGCAACTATATCCTCGACTCCATGACCCGGCTGGGCCTTGACTACGGCGACGCCCTGCATCAGGCTCAGGAGCTGGGCTACGCGGAGGCGGACCCCTCCACGGATGTGGACGGCATCGACACCTGGCACAAGCTGATCGTGTCGGCAAATATTGCCTTCGGCGCTTCCCTGGACATGGACACCGTTCCCGTGTCCGGCATCCGGGGGATCTCCGGGGAGGATGTGGAAGCTTTCCGCAGCCACGGCTTCGTTTGCAAGCTGGTGTCCCATGCCCAGCGGGGGGAAGACGGTGTCCACGCCTGGGTTCAGCCTACCTTGTACCCCGTTGGTCAGCCGGAGGCGGCGGTGCCCATGAACTATAACCTCATCACCCTGGTGGGGGATGTGTCCGGACGGCAGAGCTTCTTCGGCCAGGGCGCGGGCCGGTATCCTACCGCATATAATGTGGTGCAGGACTGTGTGGATTTCACCCGGGGACGGGGCTATTACGCTCCCTGTGGGGAAAAGCTCCGGGCCTCCAACGACGCAAAGCTTACCTGGTATGTCCGGGGGGAGTGCCCCTTTACCGTAAAAGAACGCTGGGGCAGCGGCGCGGTGACGCAGCCCGTGTCTGTTGCGGATATGCACCGGTGGCTGAAAGAAACTCCCGGCGCTTTCGCCGCCGCCATTGCGCTGTAAGAAAACAGAAACGAACCTGGGGAAGGATAGAATATGAAAGTTGTAAAATTCGGCGGCTCCTCCATGGCGGATGCCGGGCAGTACCGGAAGATCCGGGATATTCTCCTGGCGGACCCGGAGCGGCGGGTGGTGGTGGTCTCCGCCGCAGGCAAGCGGAACAAGGCAGACCACAAGATCACGGATTTACTGTACCTTTGCTATGCCCACACCCAGTACGGTGTGGACTGCTCCGGGGTCTTTGAGATGATCGTCTCCCGATATCGGGAAATTCAGCGGGACCTGGGTCTGACGCTGGACCTGGAACCGGAGTTTGCCGCCCTGAAGCAGCGGCTGGACGCCAAGACCGTGACCCAGGATGAGCTTGCCAGCCGGGGCGAGTATTTTTCCGCCCGGCTGATGGCGGCGTACCTGGGCTTCCAGTTTGTGGACGCCGCGGACTGGGTGAAATTCAAATTTGACGGCACCGTGGACCAGGAGTCCAGCTATGAGGCTCTGCGGGGTCTGGTGCGGGGCATGGGCGTGGTGATCCCGGGGTTCTATGGGCTGATGCCAGACGGCAGGATCCGCACCTTTACCCGGGGGGGCAGCGACATTACCGGGGCTCTCGCGGCGGCGGCCCTGGATGCGGATGTGTATGAAAACTGGACGGATGTGTCCGGTATCCTGATGGCCGATCCCCGGATCGTGGAGAATCCCCAGACCATTCCGGAGGTCACCTATGACGAGCTGCGGGAGCTGAGCTACTCCGGCGCCCAGGTGCTCCACGAGGGGACTATTTTCCCGGTGCGGGAAAAGAACATCCCCCTGAACATCCGCAATACCAACGCCCCCGATGACCCCGGCACCATGATCCAGGAGAAGTTCCAGCTGGACAGCGACCCCCAGCGGTTCATTACCGGCATAACCGGGAAAAAGGACTTTACCATCATTGCTGTAAGCAAGCGGGGCATGAGCAGCCAGGTGGGCGTTCTGCGGAAGATCCTCACCGTGCTGGAGCGCCACGACATTTCCGTTGACTATGTGCCCAACGGCATCGACAATGTGTCCGTGGTGATGCCCACCGAGTCGGTGGCTTCCAGCCTCTACTCCATCCTGGGGGAGATCCAGAAAGAAGTGGAGCCGGACCGGCTGGATGTCCACGACCAGATCGCCGTGGTGGCGGCGGTGGGCCGGAAGATGGCTTTCCGCCCCGGTATTTCCGGCCAGATCTTCGCCGCCCTGGGCCAGGCGGGGATCAACATCCGCATGATCAACCAGGGCCCGGACGAGCTGAACATCATCTTCGGCGTGGATAACCGGGATTTTGCCAGCGCTATCCGGGTGCTGTACAACAGCTTCGTTAAAGAATAATTGAGAAAACGGTTCTCGAAAAGGGAGGAAACCATATGAAAACCTATACCGTAGCCGTCCTGGGCGCCACCGGTGCCGTGGGACAGGAGATGCTGAAAATTCTCGCCGAGCGGAATTTCCCCGTGGGGAAGCTGGTCCCGCTGGCCAGCGCCCGGAGCGCCGGGAAAACCGTGACCTTCCGGGGGGAGCAGGTCGCCATTCAGGAGGCCCGGGATGAGGCGTTCCAGGGGGTGGACATTGTCCTGGGCGCGGCGGAAAATGACATCGCGAAACGTTTTGCCCCGGCTATTGTCGCCGCCGGCGCGGTGTTTGTGGACAATTCCTCCGCGTTCCGGCTGGACCCCAACGTACCCCTGGTGGTGCCGGAGGTGAATCCGGAGGATGTAAAGGGCCATCACGGCATCATTGCCAACCCCAACTGTTCCACCATTATCACTGTAACGGCGGTGAACGCCCTGAACGCCGTCGCCCCCATCCGCACCATGACCGCGTCTACTTACCAGGCGGTGTCCGGCGCCGGCGCCGGCGGCCCCATTGAGCTGATGGAAGAGGTGGAGGCCCTGCGGGAGGGACGGAAAGTGGAACCCAGGGTCTTCTCCCACCAGATCGCCTATAACCTGATTCCCCAGATCGGTTCCGAGCAGTACCTGGGCTACACCAGCGAGGAAATGAAGATGCAGAACGAGGGCCGGAAGATCATGCACTTGCCCGAGCTGAAAGTCAGCTGCACCTGTGTCCGGGTGCCCGTGGTCCGCAGCCACTCCATTTCCGTCAGCTGCCATTTTGATGTGCCCGTGACCGTGGAGCAGGCCCGTGCCGCCATCGCCGCCGCCCCCGGCTGCCGCCTGGTGGATAACCTCTCCGCCCGGGAGTATCCCATGCCCCTGGATACCTCCGATCAGGACATCGTGTTCGTGGGCCGGATCCGTCCCGACCTGACGGACGAGAACGGGCTGTGCCTGTGGTGCTGCGGCGACCAGGTCCGCAAGGGCGCTGCCACCAATGCCGTCCAGATCGCCGAGCTGGTCATTAAAAACGATAAACGATAAATAAGGTTATTGGCTTTCGTAAGCAAACTGACAAATTGGAATTTAATTGACAATTGACAATGAACAATTGACAATTAAGGA
>CAZVDH010000070.1:0-9977 GCA_964625595.1 uncultured Oscillospiraceae bacterium | reverse complement strand
TTTTCTGTTTGCTGCATAAAGCCGATAGCCTAAATTCCAATTTGTCTGTATGCTGCATTGACCCAATAAGCATTATTTACAATAGTATAGCACAGTTTTCCCCGGCGGTAAAGCGGGGCTTGCCAGCGGGGCAAAAAAATGATATGATGCGGGCAGAAAAAGGTGGGAAAGGAAAGCTGGGCCATGGACTATATAAACTGCACCCTCTGCCCCCGGCAGTGCGGGGTAAACAGGACCGCCGGGAAGCTTGGCTTCTGCCGCTGCCCGGACACCGCCCTGGTGGCAAAAACCATGCTCCACAAATGGGAGGAGCCGGTACTGGCAGGCAGCGGCGGCAGCGGCGCGGTTTTCTTCGGCGGCTGTACCCTGGGCTGCCGCTTCTGCCAGAACCGGGCCATCAGCGCCTCGCCCACAGGGAATCCGGCGGATCCTGCGGCTCTGCGGAAGATGATGGAGGATCTGATCGCCCGGGGTGCGGAAAATATTGACCTCGTTACCCCCACCCAGTTTCTGCCTACGATTTTGCCCGCCCTGGAAAAGCCCCTGGGGGTTCCGGTGGTATTCAATTCCGGGGGCTATGAGCGGGTGCAGACGCTAAGGGCCCTGGCGGGGAAGATCGACATTTACCTGCCGGACATGAAGTACGCCGACAATGCCCTTGCCGCCCGGCTCAGCGGGGCGCCGGATTATTTTGAAACGGCGTCGGCAGCTATCCGGGAAATGGTCCGCCAGACTGGGCCGGTTCGATTCCGGGAAGAAAAGCTCCTCCGGGGCACGGTGATCCGGCACCTGATTTTGCCCGGGCAGATTGAAAATTCTCTGAAAGTTCTGGACTGGATCGGGGAGACGTTTGCCCCCGGGGAGGTCCTGGTGAGCCTGATGCGGCAATATACGCCCATGCCGGGAATGTTACCGCCCTTTGACCGGCGGGTCACGGAAGAAGAGTACGACGCGGTGCTGAGCTGGATGTATTTAAATGACCTGGATGGTTTTACCCAGGAGGCGGACGCCGCCGACGCCGGGTTCATCCCGGACTTTTCCGCCCCGACTGGGGAAAGCCATGGACAAACAGCCGATAACATGATAAAATAAATACAACAGATCGATAAATTGGAATTTGTCGGGCCGTCAGAACGTGTCATTCCGAACCAGTGCTCACTACTGACCTGGGAATCTCCATCGAATTCCAGGCAGCCTATCGTCATCCATTCGTAGGGGCGGTCATTGACCGCCCGCAAAAATGTACCGAATTCCAGAATAAATTTACGTTGAATGGCACCTTTTCGCCGAAAGAAATACAAATACAGAACCTTTCCCTGCCGGGCGCTCAATGAGCGCCCCTACAGAGGCAGACAGCCGTAATTCGGAAATTCGAGGGAGATTGCCACGCCAGGAAAGCGAACTGGCTCGCAATGACCAGGAATTCGCCAAATTCCAATTTGTATTTCTGAAATGGTAGTCCCATAAACACCAAAAGACTTTTATATATAAGGAGACGCCACTATGCGCAAGACGAAGATCATCTGCACCATCGGCCCCGCCAGCGAGAACGAGGAAACCCTGAAACAGCTGTGTCTGGCAGGTATGAACGTTGCCCGGCTGAATTTCTCCCACGGCACCCACGCCGAGCATAAAAAGAAAATCGACCTCATTAAAAAGGTCCGGGAGGAACTGAATCTGCCCATCGGCATCATGCTGGACACCAAGGGGCCGGAGTACCGTATCCGTACCTTCAAAACGGGAAAAATTCAGGTGAAGGAGGGAGACTCCTTTACCTTTACCACCGACGAGGTGGAGGGGGACGAGACCCGGGTCAGCGTCAACTACAAGGGCCTGGTGAGCGACCTGAACGTGGGAGACCGGATTCTGGTAAACAACGGCCTTGTGGTTTTTGAAGTCACGGAGCTTACGGGGAGCAACGCCCACTGCCGGGCGGTCATCGGCGGCGAGCTGAGCAACCGCAAGAGCATGTGCTTCCCCAATAAGGTCATGACGGGACCGTACCTGTCCCAGCAGGACAAGGATGACCTGCTTTTCGGCATTGAAAACGGTGTGGATTTCGTGGCTGCTTCCTTCGTCTCCACCCGGCAGGATATGCTGGAGCTGAAAGCCTTCCTTCATGAAAACGGGGGGGACGACATTGACCTGATTGCCAAGATCGAAAACCGCTCCGGCGTGGACAACGCGGAGGATATTTGCAAAGAGTGCGACGGCATTATGATCGCCCGGGGCGACCTGGGGGTGGAGATCCCCTTTGTGGAGGTCCCCTCGGTGCAGAAGCACCTCATCAGCAAGTGCCGGATGCTGGGCAAGCGGGTGATCACCGCCACGGAAATGCTGGAATCCATGATCTACAATCCCCGGCCCACCCGGGCGGAAATCTCCGACGTTGCCAACGCGGTGTATGACGGCTCCTCCGCTGTGATGCTCTCCGGCGAGTCCGCCGCGGGCAAGTACCCCGTGGAAGCGGCGGCCACCATGGCAAAGATCTGCGAGTATACCGAGAAGCACACCAGCTACCGGAAGCGGTTCTATGCCTCCGACTTTGAGATCCGCAACAACCTGGACGCCATCTCCCACGCCACCTGCGCCATGGCTATTGATGTGGAGGCAAAGGGCATCGTGGTCTGCTCCGTGTCCGGCAAGACGGCCCGGATGGTCAGCCGGTTCCGCTGCCCGGTGGACATCATCGGCATGACCACCAATGAGCGGATCTGGCGGCGGCTGAGCCTGAGCTGGGGCGTGACCCCGGTGCTGGCGGAGGAATTTACCTCCATGGATGTGATGTTCTACCACGCCATGGCCAGCGCGAAAAAGATCCTGGGCCTGCAGCCGGGGGACAGCGTAGTCCTCACCGGCGGCCCCATCAACGGCAAGACCGGGAACACCAATACCATTAAGGTGGAAACGGTGTAGATAACTGACAATTGACAATGAACAATTGACAATTAAGGAATCCCTTCGGGATGAATTAAAAAAGAATTTGGACGAAAACACTCAGAATTATTTTCAAATCGTCCCGAAGGGACACAATAATTGTCAACTGTCAATTGTCAATTCGGCGAAGCCACCAAATACCAATTTCTCCTCTTTCACACATCAAAACCGCCATGTGCCTCGCCTGGGGCACATGGCGGTTTTGACGAAATGGAATTTCTACCGTTCCTCCCGGAAGTAGGCAACACCCAGACTTTCGGGGGGCTGGTTTTCCCGCTTGTTGCGCATGCTGGAAATGACCAGAACGATGATGGTGACGATATAGGGGAGCATTTTGTACAGCTCCTTGATGGCCAGATTGGTTCCCGTGGGAAGGAACAGGTACAGGATGTACAGACCGCCGAAGAGGAAGGAGGACAGGATGCCCACATTGGGCCGCCAGATGGTGAAGATCACGAGGGCAATGGCAAGCCAGCCCCGGTCGCCGAAGGCGTCGTTGGACCAGACGCCGCAGGCGTAGTCCATAACATAGTACAGTCCACCGAGACCTGCGATCATACTGCCGATGCAGGTGGCGAAATATTTGTATTTGCTCACGTTGATGCCGGCGGCGTCGGCGGTGGCAGGGTTTTCGCCCACGGCCCGCAGGTGCAGGCCCATCCGGGTGCGGCGCAGTACGAAGGATGCGGCCAGGGCCACGATTACCGCGGTGTAGGCCAGGAAACTATAGGACAGGAAGATTTTGCCGAACCAGCCCAGATTGTCCGCGAAGGGCAGGCTCTTGCTGAAGAAGGAACTGGTGGAGCTGAGGGCGATAAAGGGGACCTCGCTTCCGGTGATCTTAATGAGGGAGCCGCCGAAGAAGTTGCCGAAGCCCACGCCGAAGGTAGTCATAGCAAGGCCGGTAACATTCTGGTTGGCCCGGAGGGTCACGGTGAGGAAGCAGTAGAGAAGCCCCATAAGGAGGGAGCCCAGCAGGGAGCACAGCAGGGGGATGCCCACCGCGAGGATCCCCGCCATTTCTCCCGCGGGGACGGACTGCTCGTACAGGAACGCGCCGATAACGCCGCAGATACCACCCACATACATGATGCCGGGAATGCCCAGGTTCAGGTTGCCGGACTTCTCCGTGATGGTCTCGCCGGTGGAGCCAAAGAGCAGCGGGATGCCCTGGACAACGGCTCTGGGGATAAAGGATACAAAATCAAACATTGCTCTTTCCCTCCTTTCCGGGTTTGCGGAAGGACAGCTTGTAGGAGATGAAGAACTCACTGCCGATGATGAAGAACAGGATGATGCCGGTGAGAATATCTCCGAAGGCGTGGTTCAGGCCGAACACCGTGGAAATTTCCGCCGCGCCCCGGCCCAGGAAGACCAGCAGGAAGCTGGTGAGGATCATGATCAAGGGATTGAACTTGGCAAGCCAGGAGACCATGACGGCGGTAAAGCCCCGGCCGCCGGCGATGGTGGTGGTGATGGTGTGGTCCGTGCCGCCCACCAGCAGGAAGCCCGCCAGGCCGCAGATGGCGCCGGACAGGAGCATGGTGCGGATAATGACCCGGTCCACCTTGATGCCCACATACCGGGCGGTGCGCTGGCTTTCGCCTACCACGGAGATTTCATAGCCGTGCTTGGTTTTGTTGAGGTACAGATACATAAAAACCGTGAGCAGGGCAACGACCAGAATGTTCAGCAGGTACTTATAGCTGCCAAGCTGAGGCAGCCACCCGGCCTCGGTGGACTGGTTGATGATGCCGATTTTTCCGGCCCCCTTGGGAACCTCCCAGAGGATGACGAAGAAGGCTACCAGCTGGGTTGCCACATAGTTCATCATCAGGGTGAACAGGGTCTCATTGGTGTTCCACTTTGCCTTGAAGAAGGCGGGGATGCCTGCCCACAGGCCGCCGGCAGCCAGACTGGTAACTGCCATCAAGGCAATGAGCAGGGCGTTGGGAACCTTGTCTCCCAGCAGAATCATGCAGGCGGCGGAGGCAAGTCCGCCCATCAGAACCTGGCCCTCGCCGCCGATGTTCCAGAACCGCATCCGGAAAGCGGGGGTCACAGCCAGAGAAACACACAGAAGGATTGCCGTATTCTGAGCCAGAATCCAGGTTTTTCTAGATGTGCCGAAGGCGCCGGTCCACATGGTTTTGTAGACGGCCAGGGGGTTTTCACCGGTGAGGGCGGTGGTAACCACGGCGCAGACAATCAGCGCCAGTACTATCGCACACAGACGGACGCACCAGGAAAGGTACAAGGGCATCGTCCGGCGCTTGGAAATATGAAACAGAGGTGCTTTCTGATTAGTCATGGCTGCCTCCCACCTGGGTCATCATAAGACCGATCTTATTCTTTTCCGCGTCCTTGCCGTCCACAATGCCGCTGACCTTTCCGCCGCAGAGTACCAGAATCCGGTCGCACAGCTCCAAAAGAACATCCAGGTCCTCGCCCACATAGATGACAGCCACGCCCCGCTCCTTCTGCTTGTTGATCAGGTCATAGATGGTATAGGAGGAATTGATGTCCAGGCCCCGGACGGCATAGGCTGTCAGCAGGACGGTGGGGGCGGAGGAAATTTCCCGGCCCACCAGAACCTTCTGTACATTGCCGCCGGAGAGTCTGCGCACCGGGGTGGAGACACCGGGGGTGTTGACCTCCAGCTCCTTTACCACCTGCTCGGCAAGGAGCCGGGGGGCTTTCCGGTTGGCAAAGGGGGAACGGCCCCGGCGGAAGGAACGGAGCATCATATTGTCCGTCAGGTCCATGCTGCCGACCAATCCCATGCCCAGACGGTCCTCCGGGACAAAGGAAAGGCTGACACCCATGGAGGCGATGGCCAGGGGGTCCTTGCCCACCAGTTCCTCTTCCTGCCCGTCATCCTCCACATAGCGGATGCTGCCCTTTTCCGTGGGCTGCAGTCCGGCGATGGCCTCCAAAAGTTCCTTCTGTCCGCAGCCGGAGATACCGGCGATGCCAAGAATCTCCCCGGACCGGGCGGTGAAGGAAACATCATCCAGCTTGAGAATGCCATCCTCGCTGCGCACCGTCAGTCCCTCCACCACAATTCTGGGCTTGGGGTCCACGGGCTCGGGACGGCGGATGTTGAGGGACACAGCCCGGCCCACCATCATGTTGGTCATTTCCTGGGCGTTGGTGTTTTTGGTGAGCATGTCGCCGACGAAGCGGCCCCGGTTCAGAATGGCTACCCGGTCAGACAGTTCTTCCACCTCATGCATTTTGTGGGTGATGATGACGATGGCTTTACCCGCCGCCCGCATATTCCGCAGAACCGTGAAAAGACGCTCCGTCTCCTGGGGCACCAGAACGGCGGTGGGCTCGTCCAGAATGAGGATATCCGCTCCCCGGTAGAGAACCTTGACGATCTCCACGGTCTGCTTCTGGGAAACGGACATATCGTAGACCTTCTGGTAAGGATCCACCTCGAAGCCGTAGGTATCGCAGATTTCCCGGATTTTCTCTGCCACCTTCTGCAGATTCAGCCGCCCCGGCTCGTTGAGACCCAGGACGATGTTCTCCGCGGCGGTGAGCACATCCACCAGCTTGAAATGCTGATGGATCATGCCGATGCCGTAGCGGAAGGCGTCGGCAGGAGAGCGAATCACCGCCTCCTGACCATCAATGTAGATTCTGCCCTCGTCGGGGTAGTAGATGCCGGAGAGCATGTTCATGAGGGTGGTCTTGCCGCTGCCGTTTTCGCCCAGCAGGGCCAGAATCTCTCCCCGGTAGATGTCCAGCCAGACCTTGTCGTTGGCCAGAACCGTGCCGAAGGATTTGGAGATATCCCGCATTTTTACAGCGGGCTGTTTGCTTTCCATGGGCTTTCCTCCCTTGGGTAATAGTTTCAGGCGCTTCAAATGCTGTAAAGGGCAGCGCGGCGAGTGCTTCACTGCGCTGCCCTTTGCAGCAGAGAATGGGAAGCCCCGGAGCGGGGCCTCCCAGTATTTCTCGGAGCGTAATTAGAATGCGGTATCCAGCAGGTTGATGCCGTCGATCTGACGATCAAAGTAGGGGGCGCTGCGGAACTCGGACTCATGGAAGTAGCCGTCCGCGATGACCTCGGTGTCGCCGGTGTAGGCAGGGTCGGTGTCCACATCCGCCAGGTAGCTGGTCAGGGTCTCGCCGCCCACGGTGAAAGTGGCGGTGTCAAACACATGGATGGTGCCGTCTTCCAGGGCCTTGCGGACCTCGGCCAGCTTGTCGGCGGTGCCGGCAGCGGCGGCCTGCTCGTTCACATCGGTGAGGACCACGGAGCCGGTGGCCAGGGTGCCGGTCCAGTCGGCGGGGATCTCGGTGCCGTTCTGGACGCTGGTGATCACAAACTCATAGTAGGGAGCCCAGTTGATCCGGGAGGACACGATGAAGGTGTTGGGGCAGGCAGCCACGGTGGAGCCGTTGTAGGAAACGTTGGGCACACCCTTGGTCTCGCAGGCAGTGGGGGCGCCCATGGAGTCGGCGTGCTGGGAGATCAGCTTGCAGCCTCTGTCAATCAGATACTGGGCGGCTACCTTCTCGGCGGTCTCATCGTACCAGGAACCGGTGAAGGTGACATCCATGGTCACGGTGGGGCAGACGGACCGGGCGCCCAGGAAGAAGCTGGTGTAGCCGGAAACCACCTCGGCGTAGGTGAAAGCACCCACATAGCCCATCTTGGCTTCCTCAGCGGTAAACTCACCGGCTTCGATCATTTCGTTGAGCTTCATACCGGCGGCAACACCGGCCAGGTAACGGCCCTCGTAGATGGAGGCGAAGGCGTTGTGGTAGTTGGAAAGGCCTTCGGTGTGGGCCTTGGTGCCGGTGGCGTGGCAGAACTGAACCTCGGGGAATTCCTTGGCAGCCTGGATCATGTAGTCCTCATGGCCGAAGGAGTCGGCGAAGATCACGGTGCAGCCGGCGTCAGCCAGCTCGCAGGCGGCGTCATAGCACTCCTGACCTTCGGGAATGTTGGTCCGGAAGATGTACTGATCCTCGGAGAAGCCCAGGTTGGCGCAGGCTTCCTTGGCGGCGTTCATGAAGTTCAGGTCATAGGTGGAGTTCTCGTCGTGCAGGAAGATGAAGCCGACCTTCATGGTGCTGACAGCGGAGGTAGCCTCCGTATTGGCGTCAGCAGCTTCCGTATTGCCCGCAGTGGGGGCTTCAGTGGCCTTGGTGTCGCCGGAGGTGGTGTTGCCGGCGCAGCCCGCGAACAGGCCCAGGCACAGCACCAGCGCCAGAGCGATGGCAAGCAGTTTCTTCATTTTCTTTTTTCTCCTTTTTAGATGAAATATATATGTGGATTGGAATTGCGCGCGAAGAAAACAGGGGCTTTATTGGGGACGGAAGGTGATCCCGTTATCGTCCATGCTGTCCAGGATGGCCAGGGACGCCACCCGGATGCCCTGGGCACGGAGGGCGTCACCGCCGCCCTGGAAGCCCTTTTCAATGGCGATGGCCGCGCCGGCCAGGGTGGCCCCGGCCTTCGCCACCAGTTCAGAAAGACCCATGAGCGCCTTGCCGTTGGCGAGGAAATCGTCCACCAGCAGGACCGTGTCCTCCGGACGGAGGTAGTCGCAGCTGACTACGATGGTATAGTCGGCGTTGTGGGTGTAGGAGTGGACGGAAGCGGTATAAACTTCCCCGTCCACGTTGCTGCTTTTATGCTTCTTGGCAAAGACAACGGGGACATGCATTGCCATTCCCGCGGCAGCGGCGATGGCGATGCCGGAAGACTCGATGGTCAGGATCTTGTTGACGCCCTGTCCGTCATACAGCCGGGCGATCTCCTGGCCGATTTCTGACAGCAGGTCGGTGTCGATCCGCTGATTCAGGAAGCTGCCGACTTTCAGGATCTGACCGGGCAGGATCTTTCCCTCTGCCAGGATCTTTTCCTCCATTAACCGCATAAATGAGCCCCTTTCCGTCAAAAAAGCAAAAAGGCAGACAAAACGCCTGCCCAAAGAAGTACCCAAAAGAAAGTCGCGCCTGTCCAAAAGGCAGCGCGTACTGTATTACCAATAGTCGCGGCTGAGGCGTCGCGGTAGAAACTTTCGGGCCATCCATCCGAAAATATATCGGCAGGTATTTAGGTTTGTGACCTCATGTTACCGCCAAATGTGACCTTTGTCAACAGAAAGAACGCCCGTTTTTTCATTTCCTCCGTAATGCACAAAGTTGCCCTCTTTTTCCGTTTATTTTCCGTCAAAACACGGATTTGCCGGAAAAACAAACGGTTGCATATTGGAAGAAAAGGGGTATAATGGATTGGGAAAACGATACCCCCCACGGGGGTGTGTGAAAGGAGGGAGCGGGGTATGGATACCCACCGCCTTGGGGCCATCCGGGCGTTTCTGGAAAGCAAAAGGATGCCCTACCGGTATTATGAGGAGGCCGGCTGCAGCTCCATTCAGTTTGAGCACCGGGGCCTGAGTTACCACATCTGGGAGTATCCTCCGGAGGAGCCCGGCGCCCAGAGCAATGTCCGCTCCGCCGGCAGGACCGAGGACTTCGGCCCCGACTACGAAAGGGAAATTCTGGAGATTCTGAAAACCTGGTAGGGCAGGTTAAGTTGACGGTGGACAGTTAAGGCGTCGCCCATGCATATAAAACGATACCGAGTGGGGCAGGCGTAAAACGATAACGCAAATTTGGCGCACGACTTGGCTGCCCGCCCTGCGGGCCGGTTTGACAAACGGACGGGGAACTGGTAAAATAGCTTTGCCGCCCCGGCGGCGTTCCAAAGCAAAGAGATAAATTGGAATTTGCAGAGGAAATTGCGGGTGCCGAACAACACTGTCATTCCGAACCAGTCCTCAGACTGGTGTGGGAATCTCCATCGAATTCCGGGCAGCCTATCGTCATCCATTCGTAGGGGCGGTCATTGACCGCCCGCAAAAATGTACCGAATTCCAGAATAAAATTACGTTGAATGGCACCTTTTCGCCGAAAGAAATACGAATACAGAACCTTTCCCTGCCGGGCGCTCAATGAGCGCCCCTACTAGTGTGTAACTGTTAAAAGTTAACCTTTGGATAAAGATGTTTGAG
>CAZVDH010000069.1:0-10168 GCA_964625595.1 uncultured Oscillospiraceae bacterium | reverse complement strand
TTTGGATTTTGATTCGCTGCGCGGAGCACCACCCCCGGGGGAAGCGATTGCGCTTTGCGCCAGTGCGCCAAATTACTATATGTCAGTGTGCTTACTAAAGCCGATAACCTAAATGTGCGATTAAAATCAGACAGTCTTTCCGGTCTGAATCACATATTAGGGAACCTCTGAATAAATCGTCTGCGGCTGAGCGGCGGATCTTTTGCCCCATCCGTTCCGTAATGAAATTGGGAAATACACAAAGTATTTCCTCAATTTCATTACTTTCGGCTGAGTCAAAATCCCTCGCCGTCAGCTCTTGCCGATTTAATCAGAGGTTCCCTAGTATTAATCTCCGTCCGGTTTCTGACCGTCATGTGCCAACCATTTACATTCCGTAATTTCCATATTGGTAAAGACTGCTTTGAACGACGAGTCTTCAGGGCTGCAGGCGTAAATACCAAACCGTATTTCATTGCCGCCATTCCACATATGACAAATTCGCATCTGTTTGAATGTAACGCCATCCTCGGAGCACGCAATACAGTAGTCATCTTCTCTGCGGCTAAAGCGATACCACATGGATTTGATACTGGCGTCAATTTCAGTAGTCGCCCAATCGGAATATCCGTGATTTGTAACGACGCTTCCCAAATGCTGGAATTTCTCATTTTCATATTCAATTGAGCCTTTTAACCAATTATCACTATCCAGGTACATTACAATACCGCATTGGTCAAATCTATGCTTGCTTTCAAATTCCGTCTTTACTGTGAACGAAAAAAACTTCTCGCTTGTACGCATTTGTAGAACAGGAGCATTATCATTCCGGAAATGATAATACGTTCGCTGCCACAAATCCGTATGCGGTTTTGTGATAATCTCAATTCTGTTATCCGCAACAGTACAGCTTTCAGGTTCTCTTGTCCACTTTAATTCTTTTACAGCAAAATTCACATTCTCTTCCTCCATCAAATACCGCGTTACCCCGCTCTTTTGCTGAGAAAAGTATATCTGACTGCCTTACGAACACCCGGCGATACCGGGAGCCTGATAAAAGATCCTGTCTTTCATTTGGCACCGCCCTCTCGGTAAGCGCTGTCCATCTCCCAGAGAGTAAGGGACTGTAGGCTGCCGGAAACCCGGAAATACCGGCTGTCCTCCGTGTAGTTGCGCAGGGTGACCGCTTTTCTGCCGTTCAGGTAGATTTCCAGCATGGAATGATCCAGATAGCAGGTAAAGTGAATCGGTTCATTGCCGATGTCCACATTGTCGCATTCTCCCCGCCAGCGGCCGGTTTCCTGTCCGCGCTCATCCCGGATACCCAAATGCCGGGCAGTCCGGTCGTAATAAATTTCCCGGCTGTGGGTTCCATAGCAAAGGGTTACGCAGGCCCAATCCTGTTCGGCGGTGTATTCCAAACAAAGCTGATCGCCCCGGCACTGGGTCAGCTGCTGATTTGCTGACCCGGTGTCCTGATTGGATAGCTCCAGCAGTTTTTTCCTGCGCAGGGAATTGATTTCCCGGATGGGCTGGATGTGCAGCTCCCCATTGCGGACGGAAAGCTCCACCGGCAAGCCGCCGTTGTGGGCCCAGCCTGCGTGGTACTCCTCCTCAAAGCTGCGTTTTCCCTGGGCAATGGTGAAGATCACGGTTCTTCCGTCCGGGGTGACGAAGCCGCTGGGGCCGGTGAACACGCCCTTGCCCAGATCCAGCAGCCGTGATTTGTCATGCAGCTTTGTAAAAGTCTTCCTCTCGGAATCCCAGTGCCCCAGGAAATAATACGTTTCCACAACGTCATTTTCCACCTGACAGGCGCAAAGCAGCAGAATGTGGCAAACCACGCTTCCCTGTTCGTCCCGCAGCGGGAGCAGCACCGGCAGCTCCCAGATGTGTCCGCCCTCTTTATTCTTCTCATAATCATACTGTGTAATGAAACCATGATTTTCCCATTTGAGCCCATCGTCGGAGGAATACAACACTGCGTTACCGCCGCCGTTCTTGGCATCCCCAGTACCTACCAGCATGAAATAGGTGTCGCCCTCCAGCCACACAAAGGGATCCCGGAATTCTCCCATCCAGCCCATGTCCTGGGTCTGAATCAGCTCCGGGCGGGTGTACCACTTGTCGAGACTTTTGTCCGGGACAGCCAGCGCCACCGCTTGATTGGGAAACCGGCGGTTATCCCCGGCGGTGAAATAGATTCTGGGCTTGCCGGTTTTGTCGATGACGGAGGAGCCGGACCAGCAGCCATCGGGGGCCGGGGCTTCTTTCTCCGGGATCAGAGCAAGGGGGCAATCCTGCCAGTGTACCATGTCCTTTGATTTCAGGTGCCCCCAGCACAGATGATCCCAGATGGGCGCATGGGGATTTGCCTGATAAAAGATGTGATACCAGCCGCCAAAGTACATGGGACCGTGGGGCTCGTTCATCCATTTCCCCGGAGGGCACAGGTGGTAGGTTGGCCGCTGCCGGTCATTTGCGTAAGCGCTTCTTCGGGGCATAGCCAAAAGGACGGCGGTTTCCTCCATTTCACCCGTGAATACCGAGCGGTGGAGGGAGAGAATCTCAGCCTCGCTTTTTGCGGAGGTATCCAGTTCTACCCATTGCATAAACCCATAAAAGCAGCCGAAGGGCACAGTTTCTGTAAAGAAGTCGCCATCCATCCGCCGGCCAATATAGGGGCAGCCCTCCGGGAAGCGAAGCTGTGTGTGCCGCCGGAACTGCTTTCGGTTGGAAAAGATGCCGTTCACATACAGATCGCACCAGCCCGCGTCCCCACGGTACACCACGGTAACCACATTGCGCACCCCGGCCTGGGCGTGGGCACGGATGGAGGAAAAACGAACGGGGCTGCGGTCAATTCCCAGATTGACGGTGACAACGCCTCCCTGTTCCAGCAGGATCTCCATGCCCTTGTTTTCTTTGGCACTGTAGTATGTAAACAGTCCATCGCCGTGGGCGGAATAGGTAATGGGAAGAAAGCTCAGGCTGATGGTAAAGCACTCCCCCTCCGGAAGACAGTTGGGCTTTCCGCGAAACCAGTGGGAGTATCCGTCAAAGAGAAAGCTGTCGCCCCGGAAGCGGTAGTCCCGGTTTGCAAATGCCGGATCCTGAGAGAGGGAAAAGAGGATTCCGGTGCCGCCTTTGCAGCAGGCGCCGGTTCCGGAATCGGGATGAAAGGTAAAGCGCATAGTTTGACTCCAAATTACATTCCTGCCTGATGAAATTGTTCCTCAATCTGAAACGCCTCGTTCAGGCGATCATAGAGAAGAAATTGGGACAGGAAGAGAATATACCAGAAACCTGCAATGGGTAAAATCAGCAGCGTCCAGGGTGCGAAAAGAATGCAGATCCCCCAGTAAGCAAGCTGCAGCAGCCCCACACCCATGACACGCCAGAAGTTCTGAATGGTAAACAGCAGAGCGTTTCGCAGCCGGATTCCCGGAGACTGCTGAAACAGCACCAGCTGCGACCAGTAGAGCTGGGCAATCACCATGGTCAGCAGGGACGAAAACAGGAAAAGCAGGATGGTTCCCAGGGAGGGGGCAGTCTGCGCCCACCAAAGCATCATGCCCATGAAGCAAAAGAAGCCCACCATCAACCCAAGCAGCGCGCCGGGAATGAGGCTCCCCCGGAAATTCTGCTTCCAGCTTTTCTTATAATTCTGCCACCAGGGCATGGGATCATCCCGCATGGCCCGGAGAAGACTGTCCTGCATTCCGGACAGGAACGGCCCAAAGATCATGCCGCCTACAGCCGCGCAGGGGATCAGCACCAGAATGCTGGAGGTTGCGACGGCAAGCCCGATTCCCAGCCCCAGGGGCAGAAGTCCCAGGATGGTCAGCGCGTTCAGCTTGAACCAGTCGCCAAAGTGGCGGCCCAGCAGCTGCTTGTAGCGGTTGAAGCCGGTTTGCCGTTTGGTTTCATCGTAGAATTTGTCTTCCGGGATAAACATTCCCATGTTGTGCGCCTCCTATTCCTGCGCGTAGTGGCAGCGCTCCAAAAAATCTGCCAGTACGTCCAAAGGTTCCTCGGGGAAGCTCTCCAGTGTGACCACATCTACCCGAATCGCCCGGTTGCCACGGATTCCCGTGGCGGACGCCCCCTGAGAAGCAGGGCCAGAACCCGCAGAGAAAGGATAGACAGAAATCACAAAGGACTGTCCGGCGTATTCCCCGTTGGATTCTTCCATATTGGGATACCGCTCTTCCGCAAGAGACTGCCATTGAGCAGCAGTCTGCTCCGCATCGGCAGAGGTGTTAAGTTCCATCACCACCAGATGAATCTGTGCATCGTAGGTCGTTGCCTCGTCGCCGTTTTCATTGGTATAGGGAATTGCCTCGCCCTTTTTCCAGGAAGCATAGAAGGTTCCTTCCGCTGCCAGCACATCCTCATTGCGCTGCACCGTCCAGCCGTCCATGGGCTCCACGCCCAAAAAAGAACCAAGGGTCGTCCAGTCCTCGCCCCATGCCGCGCCGTCCGCTGCTTTTTCCGGTGGTTTTGCGCCGCAGGCAGACAGCATCAGGCAAAGGATCAGGGTACAAAGGATCGCTGTTTTCTTCATGGTTTTTTCGCTCCTTCCGTAAGCACATCCCACAGAGCGTCACACCCCGCGGCGTTGGGTACGGTTTTCTCTGTCCAGAAGCCCCGGCGGGCAAAGGCAAGCCGGGACACGGTTTCCTGCTCGGTTCCCAATTCGATTCTCGCCAGCACCGGACAGTCGCCCCAAATCACATATTTCCCCTCCGGGGTCAGGTCTCCGTCAGCCGGGAGACTTCCGTCCAGATTACATAATGCGGAGGTGGCCTCCTGGAATCCGGCAGGGTCTTCCAGGAGAAAGAAGTAGCTTTTGCACTCCGTGATATCCGCAACCAGCTGGACCCGCGCCGCCTGGGCGTAGTACAGGGTGTCGGAATCGCCGGTGTTCACACTGACATATTGCTGCAGCTCCACGGTCACCTTACCGTCCCCGTTCAGGTCGGGACTCAAGGCCTCGAAGCCGGAGCGCAGTGCCGCGGCGGTTTCCTCGCTGAGGGGGGTGCTTCCCACATAGGCAATGGAATAGTCGGGCGCGATTTTGCCGATGCCCAGGGCGTTCCACAGGATATTTCCGGCGCATAGCGCCAGCACAGCGGCGATGACAACATGCCACTTGTGGTAGTGCCACCAGTTGCGGCGCTTTTCTTCCCGGGTCAGAACGCGGACTTCATTGGGTTTTGCTTCTTCTCTCGCTTTTTTCAGCAGATATTCGCTTGCCATGGTAACGCCTCATTCCTTCGTAGTTCCGCCCCAGGCGCAGCTTACAGGCAGGCAGACCAGACTGGGGGCGTTCTCCCGGTCCTCCCGCAGCAGCATATCCACGCAGGCCTGGGCGATTTTGTCCACGGGCTGAACAATGGTGGTGCAGAAGTAGCCGCCGGTATCAAAACGGCGGATGCCGTCGAAGCCGATGATCTGCACATCCTCCGGCACCCGGATTCCCATGCCCTCCAGAATGGTATGAATTTGGGCGGCCAGAAGATCGGTGCAGCAGAAAATGCCGTCGTACTCCAGCATTCCGTTTGCCATGTGCTTCTCAAAATACGCCCGGAACACATTCATATCGGTGCATTCATTCAGACGGTAGCTGTCGTAGGGAACCCCCATCAGGCTGCAGGCCGTGACGAAGCCGTCGCCCCGCTTGTCCGTTTCGCCGGGAACGGGGGAGCCGGTGCGCAGGAACAGCAGCTTTCTGCAGCCGCACTGGACAAGCCGCTCTGCCGCCAGCCTGCCGCCGCCGTAGTTATCCGATGCCACACAGGGCACATTGGAACCGAAATAACGGTCAATGCTGATAAAGGGAATGTCATCTCCCAGCTGCACCATGCTGTAGGTCAGGCCGATGATCCCGTCCACCTTGTTCTGCCGCACCATGCGGATGCACGCGTCCTCCCGCTCATGATGGGAGTCGGTGAGAAACAGCATCATCTGGTAGTTCCTCCGGGCCAGCGCCATGTTCAGCTGCTGGGCAAGGGAAGCGAAATACGGGTGGTCAGTGGAAGGCAGGATCACGGCAATGATATTTGTCTTGTTGGTCTTCAGTCCCCGGGCATAGGTATTCACCTGATAGCCCAGCTTCTGAGCAGCCTCCTCTACCTTGATTCGGTATTCCTCACCCACCGGCAGGCCGTTGATCACACGGCTTACGGTGCCCAGCGCCACACCGGCCTCCCGGGAAACATCCTTCATTGTGGGCTTTCCATTTTTCATGAAATGCATCTCCTTAGCAGCAAACAGCGATGAAACGTTTCTCAAAATTCCCATTTGACAGGGGCTTCTATAATGAATACCATTCTATCAAATGAAAATGGAAAAGTAAAGTGGATGTTTCATGATTTGTTCATGAAACGTTACATTTGTAAATAATGCACAGAAATGACAAGTTGACTTTGTGAAATGCAAAGAAAATAGTCAGATTGGTAAAAAATAAGCAAATTGTGTATTGACATTTTGTGAACGGGATTCTATGATAAAGATGCTCATGTAACGTTTCACGAAAATGTGCCAAAAAGTTCGCGACTTTTGACCTAGAGACGAGCGCTCCTCTTTTTCGTAAAACAGTTTTGGGGTCTCCCGCCTTCGCGGCGACATTCGGGAGAAGCAACACACGGCGATATTTCAATGAAAGAAGTGATCCAAGTGTCCAAAGCAAAAGCACCCACCATCTCTCAGGGCGGAGCCGCCGCGAGGCTGCACACCAAGTCTCTGGGTAGGAGGATCCTGGACAATTGGCAGATGTACGCGCTTCTGCTGATTCCTGTGATTCTGACAATCGTATACAAGTATGTCCCCATGTACGGTATTCAGATCGCATTCCGTGATTTCTCTCCCAGCAAGGGCTTTACGGGAAGCACATGGGTAGGCCTCAAGTGGTTCAAACGGTTCTTCAGCGCGCCAACCTGCAGCCGTATGATCCGCAACACGGTACTCATCAGCCTGTACTCCCTGCTGTGGAGCTTCCCCATTCCCATCATCCTCTCCCTGATCATCAACCAGCTTCGATTCCACAGATATAAGAGAGTGGTGCAGACGGTTCTGTATGCCCCTCACTTTATCTCCGTCATGATCGTCTGCGGCATGATCAAAATCTTCCTCAGCCCCTCGGGCGGCCTATAAAACCTGATCCTGGGCACCAGCACGGATTTCCTGACGGAAGCCTCCGCGTTCCGAACGATCTACATCGCCTCCGGCATCTGGCAGGACGCGGGCTGGGGCTGTATCATCTATCTGGCGACCCTGGCCAATGTGGACCCCGGACTGTACGAGGCAGCCAAAATGGACGGCGCTTCCGTGTTCCAGCGGATCCTGCACATCGACATTCCCGCGCTGCTGCCCATGGCGGTGCTGAACCTCATCATGGCAGCCGGCGGTCTGATGAATGTGGGCTTTGAAAAGGTGTGGCTGCTGCAAACCGAGCTGAACAAGGCAACCAGCGACGTCATCGCGGTGTATGTGTACCAGCAGGGTATTGAAAACGCCAAGTACAGCTATTCCACCGCTGTGGGCCTGTTCAATACCGCTGTGAATATCATTTTGCTTGTGATCGTCAACAAGATCGCGTCCAAGCTTTCGGACGTGGAGTTCGTGTAAGGAGGCGGCGAAAATGACAAGAAACGCTTATAGCCGTGCCAAGGGCCTGTCCGACAAGGCCAGCGATGTCATTCTGGTGGCCATTACCGCCGCGGTGCTGTTTGTGGTGGCGTATCCGCTTTACTATGTGGTCATCGCGTCCTTCTCCGATCCCTACGATGTTTACGCGGGCAAGACCTTCCTTTTCCCCAGCGGCTTCACCCTGGATGGCTACAAGGCGGTTTTCGCGGAAAAAACCATCGTCTCCGGCTTCCTGAACTCCGTGCTGTATACCACGATCGGCACTGTTTTCTCTGTGGTCATGCTGTATATCACCGCCTATCCCATGGCGCAGAAGGATCTGCCCGGCCGAAAATTCCTGAGCCTGTTCTTCGTCATCACCATGTACTTCGGCGGCGGTCTGATCCCCACCTACCTGGTGGTCAAGCAGACGGGGCTGATCGGCAATATGTGGTCGCTGTTCCTGCCCGGCGGCGTTGCCGTTGGCAATATGATCATCGTGCGCAACTACTTCCAGAACAGCATTCCCCACGAGCTGGTGGAAGCCTCCGAGATCGACGGCTGCTCCAAATTCCGCACCTTCATCAGCGTCGTGATCCCCCTGTCCATGCCGATCCTGGCTGTTATGGCTGTGTTCAGCATGGTTGCCTACTGGAACGACTGGTTCACCGCCATGATCTACCTGGGCGGCAAGGGCCAGCCCCTGCCCCTGGTGCTGCGGGGCATCCTGATCAAGAGCTCCGCAAGCTCCCAACAGGCAAGCATGGTTTCCGGCGGCTTTGCCGAACTGAACCGGCTGACGGAAATGATCAAGTTCTGCTCCATGATCGTGGCCGCACTGCCCATGCTGATTGTGTATCCCTTCGTTCAGAAATACTTCGAAAAGGGCTTTATGGCCGGTGCGGTCAAGGGCTGATATGCATCCTACTACCAACGACTTTTAGGAGGTTATGTTTCAATGAATAAATACCTTTCCCTGATTCTCGCGCTTGTGATGCTTCTGGGGCTGCTGACAGCCTGCGGCAGCGGCGGCAAAGCCAACAAAGGCGAAGTCAACGAAAACACGGAGCAGACCGAGTTCCATGTGGTCAGCGGCATCTCCGCCCTTTCCTCCGGCTACGAGGACAATCCGGTTCTGAATGACATGCAGCAGAAGGCCGGCATCAAAATCAACTGGGAAGCCATGAGCGACTCCTTGGGCGAGCAGGTCAGCATCCGTATTTCCGGCGGCGAGCTGCCCGATGCCTTCCAGGCGGTTGGCTTCTCCAACTATGACCTGGCACGCTACGGCGCTGACGGCACCTTTATCGACCTGACCCCCTACATCACTCCTGAAATCATGCCCAACCTCAGCGCCATCCTGGACAAGTATCCCAAAATCCGCGCCGCCATCACCCAGGAGAACGGCTGCATCTACGGCCTGCCTTCTGCGGAAATGATGGGTACCGCCGCGGTAGGCGCCGCGGAGGACATGTCCATCCATTCCATCCAGCAGTTCAGCATGATTAATAAGAAATGGCTGGACGAGCTGAATCTGCCGGTCCCCGAAACCGTGGAGGAACTGAAGACCGCTCTGCAGGCTTTCAAGGACAACGATATGTCCCATACGGTCTACGGCAACGATGCCGGCACCACCATCCCCATGAGCTTTGGGTTTGACCAGTGGTGCTGGGGACAGGACATCTTCTACGCGCCCTTTGGTCTGACCACCTGGAGCGATGTGTGCATGGATCTGCACATGGGCAGCGATCACAAGGCGGAGTTCCTGTGCGTTAGCGATGAGTACCGCAACGCGGTGAGCTACTACCACGACTGGTATGCGGAAGGCCTCATCGACCTGGAGGCATTCAGCCAGAGCGATACCCAGTACATTGCCAAGTGCAACCAGGGCTATGTGGGCGTCGGCGTTTGGTGGGAAATCAACGAGCTGATGGCTGACCATGCCGAAGATTATGTGTATCTGCCTCCGCTGAAGGGTCCTGACGGCAAGTGCACCGTTTACATCAAGTCTGCCGGCAGCGCCGTAAACTCCGGCAACCTGTCCATCACTTCCGCCTGCCAGAGCCCCGTTAACCTGCTGAAGTTCTATGACCAGTGGTACACCGGTGAGAATGTCATGCAGCTGCAGTACGGACCCATTGATGTCTACTTCACCGGCAAGGATGCCGACGGCATGTGGATGTCCATTACCGATGAGGAATCCAGAGCCAAATACAACAAGAGTGCCGGTGAGCTGAAGAGCACCTATGAGGTGGCCGGTCCCAAGCTGATTCTGTCCGAGTACTACAGCAATGTCTTCCACATGGAGGAGCGGGCGCTGCAGCGTCTGAATGATCTGGAAAACTTCTGGTTCAAGTATGTGGAGGATAAGACCTTCTACCCCGTGGACTGTGTGTTCACCAGCGAGGAGCTGGACACCATCGATATGTACCGGGCGGACTTCGAGTCCCAGGTTAAGGAGCAGGAAGCCCTGTGGCTGAAAAATGGCGGCCCCACCGATCAGCAATGTCATTAACTTAAGGAAGAAGTCAAATAGGCTTACTATTGGAGGAGTACT
>CAZVDH010000068.1:0-10275 GCA_964625595.1 uncultured Oscillospiraceae bacterium | reverse complement strand
CAAATCACAGGTTTCCTATTTGCTGTTTTAAGCCGATAGCCTAAATTCCAATTTGACTTCCTTCGCGGCTGCCGCGGCGCGGGAAGCCGGGAGAGGGCGGCAGCCTCGCGGGACAGTGGTATTATAGAAAAAAACGGCAAAGAAATCAAGTCGAAAATAGGTGGTAAAGCGTTCCCGGTAACGTTTTCACTTAACCCTGGCAGATTCAACAATTTCTGTCTTGTTTTTTTATACACACTGCATGGTTGACTTGCTTCGGCAAGTCGAGTATACTTTTCTATGAAAGGGAAGCGTGATGAAAGGAAACAGCCGCACGCTCTCTTATTCTTTTCCGGTTGACTGAAAACGCTTTCAGTGGGAAAAATCCCGGGAAATCCGCAAATTTTCCGGATTTTTCCGGCTGGCGGACAAGCCGCCGGAGGAAAACCCACGAAGACCCAAATTTTAAGGAGGAAATGTAAAATGAAGAAGATTCTTGCTCTGCTTCTGTCTGCCGTTATGGTTATCGGCCTGTTCGCCGGCTGCGGCGGCGGAAGCACCACCCCCACCACCGCCCCCGCTCAGTCCGGCGGCGACGCCCCTGAAACCACTGCCCCTGCCGCTGCTGCCGACAGCCTGGACGGCACCTACGACATCACTGTTTGGGTGTCTGAGATGGACGGCGTCAAGGAGCTGACCCAGCAGCAGATTCAGGACTTTATGGCTGAGAACCCCGGCATCGTCATCAACGCTACCGTTGAGGGCATCACCGAGGCCGAGTCCGCCACCCAGATGATCACCTCCGTGGAAGACGGCGCTGATCTGTACTGCTTCGCCCAGGACCAGCTGGCCCGTCTGGTGCAGGCCGGCGCTCTGACTAAGCTGGGCACCAAGGCTTCCGCTGAAGTCACCGAGCTGAACGACACCGGCGCTGTCGCTGCCGCTACTGTGGGCACTGACCTGTGGTGCTACCCCATGACCTCCGATAACGGCTACTTCATGATCTACGACAGCAGCGTTATCGCCCCTGAGCACCTGGACAGCCTGGAAGACATTATCGCTGACTGCGAAGCTGCCGGCCGCGGCTTCTCCATGGAACTGGAGACCTCCGCTTGGTACAACGCCGCCTTCTTCTTTGCTACCGGCTGCCACTCCAACTGGACCATGTCCGCCGACGGCAAGAACTTCGAGAGCGTTGACGACGATTTCAACTCCGACAAGGGTGTTATCGCTCTGAAGGGCATGCAGAAGCTGCTGCGCTCTCCCGCTTACAAGTCCTCCAGCTCCGCTGACGACTTCTCCGCCGCTATCCCCGCCGCCGTCGTTATCGTCGGCACCTGGGGCACCAGCGCTGCCAAGGCCGCTCTGGGCGACAACTATGCCTGTACCGATCTGCCCAGCTTCACCGTGGACGGCACCTCCTACCACCTGGGCTCCTACTCCGGCAACAAGCTGATGGGTGTGAAGCCTCAGACCGATCCCGTGAAGACCGCCGTTCTGCAGAAGCTGGCTCTGTACCTGACCAGCGAGAAGTGCCAGCTGGAGCGTTTCGACCTGGTTGGCTGGGGCCCCTCCAATGTGGCCGCTCAGCAGAATGAGGCTGTTGTCAGCGATCCCGCTCTGGCCGCTCTGGCTGCCCAGAGTGCCTACGCTACTCCTCAGGGCCAGATCCACGGCTCCTGGTGGGATATTGCCAAGGTTTACGCTACCGCTGCTAAGGAAGCTACCTCCGACGATGATCTGAAGGCTGCCCTGCAGACCTATGAGAACTCCATCCAGGGTCTGTTCTCCATGTCCGCTGAGGAGCGGGAAGCCTTCACCGTTATCGGCTCCATCAACGGTGACGGCTGGACCGTTGACCTGCCCATGACGAAGCAGGAAGACGGCACCTGGCTCACCGACGAGGCCTATGCCATGGATGCCGGCGTCGAGTTCAAGGTCCGTCAGGGCAAGGCCTGGGACGTGTCCTACGGCGTTGACGGCAACAACTTCGTGGTTGAGACCGCTGGTACCTACAAGGTCAAGCTGACCCTCAACGGCGAAGTGGGCACTGTGGAGCTGGTTCCCGCGGAATAATCGCCCCGCCTGATTAGAAATACTTAGGGGGAGAGCCTCCCGGTCTACCCGGGCGGCTCTTTCTAAAAGGAACAGCGGAATCAGTCGGTTTCGGCTGTTCTGTCATCGCGGCAGTCCGGCCCATTCCGGTGCTCCGCCGGGGAAGAAAGGACTCTTTCTTTCCGGGCGGAGCACCGGAGGCGAATCCAAAAAGAATGGAGGTAGACGAATAAACCTAAAAAGTTTATTCCGATGTGCAATGAAAAAATTGACGGATCTGGAATATCTCAGGCTGAATACCGTTCAGCGGCTGTGGTACAACATTGTCCAATTTTTCCTCGGCATCCCCCAGTGGTTTGTGAACCTTGGAAAGACCATTGTCTCCAAGGTTGTGGCTTTCTTTGTGGGGATTAAAAACGAGATGGTGGACATCGTCACCACCTTTACCAAGGGAAGCTGGAAAACCAAGGTTTCGTTCCTGGTCATGGGCTTTGGCAACATTGCCCGGGGGCAGGTCATGCGGGGCCTGCTGTTCCTCGCCTTTGAGGCGGTCTTTATCGTTTACATGGTTACCACCGGCGGCTACTGGCTGAGCAAGTTCCGCACCCTTGGCGACGTCCCCCCCGGTGAAGTATACAACGAGATCCTGGATACCTATGTCCGGGTCAATGGCGACGACTCCTTTAAGATTCTCCTGTACGGCCTGCTTACCATCCTGTTCATTATCGCCTTTATCTACACCTGGCGGCTGAACGTGAAGCAGAACCGCATCTCCGAGGAGATCCTTGCCTCCGGAAAGAAGCTGAAAAGCGGCAAGGATGATCTGCGCTCCGTTCTGGACGACCAGTTCCATAAGACCCTGCTGGCCCTGCCCATCACCGGTATTATCGTCTTCACGGTGATCCCCATTATCTTCATGATTCTGGTGGCTTTCACCAACTACGACGGCGCCCACGACGGCTACAGCAACCTTTTTACCTGGATCGGATGGGACAACTTTAACGAGCTCATCAGCTCCAGCAGCGCTGATGCCAACCTGAGCTATACCTTCGGTGAAATCCTGTCCTGGACCCTGATGTGGGCATTCTTCGCCACCTTCACCAACTACTTCCTGGGCATGCTGGTTGCCATCCTCATCAACAAGAAGGGCATCAAGTTCAAGAAGCTGTGGCGGGGCATCCTGGTGCTGACCATCGCGGTTCCCCAGTTCGTTTCCCTGCTGTACGTTTCCAAGCTCTTTGACACCAACGGCGTTGTGAACGCTATGCTGCTCAAGTTTGGTATCATCGATCAGGCTATCCGGTTCTGGGAGAACACGACCACGGCCCGGATTCTGGTTATCGTTGTCAATATCTGGGTCGGTATTCCCTACCTGATGCTGGTGAGTACCGGTATCCTGATGAATATCCCCCAGGATCTGTATGAGTCTTCCAAGATCGACGGCGCCAGCGTCTGGCAGCAATACATGAAGATTACCCTGCCCTACATGCTGTTCGTCACCGGCCCGTACCTGCTGACCCAGTTTATCGGCAATATCAATAACTTTAACGTCATCTACCTGCTGACCAACGGCCGTCCGGCAAGTCCGGATCTTGTGACCAGCGGCGGCAGCGCCACCACAACGGACCTGTTGGTTACCTGGCTCTTTAACATTACCACCGGCGCTACCAGCAACTACAAGCTGGCTGCCGTCATTGCCATTATGATCTTCATTGTTGTCGCAGGCCTGTCCCTTATCGTCTACAACGTGATCCCATCTACCAGGAATGAGGAGGATTATTCGTAATGAGCAAGAATAAGTCGCATTTGGGAATGCGGGCGAAAAGCACCATTTCCAATACCGTGATCTATGTGATCCTCGTTCTCATGTCCATTATCTGGCTGACGCCCTTTGTGTGCATCCTGCTGGAGTCCTTCCGGATCGAATCCACCGGACGGGTGGGCTACATCATCCCCAAGCAGTGGGGCTTTGACAACTACATTAACCTGTGGACCAAGACCAACTTCCCCATCTGGTTCCGCAATACCTTTGTGATTGCCCTGGCGGTCGCCGTGCTGCAGACCCTCATCGTGCTGAGCGTCAGCTATGTGCTGTCCCGGATTCGCTTCAACGGCAGAAAGCTGCTGATGAACACCTGCCTGGTGCTGGGCATGTTCCCCGGCTTCGTTACCATGATCGTGCTGTACAAGGTCCTCAGCGGCTTTGGCCTCACCGGCGCCAACTCCGTTCCCGGCCTGATCTTAGTGTACTGCGCCAGCAGCGGCATGGGCTACTATGTATCCAAGGGCTTCTTTGACACCATCCCCAAGAGCCTGGATGAGGCGGCCCGGGTGGACGGCGCTACCCGCTTCCAGGTGTTCTACAAGGTCATCATGCCTTTGTCTAAGCCCATTGTCATCTACACCATCCTTACCGCGTTTATGGCTCCCTGGGGCGACTTCATGTTCGCCAAGTACATCTCTCACGGCACAGAGGCCGGCATGAACGTGGCGGTGGGCCTGCAGTACTGGATCTCCTCGAAGACACTGATCTCCACCAACTACACCATGTTCTGTGCGGGCGGTGTGTGTGTGGCGCTTCCTGTTACGATCCTGTTCATGTGCCTGCAGAAGTACTATGTGGAAGGCGTCACCGGCGGCGCTGTAAAAGGATAAGGAGAGGATACAATTATGGCATCTGTGAAATTAACCAACGTAAAGAAAATTTACGATAAGAAGGTCGTGGCAGTCCACGACTTCAACCTGGATATTAAGGACAAGGAATTTGTGGTCTTCGTCGGCCCCTCCGGCTGCGGCAAGTCCACCACCCTGCGTATGATCGCTGGCCTGGAGGACATCTCCGAGGGCACCGTGGAGATCGACGGCGTTGTGGTCAACGACCTGCAGCCCAAGGACCGGGACATCGCCATGGTGTTCCAGAACTACGCCCTGTACCCCCACCTGACCGTGTTTGAGAACATGGCTTTCAGCCTCCGGCTGAAGAAGGTTCCCAATGACGAGGTCTACAAGCGGGTCACCGAGGCTGCCGAGGTGCTGGGTATCACCGAGTATCTGACCCGGAAGCCCCGGGCTCTGTCCGGCGGTCAGCGGCAGCGTGTTGCCATCGGCCGTGCCATGGTCCGTGACTCCAAGGTCTTCCTGATGGACGAGCCCCTTTCCAACCTGGACGCCAAGCTCCGGAATCAGATGCGGGCGGAGATCATCCTCCTGCGGAAGAAGATCAACACCACCTTTATTTACGTTACCCACGACCAGACCGAGGCCATGACTCTGGGTGACCGGATCGTCATTATGAAGGACGGCTACATCCAGCAGGTGGGCACCCCCACCGAGGTCTTTGAGAACCCGGTGAACCTGTTCGTCGCCGGCTTCATCGGCGCGCCCCAGATGAACACCTTCCGTACCGAGCTGGTTCGGGAAAACGGCAAGTACTTTGTCACCCCCTTCGGCAGCAAGATCGAGGTGGACGGCGAGACCGGCAGGCTCCTGGCGGAGAAGAACATCGACTCCCGGAGCGTTGTTCTGGGTGTCCGCCCGGAGCACATCTCCCTGGCGAAGCCCGGCGTGAACGCCATCCCCTGCACCATTACTGTCAACGAAATGATGGGAAGTGAACTGCACATCCATGCGGTAACGGAGAGCGGCGCCCAGCTGGTGGTCCGTGTTCCCACCCTGGGCCTGAGCAAGCAGGAGCGGGCGGGCCTCGTAAACGGCGCCCTGATCCATGTAACCTTCCCCGGCGAGGTCATGCACCTGTTTGACCCCGAGACCGAGCGGAATCTGCTGTATTAATTGATTTGTTGCACGACAATGCCCCGCGGCTTTTTCGCCGCGGGGCATTTTTTCAGTGGACAGTGGAGAGTTGCCAGTTGACAATTAAGGCGAGGGTGGTTAGACGCCTTGCCCCCCGCACTTGTGAGGGGGGTGCCACCAGTCCCCAGACTGGTGGCGGGGGGAGCCCGTCGCCCGCATATCTTTCAGAAATAAGTGTGAAGAATGGGACTGTAAACACAGAAAAATCAATTATTTGACGCTTTCGGAAATCCAATCTCCCCCCGTCCCTGCGCTAGCGCAGGGACACCCCCCTCACAAGTGCGGGGGGCGAGGGCGGCTGCGCCGCCAGCCCGCCAAATTCCAATTTACCGCGCCACGGAACGACACCGAGCGGGTGGTGCTGCACGCAGTGAATCAAAATCCCAATGAAAAGCCGGGGGCAATCATACCACAATTAAAAGGGCGCGAGCGGTGACAGACCAGGTTCGTCACGACTTGCCCACGGGGGCACCCCGTTAGCGGAGGATCACGCTGGTCTGGGGACCGACGGTGAGGACGGTGCCCTCCAGGGTGGCATCCGACATGCCGATGACCTCACACAGCTCCCCGCAGGAAATCCCCGCTTCGCCCAGGTCCACGGTAAAGGGCAGATCGGTGCTGATGTTGTGGAGAATGTACAATGTGGAGCCTTCATAGCTTACCTGGAAGCCGCCGCACTTGGGGCTTCCCAGGTCCACCGCCTGATAGCTGCCCCGGGGAATTTCTTCGTAGCGGGTGCGGATGGAAATGAGACGGCAGTAATAGCGCAGCAGACTATTTTCATTTTCCAGCTGGGAGGCAACGGTGCCGTTGGTCTGCTTGGAGGGGGAGTAGGTGCTGCCCTCCGGGTTCCGGGGGGAGCTGTCGTCCCCCCACAGCATGGCAAGCCGCCGGTTGGCGTCGGTGTTGTCCGAGCCCCGGACGCCTTTCATGCCGATCTCCTCTCCATAGTAGAGGAACGGGGAGCCGCTGCACAGCAGATACAGGTTTGCTGCCATCTGGGGGAAGTGGTTTGCCAGCATCAGATACCCGGCAGAGCGGTCCATATCGTGATTGGAAATAAAGGAGATCATCATGCCCTGGGGATTGGCCGATTCCACTTTACCCAGGAAGCTTACCATGTAGTTTGTGAACCGGTTGATGTCCTGGTCCTTGGCAGCGTTGGCAATGACCCCCTCGGCCTGGGCGGCGCCGAAGTTGAAGCAGTTCATGGCGGGATAGTAGGACAGGATCTCCGACTCCCCGGACCAGCACTCGCCCACAAGGTAAACCTCCGGATTGATTTCCCGGAGCGCGTCCGTGTACCACTGCCAGAATTCCACACACCGGGCGGTCTGACCGTAATAGATGTACTTCACCGCGTCAAACCGGAAGCCGTCCACCCCCATGTCCAGGTAGAACTGGGCGACCTTCCGCATTTCTTCCCGGACTTCATCATGATCGTAGTTCAACTCCGGCATGTCCGGGGAGAAATTGCACTCGTAATACTCTCCCTGCGCGCCGGGAATAGGCTGGCAGGTAACTCCGGCGGGGAGGGTTTCCTCGGTGTACCAGGTGTAGTAGTCGTAATAGGGATTTTCGGTGTCCCCGTTTGCGTGAGCTTCCCGGAAGTTCTGGAACCAGGTGTGGTTTTTCGCCGTGTGGTTCAGCACCAGGTCCAGAATCACCTTGACATTGCGTTCATGGCAGGCATCCAGCAGCGCTTTCAGGTCGTCCATACTGCCAAAGTCCGAGTCAATGCGGTAGTAGTCGGTAACATCATACTTGTGGTAGGAGGGGCTGGCAAAGATGGGGGTGAGCCACAGGCCCTGGACTCCCAGGCTGGTGTCCGAGAGGACATTCCCGTCGTTGAGATAGTCCAGCTTTTGGAGGATTCCCGCCAGGTCTCCCGTGCCGTCCCCGTTGGCATCGGCAAAGGAGCCAACGAAGATCTCATAGAACACCCGGTAGTTGTCGTCCGTTTCGTCGGGGGCAACAGGAGCCGTGGTTTCGGGAGGCTCAGTGGCAGCCGGAACCTCCGCCGGGGCGGCGGCGCACCCGGCAAGGGCCAGAACGAGAAGCAGTGCGGTGACGCGCAGAAGTATCTGTTTCATGCAAATTACCTCGGTTTCATTCCGGGGCGCTTACCCCATGGAGTTGAGCATGGCGTCGTCGATCTTACCCCAGGCGCCGTTTCCGGCACCGGAGCACTTCACATAGACGCCGACGGTTACGGTGTCGGAGGCGGTGCAGGGGATGTTTTCAATCACCGCCGTATCCCAGCTTCCGTAGGAGGTGATGGTCATGGGCGCTTTGGCGGTGATGGCGCCGTTGATCTTTACATAGGCGTAGATGTCCGTTTCTCCGGCATCGCCGCCCATGATGGAGACGGAATATTTGTAGGTTCCCGCGGGAAGCGCCTCCGCCGTCTGTTCCAGGGTGAACTCCACGCTGTCCGGCGCGGCGCTCCAGAAGTGGTAGTGAAAGTCTCCCGTGAGGGAGTCGGAGGCCTTTTCCTCGATGTAAAGCTGATCCATGGGCCGCAGGGCCTGAGCAACCCAGGCCCCGTCGTCCCCATCTTCAAAGCTGTAATTTTTCAGGAAATTGTACTCCACCATGGAAACGTAGCAGGCTGCAGGCATGTCCCCCGCTGTGCCTGCGACCTGGTAGGTCTGGGGGCCGCCAGCGCGCATGGCTTTTTCGTCTATGGCATCCCAGGAAACGGGGAGGGCCTGTCGGGAGTTGTCGTTCATAATGGCGTTCACCGTTTCGGGAAGCTGAATTTCCCCGTTCAGATCGCAGATGACCTTGGTATCCTCGATGGCGTCGGGGACGAGGGGCAGGGGATTTCCGGTGCGCAGGAGGGAGAAGACTTTCAGCGATTCCAGGGCTTTTCCCGTGCTGTCAAAGAAAGCCTGATTGTCCACCGCGCTGCCGCCGTAGTACTTCCCCGCATCCTTGGGGTCGTAGGAGGCGGCGTAGGAGGAAGCCCAGCCGGAGCCGAACTGTTCCCATTTGGTGCTGTTTTCCTCCCAGGAGCTGCCCCCGGCGCTGATCCAGGTGCCCTCCCAGTAGAAAACACCGATGCCGTTTTCCGTATTCGCGATGATCTCCACCACATCCGCTACGGAATTGGCCTGACCCTGAACGGTGAAGGGGTAGTTCTTTGTAAAGGTGCTGCCCTCACCGATGGTATTGCCGAAGAAATCCGTGTCCTCGGGGGTAAAGGCGTAGGAGGTCTCCGCCACCATGACCTTTTTGCCGTAGGTCTGTGCCACCTGGGAAAGAACCTGGGACAGATTCTCCAGGGTGCCGTGCCAGTAGGGGTAGTAGGAGCTGGCGAACACATCGTAGTCAAGCTGATAGTAATCAAGCTTCTTGGCGTAGGTCAGCATGGCGTCCTTGCTTTCCGGGTTTGTAAAGTGGACGGCAATGAGGGCCTGGGGAAAAACCTGCCGGACAGCCTTGGAACCGGCGTCCATGAGCTTCCAAATATTCATCCAGATGGTCTCGCCGCAAAGCATGCCGTTTGTCTCGTTGCCCAGCTGCACCATGCCCACATCCACCCCGGCATCCCGGAGCTTTTGCAGACTCTCCGTGGTGTATGTACCCAGGGCAGCGGCCTTTTCCTCGATTTCCATACCGGCCCAGGCCTTGGGCACCATCTGCTTGCCGGGATCGGCCCAGAAGTCGGAGTAGTGGAAGTCCACCAGCAGCTTCATGCCGTATTGGGTGGCCCGCTTGCCGATCTCCACAGCGGTGTCGATATTGCAGTTGCCGCCGCCGTAGCCGTGACCGGAGGCGTCAAAGGGATCCACCCACACCCGGACCCGGATGTAATTAATGCCGTTTTCCGCCAGAATGGCGAAGACATCCTTTTCGTTTCCGTCAAAGTCATAGTATTTGACGCCCCCCGCTTCCAGGGAGGGAACGCTGGAAGCGTCCATGCCCAGGATAAAATCCTCGGGGAGGTCCGGAATCTGCCGGACATACAGGCTGTCCGAGGTGACCGCTTTGGAAGCGGGAGCGTTCTGCGCGCAGCCGGAGAAAAGGCCCAGCATCAGACAGCCGGAAAGGAGAAATGAGAATGCGGTTCTCTTTTTCATAATGCGCCTCTTTTCTTCGTTATAGTGCTGAATGCTATGATGGGAAAGGATATGGAAAGCAGGTTATCGACTTCCCTGCCAAATTGGAATTTGGCGGGCCGTTAGAACGTGTCATTCCGAACCAGTGTGCACACTGGTGTGGGAATCTCCATCGAATTCCAGGCAGCCCATCGTCATACATGCCGTTCTTTTGCACCGTTTTCTGGGATTCATCCACGAGAGGTGGTACTTCTGTATCCGGGGGATTGCCACACCAGTCTGCGGACTGGTTCGCAATGACCGGGAATTCGACAAATTCCAATTTAGGTTATCGGCTTAAAACAGCAAATAGGAAACCTGTGAT
>CAZVDH010000067.1:0-10818 GCA_964625595.1 uncultured Oscillospiraceae bacterium | reverse complement strand
TGACAGCGGTCCCATAAAACGGTATTAAACCGTTTTATGAAAAACTAGTATCAGCGGAAAAATGGCGGAGCCTGGCAAACCATGCGCTATGCCCAAAGCCAAGGTATCCCTTATACGAATCTTTTGAAGCCATGAATAAAAGGTGCTGTCCCAGGTGAATTTTCAAAATCATCTGGGACAGCACCTTTAAAAACCCGACGGGAAAACGGGAGTACAGTAGCGGCGTTATTCTGCCTTGCCGGTTTTCATGAGCCTGCGGAAGAAGAGGAAGAACGCCGTTGTGGCAGCCGCGGCGGCGAGAATGTCGCTGACGGGCTCGGCAAGAAACACGGCCATGGCCTTGTTTGCAAAGAAGTTCGGCAGAATGAAGATCAGGGGGATCAGCAGAATGAGCTTTCGCAGGCAGGCCATGAACAGGCTGATTTTCGCCTGACCCAGGGCAACAAACGCCTGCTGGCAGCTGTTCTGAAAGCCCACGGAGAAGCACCCGGCCAGGAAGATCCGCATGGCCCAGGCGGTGTAATCCACCAGCGCCTGCTCATTGGTAAAGATCCCGGCAAAGAAGCCGGGCAGCAGCTGGATCAGCAGCCAGAAAACCGCGGCGTAGCTGACGCACACGGTAAACTGGCAGAAGAACGCTTCCTTTACCCGGTCCAGCTTCCCCGCGCCGTAGTTGTAGCTCATGAGGGGCTGCCCGCCCTGGCAGATGCCGGTGAGGGGCATGGAGATCAGCTGATTCACGGAGGTCAGCACCGTCATGGCCCCCACTGCCACATCGCCGCCGTAGCGGAACAGGGAGGAAGTGAAGCAGACGGAGAGGATACTCTCCGTGGAGACCATCACGAAGCTGGAAACGCCCAGGCCCAGGCAGGGGCCGATCACCCCCGGGTCCAGGAGCATGTTGCCGAACCGGAGCTTCAGCATGGTCTGCTTGCCGGTGAGAAACCGCAGGATCCACACCGCGCTGACCGCCTGGCTCAGCACCGTGGCAATGGCTGCGCCCGCCACCCCCAGATCCAGGACGAAAATCAGAATGGGATCCAGGATAATATTGATGACCGCACCAATGACCGTGGTGAGCATACTGATTTTGGCAAAGCCCTGGGTGGTGATAAAGGGGTTCATGCCCATGACCACCAGCACAAAGACGCTGCCCAGAGAATAGATCCGCCCGTAGGTCACGCCGTAGGGGATGGTGTTCCCGCTGCCGCCGAACAGCCGAATGAGCTCCGGTATAAATGCGCAGAACACGCCGGTGAGCACCACCGCCATCAGTAGAAGCACGGTAAAGCAGTTGCCCATGATCTTTTCCGCCCGGTGCTTGTCCCCCCGGCCCATGGCAATGGCGGCCAGGGGCGCGCCGCCGGAGCCTGCCAGCATGGCAAAAGCGGTGATGAGCATGAGAATGGGGGTAAAGAGGCCAACACCGGTGAGGGCATGGGCGCCGATTTCCGGAATGTGGCCGATATAGATCCGGTCTACGATGTTGTACAGCAGGTTGATGACCTGGGCCACCACGGCGGGAACCGCGAGCTGAACCATCTTGCGTTTGACGCTTCCGGTGCCCATGTCCTGTTTCTTTATTTCTGCCATGAAAGATCCCTCCCGGGGATTAAAAAATGTGGAGTGCTGAATGCGGAATGTAAAATGATCGTATATGCGCCGCAGCAACGTACTGGCGCGACAAATTGGAATTTTCAGAGCTGTTTGGTGAATGGTGCGCGGGTAGATGCGGTACGCGGCCTTGCCCCCCGCATTTATGAGGGGGGTGATACCAGTGCGCACACTGGTATCGGGGGGAGAACGAATTTCCGACCGCAAAGTGTCAAATAGAATCCTGTCTCTGTGTTTCCGGTTCTGTTCTTCCCGCTTTTTTCGGAAAGATATGCATAGGACGGGCTCCCCCCGGCTTCGCCACCCCCCTCACAAGTGCGGGGGGCAAGGCGTCTATCCGCCCGCGTACCTTAACTACCTGCCAGATCTCAATTTATCCCTTTGTTGCGTAAAGCCGATAACCGAAAGCTTGCTTTGATTATACAACGGAAAAGACGGAAGAAGTGATATACCCCCACGCCCGTGGGCATTTCACATGGCGTCAGCCATATTTCACTTGCGAAGCAAATTTCACAAATCCCGTTAGGGATTTATTTCGTTGAAAAAAGCACCGCAAAGCGGTGCTTTTTTCTGGAGCAGGGTACGGGAATCGAACCCGCCTTCACGGCTTGGGAAGCCGTTGTATTACCGATATACGAACCCTGCAAGCCTTTGTATTATAGCAGACCCATAAGAAAAAAGCAACCCCTTTTTCTCCCGGGTTTCCGCCAAATTCCGCCTCCCTCCAAAATGGAGGGAGGCGGCGGAGGTTATCAGGCGAAAAGGGGCTTGAGGGCCAGAGCAAGCTGGTCTTTCTGGGCCTGGGCCTCAGAAAGGTCCTTGCCCAGGGTGGTGAAGTAGGTCTTGATCTTCGGTTCCGTGCCGGAGGGACGAACCACCACCGTGGCGCCGCCCTCCAGGGCGTAGATCAGCACATTGGCCTTGGGCAGGCCGGTGGCGGCGCTGTCTTCATAGTCGGTGACGGAAACCACCTTGTACCCGCCGATCTCGGCGGGAGGGGCCTTTCGCAGGGTATCCATGATGCCTGCCATCTTGTCCATACCGGTCAGGCCCGGGAACTCAAAGGAGTCCACCTTGTTGAGATACCGGCCGTACTGGGCGTAAATGGCTTCCAGCCGCTCCTTGATGGAGGAGCCGATGGAGCGGTAGTAGGCGGCCATTTCGCAGATCAGCATGGAGGCAACGATGGCGTCCTTGTCCCGGACATAGGGACCGGCAAGGTAGCCGTAGCTTTCCTCAAAGCCGAAGAGGAACCGCTCCACCTCGCCCGCGCTTTCCAGCCGGGCGATCTGGTCGCCGATCCACTTAAAGCCGGTAAGTACGCTGCGCATTTCCACGCCGTAGTGCTTTGCCACCGCGTCGGCCAGGGGGGTGGAGACGATGGACTTCACGGCAACGCCCCGCTGGGGCATGGTGCCCTGCTCGATGCGGCCCTGGCAGATGTAGTCCAGCAGCAGCACGCCCACCTCGTTGCCGGAGACCAGCTCATAGGAGCCGTCGGGGCAGCGGATGGCGATGCCCACCCGGTCCGCGTCGGGGTCCGTAGCCAGCATCAGGTCCGCGCCGTTTTGCTTCGCCAGCTCCAGGCCCAGCCGCAGAGCCTCAAAGATCTCGGGGTTGGGATAGGGGCAGGTGGGGAAATTGCCGTCGGGCTTTTCCTGCTCGGGGACGATGGTGATGTCCGTAATGCCGATGTCCCGCAGCACCCGGGTCACGGGCACCAGACCGGAGCCGTTCAGGGGGGAGTACACCAGCTTGAGACCTGCGGTCTTGCACAGACCGGGGCGGACGGCCCGGGCCTTGATGGCGTCATACAGAGCTTCCTTGCAGTCATCCTCCACCCAGGCGATCATGCCGGAGGACAGCCCATCCTCAAAGGAAATAAGCTTGGCGCCCTCCAGAATGTCGGTGTTCTGAATCTCGGCGTAGACAACCGCCGCCGCGTCGTCGGTCATCTGGCAGCCGTCGGGGCCGTAGGCCTTGTAGCCGTTGTACTTGGCGGGGTTGTGGGAGGCGGTGACCATGATGCCGGCGTTGGCATGGTAGTACCGGGTGGCGAAGCTCAGGGCGGGGACGGGCATAAGGGCGTCGTAGATCCGCACCCTGATGCCGTTGGCAGCCAGGACCCGGGCGGCCTCCCGGGCGAACACGTCGGAGTTGATACGGCTGTCGTAGGAAACGGCCACCAGCTGGCTGCCACCCTGGGTCTTTACCCAGTTGGCAAGGCCCTGGGTAGCCTGCCGCACTACATAGATGTTCATCCGGTTGGAGCCGGCGCCCAGAACACCCCGCAGGCCGGCGGTGCCGAATTTCAGGGCTACGGCAAACCGGTCCTTGATTTCCTCATCCTGTCCGGCGATGGCCTCCAGCTCCTGCTTCAGAGCCGGGTCCTCCAGGGGGTAGGAAAGCCAGCGCTTGTAATCGTCCATGTACATGTTGATCACCAGTCCTTTTATCATTGTGTATAAATTACCGGGGAATTAAAATAGGAAAATGGGTATTATCTACATATACTATATACTATAAAGCATTCTGACGCTGTTGTCAATCGCGGAAAAAATGCCGCTCCCAGATTGGGAGCGGCAAAGAGAAAATTTTACTCGACCTTAAAGGTGTAGTTGGAGCCGGCAGTCACGGGGGTGGAATCTACACCGGTCATGGCGTACTCGCCGTCAATGTAGAAAGCCCAGTACTTGCCGGTTTCGGCGTAAATCCAGGTCTCGCCGTTCACGGTGTCCACCATGAGGCCGTACTCGGAATCCTCGCCGGAGACAAGGCCCAGATCGGTGAGAGCCTCGCCCACAGTCTCTTTATCGGTGTTGATGGTGACGGTGGTCTCCTTGCCCTCGCCGTTTACCACGGTAAAGGTGAAGCTGACAGCACCCTTGCCCAGGGTCGCGCCGTCCTCCATGGTGACCGCGCCGGGTTCGGTTGCCTCCGGCGCCTTGCTACAGCCCAGAGTACCCAGTGCCAGCGCCGCAACCAGCAGGACACACAGAAGGGAAGTCAGCAGTTTTCTTGCAATGCTATGCTTCATTCTTGCATCTCTCCTTGATAGAATTTCTCCCGCAGCCGGCATCGCGGCAAAGATGGGAGGGGTGCTGCCGGATATTTCGACTCGGCTTAAGTTTGCCGTCCGCCTTCTCAGCGGGAAGCCAATGGCCTGTCCCCGGTATGCGGCTACCGGGCAGGACGGCAAAGAAAAACGCCACACGGCGACGGGCTCGTACAGGATTCGCACCTGTTTCCCCGAACAGCGGCCCAATTATATCACAGGGAAAAGGAAAAGGCAACCGCAAAAAGCAGTTTTTAGAGGGGGAAAGAAAGGAATTATACTGCTATCGGTTCTCACGGCAAAAAGAGAAATTGAAATTTACAGGGCTGGCGGCGCAGCCGCCCTTGCCCCCCGCACTTGTGAGGGGGGTGCCCCAGTGCGCACACTGGGGCGGGGGGAGTACGAATTTTCGGAAGCAGAGCGTCAAACAGAATTATCTTTCTATATTTGCCGTTCTTATTTTTTTCACATTTTCGTGAAAAAACATGGGTGACGGACTCCCCCCGATACCAGTGTGCGCACTGGTATCACCCCCCTCATAAATGAGGGGGGCAAGGCGTCTAACCACCCGCGCGCTTTAACTGCGCGCCAAATTCCAATTTATCTCACTGCTGTTTTAAGCGGATAACCGATATTAATCATAAACATACATGCCGAAAAAGGCAATCAGGCCGTCGCCCGGGTTATATTCCATTCCGCAGGCATCGGCCAGTTTCCTGACAAAGACGCAGTAGGCGGACATGCAGGAGTACTGTAGGTCCGGAAACACACAGGGCTCCCCCCGGACCAGGGCGCACTCCGTGCAGAGGGAACAGCCGCCGGAGCCTGCGAAAAAGCCGGGAACGCCGTTTTCCCGGAGCTGCTTCATAAGCTGAATGGAGATTTTATTGTGGTGGCCCTTGGCCTGCTTGATGGCGGCGTTGTCCGAGAAGTCCGCAATGTCCCAGATGGTTTGCAGCACCAGGGCCTTTTTGTGGGCCAGGACCCGCTGCTTCATTTCCTCGGGGGTGCCGCAGGCGGGAGGACAGGCGTAGTTTACCCCAAACTTCCCGCACAGGTTTTCCTCACAGTAGGGGCGGAAAGAGGGGTCAAACACAATTTCCTCCGTACCCACCACCCCGGCGGCGGCGAACCCAAGCTCTTCCGCCAGGGCAATCATTTCCTGATCCGTCATCTTTTGTACCTCCAAGTGTGTTTTTTCCTATTTTACTCCTGCCGGGGCCGTTCGTCAAGGGAAGATGCGGGCAGGCGCGTCATAACACCGGGGGTGATCATTGTCAATTGTGGTTTAAGTGCAGATAGGAAAATTGGAATTTGCAGAGGAAAGTCGGCGCATCGAACAACATTGTCATTCCGAACCGGTGCTCACACTGGTGTGGGAATCTCCATCGAATTCCGGACAACCCATCGTCATACAGTCTGTTCTATCCTGCCGTTTTCCAGTGTCTATCCACGAAAAGCGGTACGTCTAACCGGGGGATTGCCACACCAGTGACATCGGTCACTGGTTCACAATGACCGGAAATTCGACAAATACCAATTCATCAGCTTGCTGCGCAGAGCCGATAGTCTGAATTGTCAATGGATGACCGTTGCCGCGCTGACTATTTTTGCGTTACACCCCCCGGCGCCCTTGCTTTTTTCTGCTGATTTGGTATAATAACTCCTGGTCCGGGCGGTGAATGCCCGGATCCTCGGAATGGGGATACTAATATTTGATTAAAAGTTCACAAAAATTTCCGAGAATCATTTGTGGAAAACAAGGCGAAGGATGCAGCTGGGCTGACGCCCAGCAAATTGGGCAACGCAGTTTTCCGCAAATGAGGCCGGAAAGATTGTGAAGTTTTAATGAAATAGTAGTATAAATCCCAGCGGTACCAAGCCGCCGTAGACGGGCATGATACGCCGCCCGGGTCATTGGAGGTATGGGGAAACTCTGTTCGGCTGTGGCCGACTGATTCAGAGCTTCCCTGAAAAACTCTGAGAAGACCCTGGCTTTTTGGCGCCCGGAGCCGGAATACGGGAAAACTTCCACAGACTCTTGGGGACGGTCTGGGGATGATTTCACGTTTTCCGCCCCCTTTTTGGGGGCGTTTTTATTTTTTGGAAAGGACAAAGGCCTATGACCCATGACGCGTTTTCCCGCTGCCATCCGGCGGTGAATTTCCTGTTTTTTGCCGCTGCCATCGGCTGCGGTATGGTGATCCAGCACCCGGCCTATATTCTCGCCGGGGTGGTGTGCGGCGGGCTGTATTTCTGCCTGCTTTCCGGCCGCCGGGGGCTTGCCCGGATCGGAATGCTCCTGCCCCTGCCCATCCTGACGGCGGTGCTGAACCCCCTCATTAACCACCGGGGCAAAGCGGTTTTGTTTCTTGTGATGGGCAAGCCCTATACCCTGGAAGCGCTGTGCTACGGCCTGGCCCTGGGGGGCATCTTCCTTGTGATGATGCTCTGGTTCGGCTGCTACAGCGCGGTGCTCACCAGCGACAAGTTTACAAGCCTTTTTGGGAATCTGATCCCCTCCCTGTCCTTGCTTCTCGTGATGGTGCTGCGGCTGATCCCCGCCTTTACCCGGAAGACCAAGCAGGTTCTGGACGCCCGTCGGGCAATTGGCATGGGGGCGGAGCAGACGGGCTCCCTGCAATGCAAGCTGCAAAGCGGCATGACGGTCCTCTCCGCCCTGACCTCCTGGGCATTGGAGGGAAGCATCGTCACCGCCGACTCCATGCGCTCCCGGGGCTACGGCTGCGGAAAGCGGACTTCTTTCCGTCTGTACCGGATGACGGGCAGGGACTGGGCGCTGCTTACCCTCATAGGGGGGCTTTTCTGCCTGGTGATCCTGGCAGGCGGGACGGAGGCCAGCTACACGCCGGTGATGAAAGCCGCGCCCCTGGGCTGGGGGTTTCCTGCCTACTGTGCCCTTTTGCTGATACCCACGATTTTTGAAGGGAAGGAGGCCGCGGCATGGCGCATTTCCATATCGAAAATCTGACCTTTTCCTATCCCGGCTCGGTGGCGCCAACTCTGAACGGGGTATCATTGGACATTGAAAAGGGGGAGTTTTTGCTGCTGTGCGGACGGTCCGGCAGCGGAAAAACCACCCTCCTGCGCCAGCTGAAGCCCGCCCTTGCCCCCTACGGAAAGCGGCAGGGGGAGGTCTTCTTTGACGGAAAGCCCATGGGGGAGATGACCGCCCGGGAGCAGGCGGAGCGAATCGGCTTTGTGATGCAGGACCCCCAGGAGCAGATCGTCACGGATAAGGTCTGGCACGAGCTGGCCTTCGGGCTGGAAAACCTGGGCTGCGACCCGGCGGTGATGCGCCTGCGGGTGGCGGAGATGGCAAGCTTCTTCGGCATCCAGGACTGGTTTCACCGGGAGGTGGCGGAGCTGTCCGGCGGACAGAAGCAGCTTCTTAACCTGGCCTCGGTGATGGCCATGCAGCCGGAAGTGCTGATCCTGGACGAGCCCACCAGCCAGCTGGACCCCATCAGCGCCGGGGACTTCCTCAACACCCTGAAAAAGATCAACCGGGAGCTGGGCACCACCATTGTGATCACCGAGCACCGGACGGAGGATATTTTCCCCGCTGCCGACCGGGTGGCGGTGATGGAAGATGGGCGCCTTTCCTTTCTGGGAAGCCCCCGGGAGGTGGGCCTTGCCCTCCGGGAGAGCGCCAGCCCCCTGTTTTCCGCCCTGCCCGCCCCGGTGCGGGTCTACTACGCCGTGAATCCGGCGGGCCGGTGCCCCCTGACGGTCCGGGAGGGCCGGGCCTGGCTGTCGGAGGAATTCCCCCAAGGAGCAAAAATCGACGCTCTGCCCGAACCGGCCTGCCCGGATACGGACAGGGAAGCGGCCCTGGTAATCAAGGAATGCTGGCTGCGCTACACCCGCACCGGGCCGGATGTCCTGCGGGGGCTGAGCCTGCGGGTGCCCCGGGGGAGCCTCTTTGCCATTCTGGGAGGCAACGGCACGGGAAAATCCACGGCTCTGAAAGCCGTCTGCGGCAGCGTAAAGGCCTACCGGGGCAGCATCGAGATCCTGGGAAAACGGCAGCGGGACTACCGGCCCGGGGAGCTGTTTCGCGGCTGCCTGAGTATGCTCCCCCAGGACCCCCGGAGCCTGTTTGTCAAGGAGACGGTGCTGGAAGACCTGGAGGAGATGGGAGCGGACCAGGCGGCTGTGGAAGAAACGGCGGCGCTGTGCCGGATCACGGAGCTGCTTTCCTCCAACCCCGCCGACCTGTCCGGGGGCGAACTGCAGCGGGCCGCCCTCGCGAAAGTGATGCTCCGAAAGCCGAAGCTGCTGCTGCTGGACGAGCCCACCAAGGGCATGGACAGCATCTTTAAGGCGGAGTTTGCCGCCATTTTGGGGAGTCTGTGCCGGGAGGGTGTCACGGTGGTGATGGTCTCCCACGATGTGGAGTTCTGTGCGGAGTACGCACAGCTTGTGGGGCTGTTCTTTGACGGGCAGCTCATAACCACCGGAACGCCCCAGACCCTCTTCGGCTCCAACAGCTTCTATACCACCGCCGTCAGCCGGATGAGCCGGCATGTGTTCCGGAACGCGGTGACGGCGGAGCAGGCCGCCGCTCTGATAAAGGAAAACAGGGAGGCCGCGCTGTGAAAAAATCCACGTTCTTTTCCCTGCTGGTCATTTTCATCCTGATCCCCGGCACCCTGCTTTTGGGCAGACGCTTGCCGGGCCGGTGGTACTACCTGACGGCCACCGCCATTGTGGTGGAGATCATGCTGCCCTTTTTCGCCGCCTTTGAGTCCCGCCGCCCCCAGGCAAGGGGGTTGGTGATTCTCGCGGTCATGGCGGCGCTGGCGGCGGTGTCCCGGGTGGCTTTCGTGTTCCTGCCTTATTTCAAGCCCCTGACGGGCATCGTCATGCTCACCGCCGTGGCCTTTGGTCCCCAGGCGGGGTTTCTCACCGGGGCAATGGCGATCTTTGCCAGCAACTTCTTTTTCAGCCAGGGTCCCTGGACCCCCTGGCAGATGTTCGCCTACGGCATCGCGGGGTTCCTTGCCGGGGCGGTGTTCCACGGGCGGCAGAAATGGCAGAATCCTTTCGTGATGGCGGTCTTCGGCTTCCTCGCGGTGCTGCTCATTGTGGGGCCATTGCTGGACAGCTGTACGGTGTTCACCATGCTGACCACATTTACCCGGGAGGGACTGCTCCTGGTCTACGGGCAGGGTGTCCCGGTGAACCTGATGCACGGAGCGGGCACCGCCGTGACGATCGCGCTGCTGGGAAAGGCAATACTTAAAAAGCTTTCCCGGCTGCAGACCAAGTACGGGATGCTGGAGGAAAACCCATGAAGCGGACGGACTGGTATCTTTCCACCATTGACCCCCAGGCGCAGCAAACCGCCCGGGAATACGGCCTGGGGCTGGAAATCGCGGACTTCTGCGTCCCCGGGACGCTGGACGACGGCTTCCCGGAGGCGGACAGGGCGGTTTCGGAAAAGCTGCGGGGCATCCCCAAACGAGTGCTTCACGGCCCCTTTAACGAACTCTTTCCCTGCGCGGTGGACCCAAAAGCCCGGGATTTGGCCCGGGAGCGGTTCCGGCAGGCAATGGCCCTGGCAGTCCGCTATGGCGCTTCCAAGGTGGTGCTCCATGGGGGCTTCAACCCCTGGCTCTACTACCCCTGCTGGTACAAGGAGCAGTCGGTGCTGTTCTGGAAAGCGTTCCTCCCGGAAATCCCCGCGGGGGTGACGGTGTGCCTGGAAAACGTATTGGAGAAGACGCCGGACATGCTTTTGGAGATTGTAACCGGGGTGGGCAGCGAAAAAATTGCCCTGTGCCTGGATGTGGGCCATGTGAATGCCTACTCCCCGGCACCGGTGTCGGAGTGGATAGACCGGTACGGCTCCCGGCTGCGCCATCTGCATATCCACAATAACGACGGCTCCGCCGATACCCACAGCCCGTTAAGCGCCGGGAGCCTGGATATTCCCGCCATCGTTGCCCGGGCCCGGGCGGTATCCCCCGGGGCCACCTTTACCCTGGAGCTTCCCCAGGCGGCGGAAAGCGTCCGCTGGCTGCTGGGGCAGTTGAAAATTGACAATGGATAATTGACTATTGGCTTGAAACAGCAAATAGGAAACCTGTGATTTGGCAGTCCAATACCTTCCCCCGGGGGGA
>CAZVDH010000066.1:0-11055 GCA_964625595.1 uncultured Oscillospiraceae bacterium | reverse complement strand
TGGAGGTGAAACTCTCATGGTTAAGATCAGACTGAGAAGAATGGGTGCCAAGAAGAACCCTTACTACCGGATCGTGGTGGCGGATTCCCGTTCTCCCCGTGACGGCCGCTGCATCGAAGAGATCGGAACTTACAATCCTCTGGTGAATCCTGCTGTCATCACTGTTGACGCCGAGAAGGCCCAGACCTGGATCAAGAACGGCGCACAGCCCACCGATACCGTCCGTGGCCTGCTGAAGAATGCCGGCGTGCTGTAAGATTCCCTGAAGGAGAAGCACAATGAAGGAACTTTTGCTGTATATGGCAAAGAACCTGGTGGATGATCCCGATTCCGTCACGGTCACGGAGACCGAGGACGAAGAGGGGAAAGTGCTGGAGCTTCATGTGGCAGAGGGCGACATGGGCAAGGTGATCGGACGCCAGGGGCGGATCGCAAAAGAGATCCGCACCATTATCAAGACTGTAGCCCAGCGCACAGGCGAGAAGGTCACGGTCGAGATCGTAGATTGATACGGTGATGCGTGACGGTTCCGTCACGCATTTTCCGTTTTCTTTGAAAATTCTGTTTGCGGGAGGACAGCTCCATGAAACTTGACTATATTGAAGCCGGGCAGATCGTCACCACCCACGGTGTCCGGGGGGAAGTAAAGGTGCTTCCCTGGCTGGATACGCCGGAGGACCTGCTTTTTTACCGCCGCTGCCGGGTTGGCGGCAAAGACTACGCCATCCGGTCCTGCCGGGTGCAGAAAACCTGCAACCTGGTGAAGCTGGAGGGTGTCGACACGGTGGAGGCCGCCCAGGCCCTGCGAGGGAGAACTATGGAGCTTTACCGGGAGGATGCCCCCGCCGGTGTGACCTTTGCTGCTGAGCTTGTCGGCATGACGGTTTTTACAGAGGGGAAGACCCTTGGGACCCTGACCGAAGTGCTGGACTATCCCGGAAACCAGGTCTATGTGGTGAAAGGGGAGCGGGAGTATATGATCCCCGCTGTCCGGGAATTTATCCTCCATGTGGATATGGCAGGAAATCAGATGGAAGTGAAGCTGCTGGAGGGGATGGAAACCGATGCGGATTGAGATTCTGACGTTGTTCCCGGATTCCGTGGGGGATGTGCTCTCCGAGAGTATCCTGGGCCGTGCCCAGGAGCGGGGCTTTATACAAATCGAAACCCGGCAGATTCGGGACTACACCTCCAATAAGCAGAACCAGGTGGACAACTACCCCTACGGCGGCGGCCGGGGTGCCATTATGCAGGCGGACCCTCTGTACCGCTGCTGGGAGGCGGCCTGCGACGACGCGGCAGGCCCGGTGCATACCGTGTTCCTGTCCCCCTGCGGGCACACCTTTACCCAGGCGGATGCCATCCGGCTGAGTAAGCTCCAAAACCTGATTCTGGTCTGCGGCCACTACGAGGGCATCGACCAGCGCTTCATCGACGAGTGTGTGGATGAAGAAATATCCCTGGGGGATTTCGTCCTCACCGGCGGGGAGATTGCCGCCATGGCGGTGACGGACGCGGTGTGCCGCATGGTTCCCGGCGTGCTGGCCGACCCGGAGTGCTTCCAGGAGGAGAGCCATTTTAACGGTCTGCTGGAATACCCCCAGTACAGCCGTCCGGCAGTGTGGCACGGCAGGGAGGTCCCCCCGATTCTCCTGTCTGGCAACCATGAAAAGGTGGCCCAGTGGCGCAGAAAGCAGTCCCTCCGGCGCACCCGGGAGCGCCGCCCGGATATGTACGAAAAGCTGGACCTGAGCAGCAAGCAGGATAAAAAGCTTCTGAAAGAAATGGCGGAGGAGGATGCGTTGTGAAAGGTTTGGAAACGCTTCAGCAGTGGGTTAATGAGAGCAGCCGCATCGTCTTTTTCGGCGGCGCAGGGGTGAGTACGGAATCCGGGATCCCCGATTTCCGCAGTGTGGACGGGCTGTACAATCAGAAATTTGAATATCCGCCGGAAACCATTATCAGCCACAGCTTTTATGTGAAGAATCCGGAGTATTTCTTCCGGTTTTACCGGGAGAAAATGCTGCCTCTGGGCTTTGAGCCAAACGTTACCCACAAAAAACTTGCCCAGTGGGAGCAGGAGGGGAAGCTCCTTGCTGTGGTGACTCAGAATATTGACGGCCTCCACCAGAAAGCCGGTTCCCGAAAGGTATATGAGCTCCACGGCTCGGTGCTCCGCAATTACTGCACCCGCTGCAGAAAATTTTACCCTGCGGAATTTGTGAAGAACGGGGTTGGCGTGCCCCGCTGCAGCTGCGGCGGGATCGTCAAGCCGGATGTGGTTCTGTATGAGGAGGGCTTGGACCAGGAAGTGATCGCGGGGAGCGTCTACGCCATCCGGAACGCGGATATGCTGATCGTAGGCGGCACCAGCCTGACGGTGTATCCGGCGGCGGGACTGATCCAATACTACCGGGGAAACCGGCTGGTGCTCATCAATCGGGACGCAACGCCCTATGACGATCAGGCTGACCTGGTTCTCCATGAGAGCCTGGGAGAGGTCTTTTCCCGGCTTTGACAGAAAAAAGGCTGCCGCCGCGCTTTTTCCTGCGCGGCGGCAGCCGGTTTTTATCTTTTCATAATCCGCCAGGTGTAGTACATCTTCACCGATGTGGAAACCAGGAGGATGCCCACGGCCATGATTCCCGCAATGGCGGCGGTATACATGCCCTGGGCGGCAAATTGCTCCATTTCCCCCCGGACGGCATAGAGCATGGTGCGGTACACCCCAGCGCCGGGGATCAGGGGGAAGATGGAAACCACAAGATAGGAGATTGCCGGGTATTTTCGCACCCGGGCCAGGATCTCGGAGTACACGGCGGAGAAGAACGCGGCCCAGAAATAGCCGGTCAGCTCCGAAAGACCATACTGAACGCACAGGTAGTAGACAGCCCAGGCAATTACCCCGCCCACTGCGCACAGCAGGCCGCCGGGACCGTGGATATTGAACTGGATGGCAAAGCCGATGCACCCGACGAAAGTGGCGAGGCAAAGCACGGGAAATGGCGCCATATAGGAAGCGGCCTCCGCGGGCTCCCGCCAGAACCTGCAGATGATGTTCCAGCCGGCGGCAGTGCCCAAGGCAATGGCAACCGCGATAAGGAACACCTGGACGATCCGGTTGATGCCGGAGTTTGTGTCCCCATAAATAATATCCCGCATGGCGTTGGTAAAGAGCAGACCGGGAACCAGGATCATCAGGGCGCCGATAATGACACCGTCGGTGTGCTGGGCAAGTCCCAGATTCACCATGGAATAGGCGGCAAGGGCCATGAAAAAAGCGGAGGCAAGGGTGGAAAAGAAAGGATTCACTCTCAGATGGGACATGGCTTTCTGCACCAGGCCGATGAGAACGCCGCAAAGGCCCGCGCACAGGGCATCGGCAAGATTGCAGCCGAAAAGCACCCCAAATCCGGCGCCGCCGGCGAAGTAGCCCAGCATAGTACCGGAGGCGGAATAGCTCCGTGCGGTGGCAAGAACATGCTTCAGCCATCCGGCGGCTTCCTCCGGCTTGGGATGACGGCTGCAGATGGCCCGGCTCAGACCGTTGAGCCGTTCCACGGCGTCCAGGTCGTTGCTGTGGAAGCCAATCCGACGCATTCTCGTTATGGGCTTGCCGGTGTCGGTGAGGATGCTCACCACCAGAAAGTTGGGAATGGCAAACACATCGGCCTCCACGCCGAAGCTTTCCAGGATCCTGTGAACGCTGTCTTCCACCCGGAAGGTCTCCGCGCCTGCCATGGCAAGCTCATAGCCCACATCCGTGGCCAGGTCAAGAATGGTATTATAATCCATTGGGTCACCGCCTGCAATTTTTCTTGCGTTAGGAACCTCTGAACAAATCGCCTTCGGCTGCGCAGCGGATCTTTTTCTCCCTCAGTGCAGTTTGGAAAATCGGAAATACATACAGTATTCCTCGCTTTTCCAAACTTTCTGAGGAAACAAAATCTCTCGCTGTCAGCTCTCGGCGATTTATTCAGAACTTCCCTCAGTATACCATATCCAATCGGGAATGCAAGAGAATTTTTTGGGAAAACAAAGACCCGGAGCAGCCTTTCGGCCGCTCCGGACAATGCTATTTGATATGGGTTTCCTGGTCAACAGTAACGTTGGCGCACTCGCTGGTATAGATCCGGTCGTCGCCGTTATCGTGGATATTGCAGCCGGTGAAAGAAACGTCCTGGCAGTTCCAGAGGCTTGCCGCGCTGCTTTCGCAGTGGTGGATTTCGGTATCCGTAACGGTCACTCCGGTGCAGCTGCTTGCGTCGATTCCGATGACGCCGCAGCCAAAGAGGGAGCATTTTTTAACCGTGATATTGTCGGTCTGGTATAATCCCAGCACATTTCCGGTGCAGCTGCCCAGACCGTCGATATGTCCCGCAGTAAAGCCCTCCAGGGTGATGCCGGCGCAGTTTTGGAAGCGAAGCACATCAGCGTACCGGGGAGAGGTTTCGATCTGTACCTGGGAAGGATCCGCTGCCACAATGGTCAGATTGTCCACATACCGGATCTCCAGGGTGTATCCGTCGAATTCCTCGGCCCAACGGTAATAGTCTCCACCCAGCTGGCCGTAGTTTGAAGCCTTACTGAGGGTGTAGGTCCCGGGCTGGAGAATGATGGTGGTGTTGGGACCGATGGCAGTGAGAAATTCATCCACGGTAGAGACCGTTGCGACGCCATCCATGATGATTGTACTTCTCTCAACATTCAGGGCGGGCCGCGCTTTGGGCACCCAGCTTATATCCTCCGAAAGGGTCATTTTCATCAGTGCCTGGTTTTTCAGCGCTTTTCCGCTGCCGTCCACGGCTAAAACTACGGGGGCGGCCATGTCCTCGGGAAACAGGTTGGTCTGTGCGAAGGCACAGCCGTCAAAGGTAATGGGCATCCGGTCGGAAGCGTAGATGCCCGCGGAGAAAATGCAGTTATCCGTCTGCACACCGCCGAAATACACATCCTGGGCGTAATTGCCTGCATACACCAGATAGTCCGTGTCATTATTGCGGACGGTGGAGTTGGTCACGGCCACGCTGGCAGACTGTTGGATGGTGAAAAGCCCCTGATATCCCGTGCAGTCATCCACGGTGCAGGAATCAAACTGTACGTTGTAGCATTCGTAAATTCCGGCGGCGCCCTGACTGCATTCGTAAATATGGGTTTTATGTACCAGCATGTTTTCGCAGTTCCAGGCTTCTACGCCCATAGTGCCGCAGCCGTACAGGCCGCAGCGGTCGATCACTACATCATCCGTGCAATAAAAGCCGAAGACGGCGCCGACGCAGGTGCCCGCCCCCTCTGTGTGTCCTGCGGTGAGGTCGGTGATAGTGATTCCGGTGCATCCGGAAAAGCGCAGCACCTCGGAGTACCGGGGCAGGGAGCAGAGGGTGGTTTCCGCACCGGGCTCCGACCGAATGGTCAGATTGTCCACCCCGCTGACCACCAAACCATAGCCGTCAGCACCGTTATTCTCCCAGAACAGGTAGTCGGAGCAGGGATAGGTCTCGGCAATGTCTCCCGTGGGATAATCCGATGCCCGGGTCAGCTCGTAGGTGCCCGGAGCCAGGAGAATGGTGGTATTGGGGGCAATGGCGGTAAGCAGCTCGTCCACGGTGGAGACAGAAACTACGGTTCCATCCCCGGGATCCTTTGGTGACGATTCTGTCTGGGGGACAGTTTCCGTTTCAGCGGAAACAGATCCCTGCGGCGCTTCCTCAGCGGGGGATGCCTGACGGAGGGGACCGGAGGAGGCGGCGCAGCCGGCCAGCACCAGGGAAAGGCACAGGGTCAGAATCATGGTGGAGACGGAGCTGCCCCGATAGGTCATAATGCACGCCAGCCGTTCTTTCAGATCCCGCTTTTCCGTGGCAAAGGAGGTGGCGATCACCTGTCTGGGCAGGGCGCGGTCACAGGCAAGCTCAAGCAGGGTCTGCCCGTAGCTTTGCTTTTCCCGTGGGGTCATGGATTTGAGCAAAAGCTCGTCACAGCTTAACTCGCACTGCCGGTCCAGCTGCCGCCGGGCGATCCAGACAAAGGGATTGAACCAATGGATGCATCCGGTCAGTGTAGCGATCCATTTACACAGCACATCCCTGCGGCGGTAGTGGGTCAGCTCGTGACGGAGAATATGTTCCAGCATTTCCTTCGTGTATACTCTGTCCGGCAGGATCAGCCGGGGGGACAGAAGTCCAAGCTGCATGGGGGAGCTGACGCAGGGGCTGCGGCGAAGCTGAAGCCTAGCTTCACCGCCCAGCGACTGGAAAACCTGACGGTCCTGTTCTTCCGGCTGCCGCAGGGTACGGTTCAGCGCCCGGGAAAACCGCAGATAGCTGACAATATAGAGCCCTCCGCAGACTGCTGCCCCAGCGGCCCAAAGAACCAGGAGACGTTGGGAAAGGGACAGACCGGATTGCTCCCGGGTGGAGGAAGGAGCGGAGGGAACATCCCAGGAAACATCATTTGCGGTTTCCGCCCGGGTATCCGCTTCAGTCTCGGAAAGAATTCCATGGGTGCCTTCTTCCGGGCCTTTTTCCGCAGCCGTGAAAGCCTCGGGGGTTTCGGGGTGCTCCCGGAGAGCCTGAACGGAGGCCCGCTGCGCCTGGGAAGTACGGACGGACTGGGCTGTTTCCGGGGAAGCCCGGAAGATACCGGGAACCGGCAGTAGAAAGCGCAGCAGCACCAGAAGCCAGGCGCAGTAACAGAAAGTCCGGGGCAGTTTTCTGCGGAAGATGCGTTGGATAAGCAGCACCAGAACCGTCATCACGCTGCCGCCCAGGGTCAAAAACAGCAATGTATTGAGAAAATCACGCATCTTCCGCACCCTCCACATGAAAGGACTTCCGCAGCTCCTCCACATCCGCCTGGGACAGGCTGTCTGAGTGGATCAGGGCTGCCACCAGGTTTTTCGCGCTGCCCCGGTAGAGCCTGCGGATCAGGTCACCGGTTGCCCATTTGTTGTATTCCTCCCGGCTGACAAGGGGGGTATAGATGAAATACCGCTGCTTCTGCTGGTCAAGGGCGCCCTTATTGCACAACCGCTGCACCAGGGTTTTGATGGTGGTGGATTCCCAGCCCATCCGGGCCTGAAGGGTCTCCCGGATTTCGGTGACGGACAGGGGGCGTCCGGCGTCCCACAGGACCCGCATGACCTCCAGCTCCGATTCGCTGATTTTTGCTGCCGGATGATTTTCCATAGGTTTCCTCCTTTTGCCGCTTTTTCGGGCCGCCAATAAGCAGATACGAAATCACTGAAGCCTGTATCCGGCATGGATCCAGTGCAGAATCTGGGGCCAGAAGTCCGTTTCCCGGGCAGTATACTGTCTGGCCCCGCAGATCACTTCAAAGGATACGATCTTCTGTTTCTCATCGATCCAGGCATATTTTATTGTTTCGTTTTGGTTCATAATGGGGTCTCCTTCCAATTCCTGGTAAAACAATCCTAGCATAGCAGACTACATCTGTCAACTCTCTTTCCGTTTCTTAACCATTTCTTAAAAAACCCGGGGCGGCTGTTTTGCCGCCCCGGGGGGACCGGATAAGGGAATTGTTATACTTCTTTGCGGACAAAGAGGACACCCAGCGTGCCGGGGCCGCAGTGGCAGGATATGGTGCAGCCGGCATCGGTCTCGTAGATATTATCAAACTGACCGCATTCTTTCACTGCCTCCCGCACGGCTTCCAGACACGCGTTGGAAACCGGCGTGTGGGTGATGAACAGGGTACCCCGGTCTATATCCTCCCGGTTTCCCAGGCGGTCTTTCACATAGCTGCTCAGGCACCGGTCATACTTGCCCCGGTACTTTTTGACCACGGTCATTTTGCCGTCCCTGACCTCAATGCTGGGCTTCAGATTCAGAAGGTTCGCACCCAGGGCCGCGGCGCTGGAGCACCGGCCGCCCTTGACCATGTATTCCAGCTTGTCCAGGACAAAGCTGGCCTCCACCCGGGAAGTAAAAGCATCCAGATCCGCTTTCAGCTGATCCAGGCTTTCGGCGGTTTTTGCCAGCTCGCAGGCTTTCAGCACCACAAGACCCTGACCGGTGGACAGGTTCCGGGAATCCACCACCCGAACATTGTCAAAGTCCTGGGCGGCGATGCAGGCGTTCTGAAAGCTGGAGGAAAACTCCGAGCTGATATTGATATGGACGACACCGTCATAGTCTGCGGCATATTTGGAAAAGGCTTCCTGGAAGGTGGCGACGCTCCGGGCGGCGGTGGAGCACAGGCTTCCGCCGGCAGCCACATGGTCAAAAATATCCTGGGGGGTAATGGTCTGCCCGTCGATATATTCCTGGTTGTCCTTGACGACGATCAGGGGAATGATCTCAATATCATGCTGGCGGACCAGGGCGGGGGAAAGGTCGCAGGTGCTGTCGGAGAGAATTTTAATGTTCATATTCCAGTTCCTTTCTTCACAGAAGCGTTCAGGTTCCGGCAGGGTCGCCGGACATCATAAAGCAGTTGGGCGCAATGTTTTTGCCTCAGGTATTCCGCGCCCCAGTCCCGCATGGCGGTGAGAATGGGCAGCATGCTCCGTCCGGTCTGGGTGAGGGAGTATTCCACCTTGGGCGGGATCACAGGGTAGACCTCCCGGTGAATGAGCTTCTGGGCTTCCGGTTCCCAAAGCTGTTGGGTGAGCATTTTCGGCGTGGCACAGGTGATGGCCCGGTGCAGCTCGGAAAAGCGCAGCTTTTTCAGAGGATCAGGGCCTTGTATTTCCCGCCGATGAGATCCAGCGTCGTCTCCACGGGGCATACATCACAGGACATGGTTTGACCTCCCGACATTACGGTATTACAAAGGGTAGTATCGCACAAAATAGTACATACTTGCCTTTTTCACAAGATGTGCTAGAATAATAGCATACCGGAAAAAAAGAGTCAATGGGGACTTGTGTCAAAAGAGCGTTTCTCCGGGATTTCAAATGGGTGCCGCGGGAACGGATACGGCCATGTAGCTGCAGGTTGCCCGATAAAGGTACTTTTATCGGACTAATAATGCGCATAATGTGATTATAAAAGATGCAGGAGATATTTATGCGTGCACAGATGGCAGGACCGGAGGAACTGGTGATTTATGAGTTTGGTCGGTTCCTGTATGTCTTGGCTACCGGCTTTTCAAACGACGAATTCGAGGAAATTGAAACCATGGACTTTGATGGCGTTGTTACAAAAATCAATCTTCAATATGTATGAGTATGGAACAACCAATCAGGAAAGAACGATTGGAAATTCAAGGTATCCCAGCCGTTCTTTATGGCAACAGCAGTGAAAACCTGTTCCTGTACATCCACGGAAAAATGGGCTGCAAGGAAGAAGCGGAGCGTTTTGCTGAGATTGTTTGTCCCAAAGGGTATCAGGTGCTGAGCGTTGATTTGCCAGGGCATGGGGAGCGGACAGGGGAAATGGAGCGGTTTTTGCCGTGGGAAGTGGTGCCGGAATTGCAGGCGGTTTATGGGTTTGTCCGGCAGCGCTGGAAGAAAACCAGTCTCTACGGAAGCAGCATTGGCGCTTATTTCAGCCTGCTGGCGTTCCGGGAGGTTAAGCTGGAAAAAAGCCTGTTTGTGTCGCCTATTCTGGACATGGAAAAGCTAATTCAGAAAATGATGGGCTGGGCCGGTGTGACTCGGGAGCAGCTCAAGCAGGCAGGGGAGATTCCGACCGCTTTCGGGCAGACGCTCTCGTGGAAATACCTGACCTATGCGGCGGAAAACCGGATTACAAAATGGGACAGCCCCACGGCGATTCTTTACGCCGGGCAGGATCACCTGACAGTGCGGGATACGGTTGATAGTTTTGCATGGCGGTTTGGCTGCACGGTCACTGTTATGGAGAACGGAGAACACTGGTTCCACACAGAGCAGCAGCTGGCTGTGCTGGACGCATGGCTTCGGAAAGAATTGTAAGGAGTGAGCACTATGGCATTTGATTTCAAGAAAGAGTACAAGGAATTCTACCTGCCCAAGAACAAGCCCCAGATCGTGACGGTGCCGCCCATGAATTACATCGCTGTCCGGGGCAAGGGGGATCCCAACGAGGAAGGCGGCGACTACAAAGCGGCCATCGGGGTGCTGTACGCAATTGCTTACACCATCAAAATGAGCAAGATGGGCGATCACCGCATTGACGGGTACTTTGATTTCGTGGTGCCGCCGCTGGAGGGCTTCTGGTGGCAGGAGGGTGTGGACGGATTTGATTACGCGGATAAATCCACTTTCCAATGGATCAGCGTCATCAGAATGCCGGATTTTGTGACCAGGGCGGACTTTGACTGGGCTGTGGCGGAAGCTGCCCGGAAGAAAAAGCTGGATTGCAGCGCCGCCGAATTCCTGACCATCGACGAGGGCGAGTGCGTCCAGATCCTGCACCTGGGCGCATTCGATGACGAACCTGCCACGGTTGCCATCATGGATGCGTATCTGGAAGCAAACGGATATGAAAACGACTTTTCGGACACCCGGCTGCACCATGAGATTTACCTGAGTGATGCCCGAAAGGTCGCAAAGGAAAAGTGGAAAACGGTAATCCGGCATCCGGTGCGGAAAGCCGGGAGATAATATGAACACAGGAGGGGTTGCCGGACAAGGCGCCGGGAGAATGCCGAACACAGAGAAAGGAATAATACTAATGGAGGAAACAAGATATACAGAGCAGGATTGGAAACTTTTTCGGAGCAGGATCCCGCAATGGCAGGAAGCCTATATGAATAAGCTGAATGAGGAATATGTTTCACTTCTGACCGCTGATGGAAAAGCGTCTGACAAGTTTTGGAAATTGGAAAAGCGTCTCAGGAAAGACAGGCAGAGTGTCGGTGTATGTGTGGATATGAGACGGTCGAAACTGATATGGAATTTGATAGAGCTTGTGAATGATGGCGTGATTTCACGGGCAGATCTGGATGGTTTCAGCGAGGGAGTTCTGGAAATACTGGATCATTTTTGCTTCCGGGAAGATTCCTGGGTTTAATCCGTTTTGCAACATGTGCTTGCCGGATTCACTCAGCAAAACGACAAATTGGAATTTGTAGAGCTGTTTGGGCAGTGGAGAGCGGTGTCGATGTGGT
>CAZVDH010000065.1:0-11071 GCA_964625595.1 uncultured Oscillospiraceae bacterium | reverse complement strand
TAATCTTGAAACTCTTTCGCATTTTCTCGGTCTCACATCATTGACAAATGAACATGATTTCAAACCGCCCGGGGAAAAGCCCTTGCCGCTGCAGGATCAGGCATTCTGCATAAATATCAGGCAGGATTTCCCGACCTCTCGGAAGCGTTCTTTCCAGCCGAATACCCGGTAGCCCAGGCGATCTGCAGGTTAAAACCGCCGGTGTAGGCATCGCAGTCGATGACTTCTCCCGCAAAATACAGGCCGGAAATCAGCTTGGACTCCATGGTTTTCGGGTCAATTTCCGAAACCTTGATACCGCCGGAGGTAATAATGGCTTCCGCCACCGGGCGTTTTCCGGTAATATCCAGGCAGAAGCTTTTAAGCAAAGCTACCAGCTCCCTGCGTTTTTGCTTTGTCAGAGCATTTGCCTGCAGGTCAGGACGAATCTCCAGCCGCCGCAGGACCACAGGGATCATGGACCTGGGCAGAAGATCCGTCAGGGCGTTCTCCATCGACCGGTTGCGGTAAGTATCCAGATCCCGGAGAATGCGGGCATCCAGCTTTCCCTCATCCAAAGCCGGCTTCAAATCCAGCACCAGTCGGCACCCCTCCCCTTTGAGGTGACAGCTTGCGCTGAGAACCGTGGGGCCGGACACTCCAAAGTGGGTAAAAAGCAGCTCCCCAAAATCCTGATAAAGGGTCTTTCCCCGATTATTGAGAAGACGGACCCCCACGTTCCGCAGGGATAACCCCTGCATATCCGGGCAGTCCTCTCCGGCACACTCCAGAGGAACGAGATTCCCCTCCGGCGGAACCACCGTATGCCCCAGGGCCTGGGCCAGAAAAAAGCCGTCCCCCGTTGACCCGGTAGCCGGATAGGATACGCCGCCGGTTGCGAGGATCACCCAATCCGCGCTATACCGGTTTTCTCCCGTATCCACTCCGGTAATATGACCGTCTTCCGTAAGAATCCGCTTTACCCGTTCCCCGCATACGAAAACCCGATTGCTGTGAAGCTCTTTTTCCAGGCAGGAAAGGATGGACTGCGCACGGTCGGATACGGGAAAAACACGGTTGCCCCGCTCCGTTTTCAACGGGCATCCGCGGCTTTCAAAAAAGGCTTTTGTTTGCTCCGGCGCAAACGCTGTCATTGCGCTGAACAGAAACCGCCCGTTTCGGGGCACATTCTGCAAAACCTCCTGGGCAGTACAGTCATTGGTCACATTGCACCGTCCCTTGCCGGTGATCAGCAGCTTTTTTCCCAGCCTGCCGTTCCGTTCCAGGAGCAGAACCCGGTTCCCCCGCTGGGCGGCGGTAATGGCTGCCATCATCCCGGCGGGGCCGCCGCCGATCACAATGCCGTCATACTTCATCTTCCTTTACCTGCTTCTCGTAAACGTTGTACTCATCCCAGATATGCTCCAGGTTTTCAAAGGTGCGGCTGAGCTCCTTTTCCCGTTTCGCGGCAATCGCAACGATCAGTGCGTTCACGATACTTAAAGGCGCCACAAGGCTGTCAACCAGGGACAGCATATCGCTCTTGGCAATCAGCACATGCTCACAGCATTGCCCCAGAGGGGAACGAATACTGTCCGTTATGCCGATAACCGTTGCGCCTGTAGAGCGGCAGTACCGGGCACCCTTGGTCGTAGACGCGGAATACCTGGGGAAGCTGAAAGCAACGACCACATCATCAGAATTCACGCCTACAATCTTCTCAAACATCTCTCCGGTACTGATACCGGAAATCACATGCACGTTATTGAACATATAGTTCAGGTAATAGCCGAGGAAATTCGCCAAAGGCGCCACGGACCGGACGCCGAGAATATAAATCCGTTTTGCTGTCAGGATGGCATTCACCGAACTGGCAAATTCCTCCCGGTCCACCGTTTCCTCCGTCTGGCGGAGTTTTTCAATATCGGAATGGAGAACCGTGGAAATTACATCATGATCTTTCAGCCGGTCATTGGCAACTTCAATACGCTGGACGGACGTCAGGCGGTTCAGAACCATCTCCTGCATAGCTTTCTGCATGCTGGGATAGCCGTCGAAACCCAGGTCAACCGCGAAACGGACAACCGTAGATTCAGAAACACCCACTGTTTTCCCCAGGCGGTTGGCAGTCATGAATGCAGCCTTGTCATAAGCGTCCAGAATGTACTGGGCAATCCGACGCTGTCCCTTGGAAAATTCGGGAGTCTTTTCCTGCAAGAGGGTAAAGATGTCTGTTTTCATTATTATCCACCACCCAAGATTTTTTCCTCCCCAATACTACCAAAAATGAGCAAATATTGCAAGAGAAAACTGGACTTTTTTTCCAATGAAATGACCGCAGCTGCAGCGCTATGTATTTTGCAGGAAAGAAACCTCTTCCTCCGTCAGATGCCGCCATTTCCCGGCAGGCAGGTCTCCCAGCCGCAGCTTTCCCTCCCGAATACGTTTCAGTCGGACCACTTCCAGTCCCGCAGCTTGAGCCATCCGACGGATCTGCCGGTTTCTGCCTTCATGGATTGTAATTCGGAATCCGGCAGTCTGCCCTGACGCATGCAGGAGCGCAACACCGGGCTTTCGGATCGGTCTGCCGTCCAGTTCAATCGGACGGGCAAGAAGCGTTTCACATCCGGGGTGATACCCCCGCACCTTAACCTCGTATTCTTTCTCTACTTCTCCGGATGGATGCATGATCCGGTTGGCAAACTCACCGTCATTGGTAAACAGGAGCAACCCCTCCGAATTCATATCCAGCCTGCCAACAGGGTACACCCGGACTCCGCAATCGGCCACCAGCTGCGCAGCATCGGGCCTCCCCTTTTCGTCGGACAGGGTCGTAACATAGCCACGGGGTTTATTCAGCATCAGATATACCCGGGGGCCATTTTCGGGCAGCGGTTTTCCGTCCACCGCAATCCGGTTTATCATTGGATCGGCAGTATCTCCCAAAGTCGCCGGTACACCATCCACGGTGACACGACCGCTGAGAATCATTTTTTCCGCTTCCCGGCGGGATGCCACACCCCGGGAAGAAAGAATCTTTTGCAGCCGTTCCCCCATGGGATTACCCTCCTTGAAAATGATCAATTGTCTTTCTAAACCGCCTCCGGCAGGGAATCATTGTTCTTGCTCCCTGCCGGACGCTTCTCCCAGAACTTCCAGAACGGACGCTTGGGTTCCTCCTGTTTCTGCTCCGATGTCTGTCCGTATACAACCGGAACCTTACCAACAGCCTTTCCCTCAATCAGGATATAGACAAACCCCGCGTCCTCCCCCTCTGCAACCGGCGCGAACACGGGGCCTCTCGCGGAAAGCATCAGCTGCGGATTTTCTTCCGGCGCAACGGAATAGGTAAAGTCCTCCGCGGCAATAACCGGGACCCGGGAGATTTCCCCGCCGACGATCTCCACTGTTCCAACCTGATCGCCGGAACAAACCAGCTTCTGAAGCGTAAAGCGGGAAAACCCGTCACACAAAAGGGCCTGATGATCCTGCCAGTCGTTGGGATCGTTCAGCGTTACCGCAATCAGCCGCCGCCCGTCCCGAGTCGCGCTGGATACGAGGATCCGTCCGGCTGCCTTTGTATATCCGGTCTTCACCCCATCCGCACCCTCCAGCATCCATAGCAGTTTATTATGATTCCGCAATACCCGGTTTCCCGCGGAGACGGTTTTGGTGGATACGGTTTTGGCAAAAATTGGGTTCTCCATGGCATAGGCTGCCAGAACCGCCAAATCCCGGGCTGTGGAATAATGTCCGGGGCTGTCCAGCCCGTTGGGGTTTTCAAAATGGGTCCCTGTCATGCCAAGCATACGGGCTTTGTCATTCATAAGTTCAGCAAAGCCCTCTACCGTTCCGCCGCAGTAAATGGCCAGTGCCACTGCCGCGTCGTTTCCCGAGGACAGCATCAGCCCATACAGAAGCTCCTGGAGGGTGAGTACCTCTCCCTCTTTCAAATACATGGAGGAGCCTTCGATCCCTACCGCTTCCCTGGGGATCCGCATGCGGTCCAATACGTTGCACTGCTCACAGATGATCAGCGCTGTCATAATTTTGGTAGTGCTGGCAATCAGGCTCTGACGGTCCGGATTCTGCGAAAACAGGACTCTGCCGCTCACTGCGTCCAGAACATAGGCACTTTTGGCACTCACAGCCCCGGCCCGCAGCGGCAAAAGCAAAACGGCGGCCAGCAATGCAGCCGCCGTTCCGGCGAAAATTCGTTTCATTTTCCTCACCCGGGAAAATCATTCCCGGAAAGGGACAAATTTATTCTGCTTTTTTCTCCGTCCTGGAATCAATAAAGGCAGAAATCTTATCCAGGGTATCCGGCACCATTTCCACGATCCGGTCCGCCGTGGTGCTGGCAGGCTCCGCAACCGGCATCATCCGCACCGTACCGTCCTTTACGATCAAAAAGCAAATGGGGGTCACTTTCACGCCGCCGCCCGCGCCGCCGCCAAAAGGATTATCCTCGCCGGGCCGGGAGGATTTGGTGGTAAAATCCGAACCACCGCCGCCAAAGCCAACGCTGACCTTGGACACCGGGATAATGGTCACTCCATCCGGTGTTGTGATCGGCGCCCCGATCACGGAATTTACATCCACCATTTCCTTGATTTTCTGAATGGTGCTTTCCAGCATATTGGGAAGCTTCTGACTCATTTCACTGCACCGCCTTTTCTTTTCTTCTTGATTTTCAAAAATTCTTTCAGAGCACGGATGCCATACACAACGCCCAGAGCAAGCAGCCTGCCCAGAGTGATCGTAAGATCCAGCCGGGCAATCACCAGGGTCTCATGCGCGGTGAAATCACATTCCACCTCCAGATCCCGTTTTTGGATCACAAACATCCGCTCCAGCCGGGGAAGCAGATTCCCCAACGCGGCCCAGGCCTTTCCATAGTTTACCGCCAGATCACAGGGATCATCCCCCGCCAGAATCAGCTTCAGTTCCAGCACATTGACCCGGAGCTTTCGCCGAAAGGCGCCGAGCATATCCAGCCCGACTTTTACCAGAGGAAGAAAGTCCGTCCACGATCCGCCGGATTTCTGCTTCTCCTGTGCTTTTCCGCCCGGCTTTTCTGTCTGCGCAGGAGAATCCTGCTTTGCAGAAGCAGGTGTTTTCTTATTCTCTTTCTGTTCTTTTTTCTGCTCCGTTTTCCGGGAGGGCTTCTTTTTCTTCGGCCTGGGAAACAGAGTGATCTTTACCGGACCGGCAATCAGGCGTACAAGCACGCCGTCAGAATCATACCGGACCGACGCGCCCAACGGAAGTATTGCCAAAAGAACCAGCACCCCAAGGGCAATCAGCCAGCCCATCAGCGTCCCTCCCCCGCTGTCTCCTCCGGGATCATCTCCGGTTCACTGAAAGAAACCTTCTCGATCTCGGGAAGCTCCTCCAAGGAGGAAAGCCCAAAGGTACGCAGAAAATCCGGCGTCGTCCGGTACTGAATGGGTCTTCCGGGAACATTCAGCCGCCCGGCCTCCTCGATCAGTTTCTTATTCAGAAGCGCGGAAATAGAATAAGAACTGTCTACGCCCCGGATCTGCTCTACCATAGCCTTGGTTGCCGGCTGATAGTACGCAACGATCACCAGGGTTTCCAGCTGAGAAGAAGAAAGCTTCGGCGGCTTCCTGGTCTCCAGCGCTTTGGTTACATAATCCGCCATTTCACCGGAGGAAACCATCTGGTAGCCATCCTCCAGACGGAGAATACGGATGCCCCGGCGCTGGAAAGCATAGCGATCCGCCAGCGCGTTCGCGGCAGCCTCAGCCGCCTCCGGGGCAACATCGGCGGCAAAAGCCAGCCTGGACAGCTCCACCCGTTCTCCCGCGGCAAACAGGATGGCCTCAATGACACGTTCCAGATCTTCTTGTTCCATCAGGTCATCTCCTCCGTAGTGGGCTGTCTCCGGTTCAGAAGCCGGACCTTGGGATTCTCCCCGGACAGGTCATCTTCCAATGTTACGGAATTGGTCTTGCACAGATCCAAAATGGCAAGGAATGTGGCAACGATCTCCGACCGGCTTCTGCTGTTGCGGAACAGGGTTTTCAGTCTCTCCACCCCCCGCAGGAGAAGACTTCTGAGAACCTCCCCCGCTTTTCGGGAAACCGGATACCGTTCCTTGCCCACAATGCCCCGGAAATTATCCGCAGGCGGCGGTAGCTGACGGCCCTGGCGCTGAGAAATCGTATCCAGAGCGCGGTATATATCCAGAATATCATGCTGATAACGATACTTCTGATCCCTGCGAATGGGCTCCGGCTCCTTAGTAAAAAGACACCGCCCGATTTCATTGCGGGGTTCCAAAACAGAAACCGCCCTGCGGATCTGCTCCATCGCTTCTTTCCGCCGGCGGTCCATCAGACTTTGCCGCAGAAGATCCAGTTCCGTCTCCGCTTCCTGCTGCTCAGCTGCGGAAAGAAGCATCTTCGTTTTAATAAGCATCAGATGGGATGCCATGGTAATAAACTCACTGGCAATCTCCATATCCAGCCGCTTCATCTCGTCCAGGTAGGCAAGATACTGTTCCAGGATAGCGGTAATGGACACATTCTGGATTTCGATTTTATTTTTGCTCAGCAAAAGAAAAATGGCGTCAAGCGGGCCTTCAAAATCCTCCATTTCCTCGCTGCGGGTATGGACGATCCCCTCAAGACGATATTGGGGTTCTGACATAACGGCTCCCTTTTCTTTCCGAATCCAATAATTTGGTGGTATTATACCATTCTTTTCTTATAAGCGCAAGCGTCTTGAAAAATTTTAAGCTTTCTCTCCAAAAAGATTGCATTTTTCGACAGGATGTGTTAAGATATGCACAAGAGTTTTAGCGGAGGGGATCCATCATGGCAAGGCGCAACCGGTATCGTGAATTCGAAAGCTTAATGACCAAGGTCATGGCAGGCGACGCGCTTGCGTTTGTCCTCTACCTGATCTTTGCAGGCAAGGGATGGACTGTTGTGCAGGTGATCGCAACCGTTCTTGTTTTTATCGTCTCCATTCTTGCGCTGGTTTGGCTTTTCATCACCAAGGAGTTGTTCCGCCGCCGCAGCCTGTGGATGGTCACCGGCTTCGGGGCTATCTTCCTGTGCCTGCTTTTCTCCCTGATTTTGAAGTATCCCTGCCCCCCCGTTGTTGCGGGATAAACCCGGTTTTCTTTGTTTGCAAAGCGGCAGCCGTTTGGCTGCCGCTTTTCTTTATGGCACTATAAAACTTTTTAACGATAGAAGCTGTTTCCGCCGATAAACTCCCGGACAAGGCTTGTAGGCGGGATCTCATCATCCACATCGGCCTCCAGGACAAAGTTCAGGATCTTAACAATTCCCCGCACCTCTTCGTAGCACGCGTCCTCCGGCTGGACTGCGGTCAGAAGCGGGAAAATATGCTTTTTCAGGACCCCAAGCTCATAAAGGGAGGAACTGTTGAAAATCACATCCGCGTTCTCCTGGAACGGGAAAATCCAGCGTTTCTCTCCCTGGCGGACAGAATCCCACATAGAAATGGTTCTCTGCACAGAGGATCCCCGGGTCTCATAGTCCCGAACGATCCGGCGCAGAAGCCGCAGATAGCTGGTGGGAATCCGGTTGTGATCATCCAGGTTGAGAGGAAGCAGCGGGCTGACATAGAGACGGAATATCAGGTGCTTTTCCACATTCTCAGGAAGCATAACGGGGTTAAGCCCATGAAGCCCCTCCACAATAATGACGCTCTTTTCGTCCAGCTTCAGCCGCTTTTCCGTCCATTCCCGTTTGCCGGTTACAAAATTGAAGCTGGGCAGACAGATTTCTCCGCCCTCCAGAAGCTGGCGCATCTGGCTGCGGAACAGATCCGTATCAATGGTATTGATATGCTCCAGGTCCAGTTTTCCATCCGGTCCTACAGGGATTTTGTCCCGGTCAATATAATAGTCATCCAGACTTACGAGAACAGGCTTTTTCCCATGGACCCGAAGCTGGGTCGCCAGCCGGTTGGCGGAGGTCGTCTTTCCCGAGGAGCTGGGGCCCGCCAGCATTACGACTTTGGCCTCCCGCTGGCAAACCATATCCGCCACCTGTGAAAAACGCTTTTCGTGCAGCGCCTCGTTGACCCGAATCAGCTCCCGGATTTTTCCCGAGGCTGTCAGATCGTTGAGGTCCGCCACAGTAGAACACTCCATCAGTTCACACCAACGCTCTCCCTCGGAAAAAACGCTGAAGAAGTGGGGCATCTCCCGGAACGGCGCGGTGACATTGGGGTTCTGGTCATCGGGATAGACAAACAGGAACCCGCCCTCCGCGGGAAGAATATCGTACACAGTCAGATAGCCGGTAGACGGCACCATTTCTCCATAGTAATAGTCGGCAAAATCCCCGTAGGTATATTCATCAAAATAATCCACACTGCGCCAGGAAAGCAGCCTTGCCTTATCCTCCTGACCGGAGAAGCGGAACTGCTCGATTGCTTGAGAAAGCGGCACTCTGCGTCGAATCAGAGGAATGTCCTGCTGGACCAATGACCAAACTCTCTGCTTCAGTTTTTCCAGGCAGAAATCTTCCGCCCCCGTTACGGAAATAAAGACACTGGACCCCAGCGTGCAGCTTACCATCCCACGGGCATTGGGCCAGAGCTGACGCAGTGCCAGAAAGATCACAAACTGGGCGGTACGGATATACGCTTCTTTCCCCGCTTCGTCATCATAACGGAGCAGCCTGACCTCTCCGCCGGAAGCAGCCATCGCCCGGCGGATGGACGGACGGTCCAGCTCCACATCTTTCTGACGTACAGGAATATAGTTCAGCGTAAAAACCTCACCGGCAATTTTTGCCGCCAGAGGACGGCCGGAAAGCTCAGAACAATCCAAGCCAAGCTGCCGGACGATCTGCAGCAGGGACTGCTCCGGCTGCGCTTCCACACAGTGTCCGTCAATCCTTAAAAGCATATATCTGCCCCCTTTTCTTTGTTCATTATGGATAACCACCAATTATCCCCCGGTATTCACCGCAGCGATTGTTGGCTTTTGTTTATTTTATCACATTGGGGCATAATTTGCAATATTATCCGCTTTCCCGCAAACATTTTTCCAGAACCGTTCCCGGGTAATAGTGTTCGAGAATCTGCCGGTAATCCGAACCGGCTGCAGCCATCGCGTCCGCTCCGTACTGGCTCATACCAACCCTGTGTCCATATCCGTGGGTCACAATCTGGATTTCATCATCCTGTACCGTAATCGAAAATGCAGTGGAGCGCAGACCCAAAGCAGCGCGCAGCTCCACACCGCTGTATTTTATTCCGCCGATTTCCATAGTATCCACGCCATCCCCAGCCGTGCGTGTCACTTCCCCGAACCATTGCGCCGGCTCCCCGCTGAGCACAATACCCAGAGCCTCCACAAATTCCTCCGGCGTAAACACCCTTGTTTCCGAATAAAACAACGCATTTTCCTCCCCCGGGCTTTCAGTTGACCGCAGATAGGGATAATCCGTTCCCCATACCGCCACTGCATCCTCTGTTTTTCCCCCGGAGCAGGAAAAATAAACCGCTTCGATCAGTTCACCGTCGTAGGTAAGCACATAGCCGGAGGTATCCAGCACCGCGGAGCGCACTTTCTGAATATCATCTCGGCTGCCGCCTTTTTCCATGTATTCTTCCGGAGACTGATAGGCCTGACAGCAGGTATAATCCGTACATACGCTGCCATCCCCATGCTTCCCGCCTGTCACGGATGCTTTTCTGGCGTATGTCCTTGCCGCGACAGCCTGCGCTTTCAGCGCCTCCGGTTCAAAAAACGCGGGCATTTCCGCCAGCACCACACCGGTCAGATATTCGTCCATATCCATCTGCTCCACTCCCCCGTCCGGCCACCGGACAAGGACGGAAGGAGAAACAGCGCCTGCTGTGGTCTCAGGTTCTGTATTCGATACAGGCTTGTCTTTTTCCCAGAACATCACCAGTATCGCCAGTATCAGCCCCGGAACAACCATCCCCATCCAGATTGCATACAGGGTCTCCTGCCAGGCTTTTTTCATGATCTTCCCTCCCGTGCTCACCATCATAGCACGTTTGAACAGCGGAAAATGTCAAAAGGAAATTGCTTTTTTCTTTGCAGTCTGATATAATGGGAACGTTTAATTTTAAAAACCGTCACGGAGGTTTTTTATGAAAGGAAAGAGAAAATGGGGCGACCGTTCCGATGCCGTATGGCTGAAAGATCTGCCGCCGCTTAACCGCATCATGCCCGGAATTATGCCGAACCGGGCGGACAACGAAGCATACATCAATGTGGAAGTGGATCTTGCGCCTTTGTATGCGTACCTGGAAAAGAAGAACGCGGGACGAACAGAGGACAAATATACATTTTTCCATGTGGTCAGCGCCGCCATCGCCAAAGCCTTTGTTCTTCGCCCCAGAATGAACCGGTTTATCTGCAACCATAAGGTCTACCAGCGCAACGATCTGACAGTGGCTTTTGTAGTCAAGAAGCACTTCAATGACCAGTCGGAGGAGGGCCTGGCTTTTCTTACCTTTGACGACAAGGAAACCATGGACAGCTACCACCAGAAAATCATGAATGTGATCCACACCACCCGCCGGGACGATGTTCTGGACACCTCCTCCGGAGCCATGAACATCATATCCAAGCTCCCCCAGTGGTGCATTAATCTGATCATCAATACCGTCCTGTGGCTTGACAAGCACGGATGGGCACCCCAGGCCCTGATCGGCACCGACCCCAATCACGCTTCCATTTTCCTGAGCAATCTGGGCTCCATCGGCCTGGAGGGCGGTTACCACCACCTCGTAAATTGGGGAACCAATTCCTGCTTTATTGTTGTCGGCAAGAAGTACTGGAAAATGGACTATCCCGACGGCGGTGAGGGCGTTCTCCACGAGGTACTGCCCCTGGGTATCACCCTGGATGAGCGGATCGGCGACGGCTATTACTATTCCGGCACCGTTGCCCTTGTCAAGGAGCTGCTGACCCACCCGGAGCTGCTGGATCTGCCTGCGGACACGCCGGTGGAATACGCGATTAAACGCTGAAGTGATTTTTTAAAGCCGGGATTGTTCATTTGTCAATGATGTGAGACCGAGAAAATGCGAAAGAGTTTCAAGATTA
>CAZVDH010000064.1:0-11119 GCA_964625595.1 uncultured Oscillospiraceae bacterium | reverse complement strand
CTGCGCAAAAAGCGCAGGATAAAATGGTATTAACCATTTTATCGAGAAATAGTATAAGATATCATTCCAGTCCGCCGACCCAGCGCGAAAGCCGCCAGAGCCCCGGGAGCATGGCCGGACAGGGCACAGGTATTCATGATCCAGCTGGAAGCAAAGGCGTTTCGGTCTGTGCCGATATCCCTTCCGGCAATGAGCAGGTTGGGAACCCGTTTGCTGTATAGACACCGCAAGGGAATCTGATAGACCTTAACCGGTGTCTGGACGCAGTTTTCCGACATACGGTCCTTCACGCCCCCTGATGGATGCATATCCACATACCAGCCGCCATAAAACGCTCCGTCAAAAAACGTCTTTTCTGTCCGAGTGTCTTCTTCTTTTAATATGTAATCCGTCTCTATCCGGCGGCTTTCCCGCTTTCCGGGAAAATTCCCCACCCATTCCAGGGTATAGTTTTCGGCGTCAAACCTGCCGCTGTTTTTGATATAGTTCCAAATGCCCATCACCAGCCGTTGCGGGTTTATTCCCATCAACAAAGAGCTGGATGGGGCCCTGCAGCCCTTTCTGACCCACACAAACCCCTACTGTATGTATATGAAGTCCGACCGTACCCACTGGCATGTATGTCTTTCCATGATTCGGGGCATTTACAGCAAATGCAGCCAGCTGAAAACGCCTTATTTTGGGATTTGCCACGGAGGCCTTGGGGAATATGTAATTCCCATTTTCCACACAGGGAACCTGCTGGGCTCCATTCAAGCAGGTTTTTTCCCGGTGAAGGAAAGCCGGGCAGAACACCGTATCTGCCGCACCTGTGCCGTTGAACCGGCTCTGGATGCGGAAATTGCCAAAGAGCTTTATCACCGGCATATCCAAACACCGACCATCGCCCCTGAGGAACTGCTGCCGGGATTGGAAATGCTGGCAGAGTACCTGGCCCAAACCTACCAGCTGCCCCAATACGCCCAGGAAAAATCCTTCTCTCCCCGTCGCTATGTTTCCAGTGAAGATGTGATTTTGACCCATGCTTTGGAATATATCCGGCAGAATTTTTATAACAAAATCACGGTAGCGGAACTGGCGGAATTTTGCCACTGCAGTGAAACCTACCTAAGCCGTATTTTCAAACGCCACACCGGGGTAACCATCAATGTATACATCAACAAAATCCGGCTGGAGGAGGCCAAGAATTATCTCACGACTTCCCAGCACAGCATGGCGGAGATCGCGGGAATCGTGGGCTTTGGCGATCCCAACTATTTCTCCCGGGTGTTTTCCCAAATGATCGGCATCTCCCCCACGGAATTTCGCAGGCGCTTCAAAAAACAAGCCTAGCCCCAGGGGGAGAAAGGGTGGATGCGCGTCCGCTTTTCATGGAACGGAAAAAGACCTGCTGCACCGGACTCCCATGCAGCAGGTCTTTTCTTTTATTCAGCTGAAATTCTTTCTTTAGCCCAAAACAGCAAAAAGCAGTTTTCAGAGGCCGCCCTCTTTCAGAGACAGGGTGATTTCCGTCCCGGAATAAGGAACGGTCCGGGGCTCTCCGGATACGGTTCGGACATGAAATTCCCGTGACAGGGGCATATGGGGATAGCTTGGCGTAATAATATTCCTCTCATGTTGATGGAATGCCCTTGTTTGTATAATAATCAGAAAAACCGTAACTATTCAGTCGCCCCATCAGCGTGGAGTGGATTTGGTCAAAATGTAGATTATTTACAACCTATTACTGAACAATGCTCCGTTTTTCTTGGGCAGGAAAATAACCAGTAGATATGTAAGCAGACGCAAAATGGCGCACCAAATCCACAGACCACTGATCATCTGACCGGTGGGCTGTTCCATGTTTATTTTATTAGTCCATCAACCGATGCCCCGGTATGCCTTGAACGTGCTGCTCCAAAAGTTGCCACCAAGTACAAGATGCGCATATTCCATCGGCTTATTGGAAATCAGCCAATCCAGTTCTGACCACTGATACATAAAGAACAATGCTATCTGGAGAAGCGGAACGCCACATGCATGACCTGCGGGCTCCGGAGACACTGGGCAAAATACAGCAAATGCCGCGGATGATCATCTGCACCTCGACCCCGGCGCGGGAAGCCTCCGCCAGCTTGTCGATTACTTCGCGCTCGGTAACGGAATTCGCCTTGATGCAGACATATCCGTCCTTGCCTAAGGCAATCTGCCGGTCGATCTGCCGCAGAAGCATATCCTTGATACCGAACGGAGAAACGCAAAGCTCCCGGTACATTCCGTCCAGCTTGTTGATCAGCATATTGCGGAAGAACGCCGCCGCGTCTTCGCCAATGGCGGGATCGGCCGTCATCAGGCTGAGATCTGTGTACATGGCGTTCGTCTTTTCGTTGTAGTTCCCCGTGCCGATCTGCGTCAGATAGCTGGTTTTGTTATGGCTGCGGAGCGTGATAAGACAGATTTTGCTGTGGCATTTGAAGCCCTCCGTGCCGTAGATGACCTGACAGCCGGATTCCTCCAGCATCTTGGCCCAGGCGTCAAACAGCGTCGGCAGCCAGCGCAGGAGAATGTTCTCCGTGCGCACGAAGCGCGTTCCGTCAGACAGCAGCAGATAAGGAGGCGCATTATCCGGCACCGGAATGATGCCAACTGCCTTATGCCCCTTCTTGCTTTCCAGCAGGGCCGCGGCATAGAGGTGCTTGTTGACGAGATGCGGCACCGGATGGTTTGGGCCGATTAGAATCGGAGAGAGAACGGGCAGCAGCTCTGCCTTGAAAAACCGGCCCAGCTGCTTCAGCTCTCCGGCGTCCAGCGCATCCGGCAGAACATCGGCGATCCCGCTGCGGCCCAGCTCCTCCATGACTCCGTTATAAATCTGCTGCTTCATGGCAAGCAATCCCGGAACGGCACGATAGATATGGCGCAGCTGCTCTTCCGGCGTCCAACCGGTTTTGTTGTCTTTATCTTCGGGCGTCATGTGAGCAAGGTCAAACAAGCTGCCCGCACGCACCATGAAGAACTCATCCAGATTGCTGGAAAAAATGGAGACGAATTTCAGCCGCTCCAATGCCGGAACGGACGGATCTGCCGCTTCCTCCAGCACGCGCCGGTCAAAGCGCAGCCAGCTCAGTTCCCGGTTCTGGGTGTATCGGTATTGCTCTTGAGTATTTTTTGGCATAGGTATCCTTCCCGGACGCCGTATTTGCTGACGACCAGCTGCTGGGCATGGAACAGGTGGAACGTGTGCTGTAAGATCAGCAGTCCCGGAATCAGCGTGTGAATCCGTTCTGCCTCCAAGCGCAGGATCAGATCAATTGCGTCCTTTTTCCCGCTGCAAAGAAATGCGCACAGGCCGTCCAGCTGTTGGCCGGTCATACTGCGGCAATCCTCCGAGCTTTTGTAATAGTGCTGTGCCAGCTTGAGCGCGGCCCGCGCCGTGCCGCCTACGCCCACGATCAGCGGCCGGGGGTCGAGTGCACCTTCACTCACATCCAGCGTCCCGGTAATCGTCTGCCGCAAACGGCGGAGAGAGCCTTCACCCGGCAGAACTTTTTTCACGCAGCGGCGATATAGGCTCAGTGAACCGATGGGAAAGCTGGCAAGATCTATGGGAGTTCCGTTGTCAAAGGTAACGATCTCGGTGCTGGCACCGCCGATGTCCAGAAAGGCGCCGCTGATCATATGCAGCTCCTGCATGGCGCCCGTATAGCCAAGGAGCGCCTCTTCTTCGCCGCTGATGATCTCCACCTCGTAACCTGTGGCCGCGCGGATGACGGAAAGCGCCTGCTGGGTATTGGAAACATTGCGCAGGGAAGCCGTAGCAAACACGCGGACAGAATCAATTTGCAACGTTTGCAGAACACTACGGAAAGTCAGCAGCCCCGTGCAAGCACACTCGATGCCCTCGGCACTGAGCTTCACGTCCTCCACATATCCGGCAAGTCCCGCCATGATCTTTTCCCGGAACAAAATCTTGAAGCTCCGCTGCTCCGTTTCATAGAGCGTCAGCCGGATGGAGTTGGAGCCGATGTCGATGACAGCCTGCTTCATTCCGCGTCACCAACGGCATCGGCGGTTTCTTCCTGCAAATCGGTTTCCTGCGCCGCAGCTTCCGGCACGCGGAACACCAGAATCGCTTTGGCAGAGTTCGTCACGGAAAACGTGACCAGCTCCCATCCCACACTCGCCATTTCATTTGCTTTTTCCTCGATGGCTGCTGCCATCTTTTTTGCTTTGGGTGCGTAATCAATCACGATTGTTTTGTAAGCCATTTCCAAATTCTCCATTTCTTGAATTTGTTTATTATGAACAGGTTCCCCTGCTATGATGAATACTATCCCGATGGTGTCCGGATCTGCAACTGTGGAATCGCTGCTTTGTCTATCGAACAGATGGCTGACGGTTTGCCAGCTTCAGAAACACAAATCCCAGCACAAAAAATACTGTAAGGCATGCCACCGCCACATTGATGGAACCACCGGCCAGCTTAACGGCTGCCAAAACGGCAGAACCAAGGAAGGATGCGCCTTTTGAGAAAATGTCGTATATTCCGAAGTATTCTCCAGAGTTCTCTGCCGGGATGATGCGGGCATAGTAGGAACGGGACAGTGACTGGATAGACCCCTGAAAGCATCCTACCCCAAAGGCCAGAATTGCAAAGTGCAGCAAAGTGCGCAAGGTCAGCGCATAGAGACACACTGCGATGTACCCCACAATGCACACAAGTGCCTTTTGAATTTGTTTTTGGGTCGTACCGGGGTAAAAAGGAGCAATCACTTTGGCGTTGCCTGAGCTGGGCTGTATGTGATCAGTAAGTATATGCGTAACCGGATTCAGCCTATCCTTCAGCATCAGACTGCGGTCAAACTCTACTTCGATTTCCGTATGGGTGACGCCGCTGGCAGCTATTTTTTCATCCACATATGCGTGGCAGCTTACATCAAGAGCAAAGTGGTTCAGCAACCCGTAGGCATAGGATAAGGCGGCATCCTGCTCTGGACTGTGCTGCGCTGTCATACGGACTTGTTCGAAAAATGTCTTTCCCGGCTTGACGTGAAGCCCATAGCCGATAGCGTTGACCGGGTTATTCGAAAGAGCGTGGTAATAGAACAGAATATCCGGGCCATGTAATCCGATCAGGTAAGGTTCTGGATATGCATCGATTCGTTTGTGTTCGCGTCCGGAAAGTGCTTGCCAAACTTCCTTGCCCATTCGATAATGAGCGTATGTTGATGGCATAAACGATTCTTCCTCTTCAGGTCGAAACTTGTATTTCATACTATTTCTCGATAAAATGGTTAATACCATTTTATCCTGCGCTTATTGCGCAGGCCGCCGGTGGCGGCGAGAAATGTATGGACTACGTTTTTTTGCGGCGATGCCGCTGACCGCTTGACAGCGGTCCCATAAAACGGTATTAAACCGTTTTATGAAAAACTAGTATCAAAATGATTTTTGACAATCATGAGAGGCGGCCCTCATTTTTGCGCCAGGCTGTGGAAAAACTGTCAGGTAATTTCAAAAAACAGCGCACTTATCCAGAGGGGCAGGGTCTGCCTCTCTGGATAAGTGCGCTGTTTTTACTTTTGAAGACGCTATGCAACAGTCGGGACAACCAGGTGCTTTCCCAACCGCCCTGTTTGCGCTTTATGGTGCAGCTTCAGAAGGTTATAGGCCATGCTCACAAGATACCATTCTACCATGGCATTGGAATTCCCCCGCGTCAGAAAACGCCGGAAGTTCATATCCTCTTTGATCATGGCAAAAACGCCCTCCGACTGAATGGAGCGGTTGACTCGAAGCAGAATCCCTTCCTCTGTGGAAATCTTTTTCTCCATAGCTTCCCGCTGCGCTATGAAGTATTTGGACACATTCAGCCGTTTTACCCTGTCGGCAAGGGGTGTCTTGTCCGTTTTCTTCTGCCGGATACATTTCTCCTTCACTGGACAATCCTTGCAGCCAGCGCATTCGTATACCGTCACTTCCTGAACGTAGCCTGTTTCTGACTTCCGTTTTTTCACAGCCACAGCCTGTAATTTTTGGCCCTGAGCGCAGGTATATTCATCTTTTCCGGCGTCATAGGGCATGTTTTTTCTACGGCCAATGTCGTTTTTATACTTGCGATATCTAAGGAACCTCTGAATAAATCGTCTGCGGCTGAGCGGCAGATCTTTTGCCCCATCCGTTCAGTACCAAAATTGGGAAATACACAAAGTATTCCTCCAATTTTGGTACTTTCGGCTGAGCCAAAATCCCTCGCCGTCAGCTCTTGCCGATTTAATCAGAGGTTCCCTAAGAAAGGCACGGCAAATCAGAGCTTTGCCGCGCCTTTCACATAGAAGAATGAAAACCCCCGGCACATGCCTGGCCGAAAGCGTAATTTGTATTTTCCCAAAACCGATCCGTTGGAGACCAATGGACACGCATTTGGGAAGCTCCTTGCTGTGGTTATCCCACAATCATTCAAGCGCTTCCCGGACAGCACACAAACGTGCCGGCTTCCGGGTGGTCACATTGGCAATGCCGGCAGAAAAGAGCCTCCTTGCCACATCTTCATCGCCAACCGTCCACGCGGAGATTCCAATACCCCTATCCCGGAAGAACCGCAGGAAGCGGTCCGTACACAGTCCATAGGGAATGTTGATGGTACAAACCCCGAATTCGGCGCACTGCGCCGCGATGCTTTGCAGATCTTCTTCCGTAGGCTCCAGCCCTCGGTCGAAGCGCTTCAGCATGTCACCGGCAAAGGGGTTCAGGTTAAACAGGGTCCGCGCCCTGATCCTTTCGTTTTCTTTTACCAGCCGGGGATCCACCTCACCGGAAAGCAGCAGCCGGTCTTCAATACCGTATTGCTTTGCCAGGGTGAGCACGCCCAGCTCCATGCCGGCACTTTTCAGGTCACAGTTGATTTTCTTGCCGCTGCGCCGCAGCAGGGAAAAGACCTGGCCCAGATCGGGGCAGGCATCCGATGAATCGTCATGGCTGAGAAAAAAGCTGCCGTCGGCGCGGACACGCACATCCACTTCCAGGGCTTCCGCGCCGCAGCCCAGGGCGTATTCCACAAATTCCATGGAGTTATCCGGCGTGCCGTCGGAACCGGAGTGGGCGGTAATCATGGTTTTCATATTTCTCTCCTTTGTATTACAGCCTGTGAAATACGGGCTTGCGGCCTTCAAAGGTGCAGACATAGCCGAAAGTCTCTTTCAGCACGTCCAGCGCCTCGGGAATCTGACGGCCCACCCGGTTCGGGGTATGGGCATCCGATCCCACGGTGACAATTTCTCCGCCCAACTCCCGGAACCTGCGCAGGTACTCCCTCCCGGGAAAGAAATCACCGATCCGGTCCAGTCCGCTGGTGTTGATTTCCAGGCCCTTGCCTTTCCGGACGAGGGTGCCCAGAATCTCCTCCACAATTTCCCGATAATCGTCCAGAGGGATGATCCGCGGCGCGGGATTGCAGGGCGACTTGGAAACATAGGTCAGATGCCCCAGCACATCGAATGCGTCATGGAGCTTCACACATTCCAGCATGGTTTCCAAGTACCGGCGCTCCGCCTCCCTGGGGGTCTTATCCAGCCAGAATTCGGGCAGGTATATATCAATATTGTCCACATGGTGAATGGAACCGATGATAAAATCATAGGGAAGCTCTGATGCGTCTTCGGCAGCTTCCTTTTTGTTCCAAACGGTCAACCCCAGCTCAACCCCGTGCCGGATTACAAGTCCGGGGACCTTGATTTCGCGGTAAGCATTGCGGTACTGCCCGGGTGTAAAGGAAATATCCTGGTGGTAAGCGCCCAGGCAGTAGTCAATATGATCGGTAAAGCAGATCTCCCGGAGGTCTGCGGCTTTTGCGGCCAGGGCCATCTCCATGGGGTCAGACTCCGCGTCGTAAGAAACCCGGGAGTGCATATGGAAGTCATACATAGGCTTTACCGTTGAATCCGCAGGGTGACGATCTCGAAGTTTTTCACAGGTAGCGTCACTTTCTGTCCCCGCACCTCCAGGCAGGAAGAATCGATGGGATTTTCCATCAGATCGCACAGCTCCACCTTGGAGAAGGGAATGCCGATGGTCAGCACTGCCTTGCTCCGGCGGTCAAAGGCATCGTACAGGCGCACAATGATGTCGCCTCCGTCCTCCGCCTGCTTCACGGTCTCCACGATCACACCGGGCTGGTCGCAGCTGACAAGGCTGAAGCTGCCGGGGAGGGTGCCGGCGCCGTTACAGGAAACCGCCGTCATGGGCTGGTTCAGACCATAAGCCTCCCGAATGGTGCCCGCCTCCCGGAAATCTCCCGCATGGGGATACAGGGAGTAGGTGAACACATGCTCTCCCTGGTCGGCTTCCGGGTTGGGGTAGGTGGCGCTTTTCAGCAGGGAAAGAGTCAGGGTGCTGCCCTCGGCGCTGTGACCGTACTTGCAGTCGTTGAGCAGGGAGACACCGTAGCCGTTTTCCCCAATATCCGCCCATTTCTGGGCGCAGACCTCAAATTTCGCCGCGTCCCAGCTGGTGTTGCTGTGGGTGGGACGGCTTACATGGCCGAACTGGATTTCGTAGGTGGCCTGGGTGGCGTGGAGGTCCAGGGGGAATACGGCTTTGAGCAGCTGGTGGCGCTGATGCCAGTCCACATGGGTTTCAAAATCAATCCGGGAAGAGCCGTCGGTCAGATAGATGGTCTGAGTGATGGTGGAATCTCCGTAGGGCTTTGTAAGACGGATACCCTTTCTGCCGCCCTCGTCCACGACCTCCGTGGAGAGAACTTCATCGGCCACCCACATCTTATCCTTATAATACCGGCTCAGCTCCCAGGCATCGTAGTCCCGGGGGAAGTCCTCGTATACACGCAGCTCATTGACCCTGCCGCCCGCCTTGCACAGCTCCCGGTCCGCCCGCTTGTCGAACAGGGAGCAGATGGCTCCTGTTTCGTCAAGCTCCAGCCGGAGACAGTCGTTTTCCAGATGGCGGCTGTCTGCCCGGACATGGGAAACAGCGGGCACCTTTTCCATGACTTTCCAGCCCATGGAAGGAACATTTTCTGCCCGGTAGACTTCATTTTCCCACGTTACCAGTCCGCTGCGGGCAAAGCCCAGAGGGTTATAAACCAGGAGTCCCTCCCCGGAAACCTGGGACGCAAGGGCGGTGAGAGCATCGTCCGCAATGGCGCCGGTACTTTCCAGAACCCCGGCGTACTGCCGGTCGGAATCCTCGTAGACCTCACGGATGGAGGAACCGGGGATAATATCGTGGAATTGGTTCAGCAGGACCGTCTGCCAGTTGTCATAGAGGGCCTGCTTGGGATATTCGGTCCCCACCAGGGCGTTGCTGATAACGGACAGGGTTTCCGCTTTTTGCAGCAGCAGCTCGGATTTCCGGTTATTGCGCTTGTTTTTAGCGATGGAGGTATAGGTTCCCCTGTGGAATTCCAGATACAGCTCGCCCACCCACCTGGGCATCCGGCCGGAAACAGCCGCCCGCGCGGTCATGTCGTCATAAAGTCCGTCCATAAGCGCACCGGCGGTACTCATTTTCGTTCTGGGCAGCCCCGGCAGGCCCTTGGAGGTGCGGCGCAGCACCTCCAGCATGTGGCGGGTGGGACCGCCGCCGCCGTCACCAAAGCCAAAGGTAATCAGGGTTTTATCGGAGTATTCTTTCTGCTGGAACCGCTCCCAGGTGCCCTTGACCATGGTAGGCTCGGTGGTACAGACATAGGTGGTATTCGTGTCGTTCTCCCCGGGCTTGGGCAGATTCCGGGCGGTGCCGAAATGGGTGAAGATCTCGGTGCCGTCGATACCCTCCCACATAAACGCGTCAAAGGGCATCTTGTTGGTTTCATTCCAGCCGATTTTGGTGGTAAAGAACCGGTCCACACCGGCCTTGCGCAGGATCTGGGGCAGGGCGGCACTGTAGCCGAACACGTCCGGAAGCCAGAGAATATGGCTGTCCACGCCGAATTCCTGCTTCATAAAACGCTTTCCGTGGAGTACCTGGCGGACCAGGCTTTCACCGGAGGTCAGGTTGCAGTCGGCCTCCAGCCACATGGCTCCCTCCACTTCCCACCGGCCCTGACGGACCCGCTCCTGGATCTGGGCGTATAATTCGGGGGCGTTCTTTTTTATGTAGGCGTACAGCTGGGGTTGGGAGGACATAAAGATGAACTCCGGATACTGCTCCATCAGCCGCAGAACCGTGGAGAAGCTCCGCTGGGCTTTCTCTTCGGTTTGGGCCAGCGTCCACAGCCACGCCACATCAATATGGGTATGACCCACGGTATGGACCACGGGGGCATGTCCGCCGCAGACCTTGCCGTAGAATTCCGTTTTCAGGTATTCCCGGGCTGCATTCACGCTGGCGCGAAAGGCTTCACTGCCCGGTCTTCGCAGATCCACCATTCCCACCGCCGCTTCCAGGTGCCGCATGATCGTCCAGTAATCGGAGCAGCCCGTTTCCATGCAGGCTGTGGCGTCCAGGGGCACCTTCAGGTCGTAGTAAAGGCCCTCCACATCTTCGTCGATCCACCGGAGCTCTGCATCGAACCGGGCTTCAATGGGCCGCAGAAGACTGGTATACATATAGACCTGCAGATCATATTCCTTGCCAGGCTCCAGCTTTACCAGCCGGTGGTTAATATCCACGCCCTGGGTGAGCCGGCCGTTCAGGTAGACGATCCCCTGGGGATTGACGCTGTCCCAGTCCCCTTCACAGCCGGTGGACAGGTGAAAGAACAGCGCCTTTCCCTGCTGGGGGTCGGGAGCGGTGAAGTGCTTGCGGAACCAGTAGTGAGCATCGTGTCCGCGGAAGGTGGTATGGGGATCCCATTTCTTCCAGCCGGTTTCCGGGGCCGCGCCGTTTTCCCCCTTGTAGCCCGCGGGACAGTATTCAAACCCGTCCAGAACCATGGCGGTGGTTTGGCGCAGGGCATCCAGCTGATCGCAGATCACCCGGATTTTATCCTGTTGGTAGTCCATAAAGGTCCTCCTTGGTATGTACGGGCAAGGTGCCCGGGATTTGAGTTTTTTGCTGGAATAGGATATAAATTATCTATGCATATCGGTTTCACATGGCGGACAGAGAAATTGGAATTCAGGCTATCGGCTTTAATAAGCTGATCGTGAAATTGTAAATTGGCGGGCCAATACCTTCC
>CAZVDH010000063.1:0-11743 GCA_964625595.1 uncultured Oscillospiraceae bacterium | reverse complement strand
GACTGCCAAATCACAGGTTTCCTGTTTGCTGTTTTAAGCCGATAACCTAAATTGGAATTTGTCGGGCAGTTAAGGTGCGCGGGTGGTTAGACGCCTTGCCCCCCGCATTTATGAGGGGGGTGCCACCAGTTCTCAAACTGGTGGCGGGGGGAGCCCGTCATCCGCATATCTTTCACAAATAAGAGTGAAAAATAAGGCCGTAAACACGGAAAAATCAATTATTTGACGCTTTCGGAAATCCAATCTCCCCCCGTCCCTGCGCTAGCGCAGGGACACCCCCCTCACAAGTGCGGGGGGCAAGGGCGTGTACCGCATCGGCACCGCTCGCCACTGCCCAAACAACCCTGCAAATTCCCAATTTATCTTCATCCATGTAAAAAAACTACAGAACGGAGAATCTCTATGACCATTCGATTTGCCTGTGAAAAGGATATTCCCCAGATGCTGGACCTGCTGCTGCAGGTGGGGGAAGTTCACCATCAGATCCGCCCCGACCTGTTCCGGGCGGGGGCTCAGAAATATGATGAGGCGGCCCTGCGGCGGCTGCTGGTAAACCCCGACCGCCCCATTCTGGCGGCGGAAGAAGATGGAAAAATGGTGGGCTACGCTTTCTGCATTCTTCAGGTCACCAAGGACGACCCGGTGCTCTGCGACCGGAGGGTACTGTATATCGACGATCTGTGCGTGGATGAAAGCCACCGGGGCCGGGGCATCGCCGGGGCGCTGTACCACCGGGCCCTGGAGCTGGCAAGGGAGCTTTCCTGCGACGCGGTGACGCTGAATGTATGGTGGGGCAACGACAACGCCCTGCGGTTCTATGAAAACTGCGGCCTGCAGCGGCAGAAAATCGGAATGGAAAAGGTGCTGTAATGCTGGAAAAGAATCGGGAATACGAAGCCCTGGTGACGGACTACACCGCCGAGGGGCAGGGCATTGCCCATATCGAGGGCTGCGCCGTGTTCCTCCCCAACGCCGTTGCCGGGGAGCGGGTGCTGGTGCGCATCGAAAAGGCAGGAAAGACCTGGGCGGCTGGGAAAATCGTCCGGATCCTGGAAAAATCCCCCCATCGGGTGAACCGGGAGTGCCCCGTTGCCAAGCTCTGCGGCGGCTGCGACTTCTGGCACATGGACTACGCCGAGGAAACCCGGCTGAAAGCAGAGCGGGTGCGGACCTGCCTCAACCGGCTGGCGGGGGAGCAGCTTGAAGCTATGCCCATCCTCGCCGCCCCGGACTGCCACGGCTACCGGAACAAGGCCCAGTACCCCGTTGCCCGGGATAAGGGCCGGGCCTATGCCGGATTCTTCCGGGCGGGGACCCATACTGTCGTAGAAAACAAACGGTGCCTGATTCTGCCGGAGGAAACCGATGCTGTCAAGGACGCGGTTATGGATTATGTAAACCAGAACCAGGTGCCTGTGTACGACGAAACCACCCACAAAGGCCTCCTGCGGCACATCTATGTCCGCCGGGGGGCAGTGTCGGGTCAGATTTTGGTGTGCCTCGTATGCAACGGGGAGAAGCTTCCCAAAGCGGATGCCCTGATGGAACGGTTAAAGAAAATACCCGGCTTTACCACCCTGGTACTCAGCGTGAACACCAAAAAGGGAAACGCCGTGCTGGGGGATAAATTTATCACCCTTTACGGCCCCGGGTATATTGAAGATACCCTCTGCGGTCTGACTTTCCGGCTGTCCCCCCGGTCTTTTTACCAGGTGAACCACACCCAGGCCCAGCGGCTGTACAAGGCTGCCATTGACCTGGCCGGGATCACGAAAGACGACACCGTCCTCGACCTGTACTGCGGTGTGGGCACCATCACACTGGCCATGGCCTCCGCCGCCGGAAAGGTCATCGGCGTGGAGGTCATCCCCCAGGCGGTGGCCGATGCCCGGGAGAACGCCAGGCGAAACGACATCCAAAACGCGGAATTTTTCTGCGGCGACGCGGGCCAGGCGGCTCTGGAGCTGGAAAAAAGCGGCGTCCGCCCGGATGTCATCACCGTGGATCCCCCAAGAAAGGGCTTAAACGCCGACGCCATCGAGGCCATTTCCCGGATGGCCCCCCGGCGGCTGGTGTATATCTCCTGCGACCCCGCCACCCTTGCCCGGGACGTAGCCCTGCTGAAAGAAAAGGGCTTCACCCTCCAATCCGCCCAGGCGGCAGACCTGTTCCCCAGGTGCGCCCATGTGGAGACGGTTGTCTTGCTTTCCAAGGGCGAGGTCGACTCGACGAATATCCGGGTTGCGTATTCTGAGGATTTCGGGACGGCACCGTGTAACTTGAAACCCTCCTGAGAACTGCGCTATCCATGTTGCGGAAAGCGTGAATCAGTTTTGCCATAATATGCCCCTCCAAAAGCATTCGCTTCTTTGAGGCTTAGCCGAAAGATTCCCGTTGTTCGGCGGACTGACGGGGCGCAGTTCAATAGTTTCAGCATGGGGGTTTTCCTTTATGCCGGTTTACCCGGCAGTTGTTACAGATATTTTTTCAGAGCCATCATTCTGTCAATGGCTTCCCGCAGGGACTCTTCGCTTCTGGCGAAGTGAAGGCGAATCAGGTTGTTGACGGGTTCAGCGAAGAAGCTGGAGCCGGGCACCGCCGCCACGCCCACTTTCCTGGCCATCCATTCGCAGAACTGCAGGTCCGTCCATCCGGCGAAGCATTTCCGGCTGAGCAGGGGAGAAATATCCACCATCACAAAATAGGAGCCCTGCGGCACGGAATGGGGAAGCCCAATCTCGTCCAGGCCATCGCAGAAGATCGCCCGCTTCCGGGTATAGGTTTTCAGCATTTCCTGATAATAGGATTCATCCAGCGTAAAGGCCGAGCAGATTGCCTCCTGCAGCGGGCCGGGGGCACCGATGGTCAGAAAATCGTGGACCTTCTTGACACATTCCGCCACCCTAGAATTTGCGATCACAAATCCGATTCGCCAGCCGGTGATGGAAAAGGTTTTGGAAAGAGAATTGCAGATAATGGTGCGCTCATAAGCACCCGGCAGGGAAGCAGCCATCACATGGGTGTAGGGCGGGAACACAATATGCTCATACACCTCATCCGTCACCACAAAAGCATCGTATTTCTCCGCCAGCGACTCGATATACATCAGTTCTTCCCGGGTAAACACCTTTCCGCAGGGATTGGAGGGGTTGCAGACAATAATTGCCTTGGCCCCCTGCCGGAAAGCATCCTCCAGCACCGCCGGATCAAACCGGTATTCCGGCGGGACCAGCGGAACGTAGATCGGTTCCGCGCCGCTGAGAATCGCGTCAGTGCCGTAATTTTCATAGAAGGGGGAGAAAACGATTACCTTGTCGCCGGGGTTGCACACCGTCAGCATGGCGGCGATCATGGCCTCCGTGCCGCCGCAGGTCACCACGATCTCTTGTTCCGGGTCGATGGTTCTGCCCAGCCGGAGAGAATATTTGTCGGCAATGCATTTTCTCAGGTTCTCCGAACCGAAGGTGATGGGATACTGGTGCTGGGGGCCGCCGGAGGACATGGCCTCCATGGCATCCAGTACAATTTTCGGCGGATCAAAGTCCGGAAATCCCTGAGAAAGATTGATGCATCCCGGCGTCTCATCGCTGATGCGGGTCATTCTTCGGATAACGGAGTCGGTAAACCCTTCTACCCGTCTGCTTAACTGCGGCATATTCTCTTACTCCTCCGAAGAATCCAGCTTCTTGGCGTCGATGATGAACTGCTCAATGGCATTGTCTTCCTTGAGCTTGGCCAGCACGCCGTTGACGAACTCCGTCAGCTCCGTGTTTCCCTTTTTCACCGCGATAGAGTAGCCGTCACTTGTAATGGGGATGTTCACATCCACGGCAACCAGATCCTCCTTGGCATCCGCGTAGGAAAGAACGGTCATATAGTCCAGGAATACCACATCCAGCTTGCCCGCTTCCAGTTCCATGACCAGATCCTGAACCTTGGTCAGACCCACGGCGTTGGCTTCGCCGCAGTAGGTCACGCACTGGCCATAGGGCTTGGAGCCGGTCTGGGCACCGCCCTTGACACCCATCAGATCCTCCAGAGTGGTATACTTGTCCGCGTCCTCTGTCCGTACCAGAATCAGATTTTTGGCCTCCAGATAGGGATCAGAAAAATCCGTGGTCTTGCGCCGCTCTTCATCGGCGCTCAGGCCGGCAATGACCATGTCAAATTCGCCGTTGGCAAGGCTCATCAGCAGATTGTCAAAGGACATATCCACAATCTTCAGATCCACACCCAGCTCGTCGGCAATGGCCTGTGCAATGGCAATATCAAAGCCCACAATGGTGTCAACACCGTCAATTTCCGTGTGGAATTCGTAGGGAGGGTAGTCAGCAGAGGTACCCACTACCAATTCGCCTTTCTGCTTGATCGCATCAATGGCAGAAGCAGCCGTGTCCTTTTTCCCGGAGCAGGCGGCCAGGGACAGAATCGTTACAATCGCCAACAGACAGGCAACCAACTTTTTTATCTCTTTCATTTTCTTCTTCTCCTTTTTTATTTTTGGCAACCTCTAAAAACTGATTTTTGCGGTTTTGCCGAGAGATTTTGTTCTTACAAAAGGTTTGAAAATGCCGGAATACTTTGTGTATCGCGCGTTTCCAAAAGGAATGGTTAATTATTATTCCCAGAGGGGCTTATCCCAGAGCTTGAGCTTTGTACCGAGGCCAAGCTTGGTTGCATTCTGATACAGGGCATAGGCTACAGTGATATCCAGCGCGCCCAGGCCCAGAGAGCAGGCGTAGATGAACTGGTCATCACTGGTCCTGCAGGGCTTGCCCAGCACCAGATCACTGGTCTCCAGGATCTCGTCCTTTGTGATTTCTCCGGCGTCAAAGGCCTGGGTAATGGCTTTATTCTTGAAAGTGACCATCTGCTTCCAGTAGTCCACCACTCTGACATCCGCCATTTTCACAATGTCCGTGGTCGCCTCATTGGAGACGCAGACAATGGCGCTGTGGGGCTTTACCCAGTCCTTGTCGATGAAAGGGGTTCTGGCCGTGGTCTCGCCCACAACCAGCTCGGACTTGGCGGCAGCGGCCTTGCTGTCGGAGGTGGGGATGATTTCCACATCGTACATTCCCTCGGATTCTTTGGCCACCTGCTTTGCCTTTTCCAGATCCAGGTCGCACAGGTAGATGGTCTTGACCATGGGAATGGCCTCGCAGATGGCCATAATCATGGTTCTGCCAATGACACCGGCACCGATCAGAGTGGCGGTTTTGGTATCAGAGGGGGCGCAGTACTTTGCCTGCAGGCCGGCCACCGCAGAGGTTCTCATGGCGGTGATGATGGTGCCATCTTGAATGCAGAACGGCAGCACCGTTTCGGGGTCGCTGAGAATGGAGATATCAATGCCGTAGGGAATACCGGGGGTCGTGGCATTCTTCTTGGATTCTGCCGCCCACTTGATGCCGGCGATGTTCAGATCGCCGCCGATATGGCAGGGCATGGTATTGAAGAAAGAATCCCACACTGGGCCCTCCGGGATGCCCAGATGCACCTTGGGGGGGTTCTGGATCTGGCCCTGGCCCAGCATTTTGTAAGTATCCTCGGTGATCTTCAGAATCATTTTCATATCCAGAAGGCCAGCCTTGATCTGGTCCTCCTGCTGCAGAAACAGAATTTCGGGATTGATGGTTCCTAACATTGTATTTTTCCTCCTGATAAATTGAGATTAGACGGTCTCTAAAACCAATTTTGTGTTTTTGGCGAGAGATTTTGTTCTGACAAAAGATCCGTGCAAAACACAAAAGGGTAGTTTTTAGGGGTAGCCGTTATATTACGTTGATAACTTTGGACAGGAAATCCTTTGTCCGGTCATTTTGGGGATTTTCAAAAATCTGCTGAGGGTTGCCTTCCTCGGCGATGATACCTTCATCCATAAAGAGGATGCGGGTTCCGACCTTTTTGGCGAAGCCCATCTCGTGGGTGACAACCACCATGGTAACGTCATCCTTCGCCAGATCCTGAATGACGGAAAGCACTTCGCCGACCATTTCCGGGTCCAGTGCGGAGGTGGGCTCGTCAAAAAGCATCACGTCCGGCTCCATAGCCATAGCGCGGACAATGGCGATTCGCTGCTTCTGGCCGCCGGAGAGCTGCGCCGGATAGGCATCGGCCTTTTCTTCCAGTCCTACCCGCCGCAGCAGGGTCATCGCCTTTTCTTCCGCCAGCTTCGGGTCCATTTTCTTAACCTTTTTCAAAGAAACGGTGATGTTGTCCAGCACGGACAGATTGTTGAACAGGTTAAACTGCTGGAACACCATGCCCACTTTCTGTCGGTGCTTGTGGGCGGCGTAACCTTTGCCGGTAATATTTTCCCCTTCAAAGATGATCTCGCCGCCCGTTGGCATCTCCAGAAGATTGAGGCATCGGATAAAGGTGGATTTGCCGGAACCGGAGGGTCCGATGACCACCACAACCTCACCTTTGCTGATTGTGGTATCAATCCCCTTCAAAACTTCCAGATCGCCGAAGGACTTTTTCAGCCCATGGATGTTGAACAATACATTATTATCGCTCACTGCGCTTCAGCCTCCTCTCGAAGATATCCAATCCCTTGCCAAGCACAATGTTGAGGGTCAGGTAGATGATTGCGGAAATGTAGTAGCAGGGCAGCGGATTGTAGGTGGCGGTTACCACAATACCGTTGTTATACATCAAATCGCCCACGCCCAGATACTGGATGATGGAGGTTTCCTTGATCATGGTCACAAATTCGTTGCCCAGTGCCGGCAGAATATTCTTAACCGCCTGCGGAAGAACAATCTCCTTCATGGCCTGAGACCGGGTCATGCCGCAGGACAGAGCCGCTTCGGTCTGGCCGAAGTCCACTGCCTGAATGCCGGAGCGGATGACCTCTGCCACATAAGCCGCCGAGTTCATAGACAGCGCCAGAATACAGGGCATCACCCGGGCCAACTCCACGCCCCAAATCGAGCCATCGGGCCAGTGGATGAAATTGAGCTGGTAATACACGATATACAGCTGCACCAGCAGCGGCGTGCCTCGGAGCACCGTGATATACAGCTTGGCAAATCCCGAGAACGGCTTGAATTTGGAAAGCCGGAGCAGCGCGATCAGGCATCCAAGAATCGTCCCCATTAGAACTGTGATAAGGGCTACAACAATGGTTGTCCGTGTACCGCGCAGAAAGTATTTGTAATAGTTCGAGAATATTTCAAAGATATTCATGGTTCCCTCCTGCGACGCTTCATTGGTTGCTCTTTGTTTTTCATGCCATTAGTATAATTATTCATTTCAAAAAGTCAATAGTAAATTCATACTTTATTCAGAAAAATGTAAAAATCATGAATATTATCAATTTTAAACAAATATTTTGAATATTTTTATGCAAGATATCGGCAAATTCCGTCGCCGTTCTGCGTTTGCAGCCTTGTAGCATTCCTTTATGTAAAAAAATATACATGTTAAACTGTATATTATCACATTACCGTCGGAGCCGATCAAAGCCGGGCCGGAGGCGTGTTGGTTCTAAACAACAATAGTTGACAGCGGACAATTGACAGCGGAAACCGTCTGTTTGCTATCGGGCAAAGTCCCAGTTTAAGCGGGTTAGTGGGCTTTCATAAAAAATATATCCCTGTGTTTTCGCAGAGGAAAAAATACACAAGGGTAAATATTTTAAAAAGGAGACAGTATGAAAAATTTTATCTATGAGACACCTACCAAAATTTATTTTGGCAGGGACGAGGAGCAGAAAGTCGGGAAACTGGCAGCTGCGTATGCGCCGAAAAAGGTGCTGCTGCATTATGGCGGCAAATCCGCGAAAGAAAGCGGGCTGCTGGACAGAGTCAGAAAAAGCCTGTCCGACGAAAATATCCCCTCTGTGGAGCTGGGAGGCGTGGTAGCCAATCCGGAGCTGGCACTGGTGCGCAAGGGGATCGCCCTGTGTCTTGCCGAAGGGGTTGACTTCGTGCTGGCCGTAGGCGGAGGGTCCGTTATGGATTCCGCCAAGGATATCGCCAACGGCGCGGCAAATCCCGAAGTGGATGTGTGGGATTTCTCCATGGGCAGGGCAGTGCCTTCGAAGACGCTGAACAAAGGATGCATACTGACACTGGCGGCAGCCGGATCCGAGATGTCCAACTCCTGTGTCATCTCCAATACCCAGACCGGTGAAAAAAGAGGCTATAACTGCAGTGCCAACAGGATGAATTTTGCCATTGAAAACCCCGAACTGACCTATACGGTGCCGGCCTATCAGACAGCCTGCGGCGCGGTGGATATCGCTATGCATACCATAGAGCGGTATTTCTGCCCCGGCACGGATACCTATCTGACAGACGCTGTGGCAGAGGCGATCATCAAGAGCGTCATGAAAGCCGGCAATGACTGTCTGAAGGATCCCCGGAACTACGAAGCCAGAGCCAATATGATGTGGGCTTCCTCTTTGGCCCACAATGGACTGACCCAGTGCGGGCGTGAGGTCCAGCTTGTGGTGCATCAGCTGGAGCATGAGGTATCCGGCATGTATCCCAAAATCGCCCATGGTGCAGGCTTGGCGGCGCTGTGGTGCAGCTGGGCCAGATTCGTCTATTCGGCCAATATTCCCAGGTGGCTGCAGTATGCCTCCCATATATGGAATCTGGATATTGATTTTGAGCACCCCGAGACTACGATCCAGATAGCCATCGACAAGCAGGAGGCGTATTATGCAGCGATGGGTATGCCCACCAATCTGAAGATGCTCGGCGTAGAGGAGAGCGCTCTTCCCAAACTGGCTTTCGATTGCTCACGGGGCAAGACCAGAACACTGATCGGCGATAAGCCGCTTTCTTACGAGGACATCCTGCAGATTTACCGCATGGCATATGATGCGTAAGGGCTTTTGATACCCCGTAAAAAGGAGCCGCAATCATACGGAACGGAGGATACTATGGAAGTAAAAGAAGCTCTGCAAAAGCGCAGAAGTGTTCGGAAATTTACCGATGAGCCGGTGCCGGAGGAAGCGATCAGCGCGCTGCTTCACGCCGCCATGAGCGGACCCAGCGCCTGCAACAAAACTCCCTGGGAGTTCTGGGTCATCACCCGGGAGGAAACCTTACAGGAATTGAAAGGGGCCAGCCGGTTTACCAATCACGAAGCGAAGCTGGCAATCGTCGTAAGCGGGAATCTGTCCAGGGCCCTGCCCCAGCAGCTGGCGGAATACTGGATCCAGGACTGCAACGCGGCAACGGAAAATATCCTGCTGCAGGCTACGGAGCTTGGCCTGGGGGCGGTCTGGTGCGGGATCTACCCCCAGAAGCGGGCTCAGGCGAAAGTGGCCGCTATCCTGGGCCTGACGGAAAAGCAGATCCCTCTGAACATCATCTTCATCGGCTACCCGGCGGAAAACCCGGAGCCCCGGGACCAGTACAAGGAAAGCTGCGTCCATTGGGTGAGATAACTGTCCCGAAGCCGGCGGGGTAGTTTCTGTGCAAAAAATGGGTATCGCCACGAAAAGCGATACCCATTTCTTACATCGTCTTCCCAGTCATTGCGAACCCGCGCGCTGACCTGGCAATCTCCTGAGTAGGCGTACACGGTCCGTAATACGATGGAGATTCCCGCGCCAGCGTACGCGCTGGCGCGGAATGACACCTTAATGGAAACGCAGCCGCTTATGCGGACCCGCGCCTTATCTTATATCTCCTATCTTATCTTTTATATCTCCTATGGATCTTACCCCGCCGGGCGGTTTCGGTTCTTTAGGGAACCTCTGATTAAATCGGCAAGAGCTGACGGCGAGGGATTTTGACTCAGCCGAAAGTAATGAAATTGAGGGAATACTTTGTGTATTTCCCAATTTCATTACGGAACGGATGGGCCAAAAGACCCGCCGCTCAGCCGCAGCCGATTTATTCAGAGGTTCCTTAGCTCAGGAGCAGCATTGCGGCGGTGAGGATCACACCCACGGCAACACCGATCACCGCCAGAACCTTTGCCGACCATTTGAGCCACACCTCATAGGGGATCCGAGCCAGGGCCAGGCCGCCCATGATAAAGCCGCAGGTGGGGGTGAACAGGTTCACAAAGCCGTTGGCGGCAACGTTGATCATGATGGAGGTCTCCACGGACCAGCCCATCCCGGCCACAATGGGGGAAACGATGGGGCTGGACAGTCCCGCAAGGCCGGAAGAGGAGGGCACCAGGAAGCTCAGGCCGATGTGCAGCAGGTAGTCGAGGAATCCAAACACCGCCGCGGGGAGCCCGGAAGCGGACAGAGCTGTGACGGAGGCCTCCACCAGCCAGGTGCCCAGGCCGGAGACGCCCATGAGGACGGAGGTGGCCCGGGCCAGGGCAATGACCAGGTTGACGGAGATCATATCGCCAAAGCCCCGGATAATGCAGCCCATGAGCTTACTCCTGTCAGGAAGCCCCACCAGGCCGATGACAATGCCCATCAGCAAAAACCACACCGCCGCGTCGTCGAACCACCACCAGCCGAAAGGATTCCCTGTCAGAACGCCGGACCAGCCAAGGGTGCGGAACACGCCCTCCGACAGGTCCTCCCAGGGGATAAAGCCCAGGATCATCACCGCGAAAGAAAGGCCGAAAAGGACCAGAACCCCTTTCTGCCGCTTAGAAAGCTTCGCCCCCTCGTCAGCCCCGCCGGAGGTGCCGTAGGCGGCGCGGCAGGCATCCATTTGCTCCGCAGTCAGGATGGAGCCCTTCCTGTCCCGGACCGCCCTGGCATACCGGGACACGAAAAAGGCGGAAATGAAATAAGTAACCAGCCACAAAATGACGCCCAGAGCGTAAACGATGCCCATATTCACCGCCACCCCGGCGGCAGCCACCGCCGCGCCGGTGGCAAAGGGGTTGATGGTAGAGCCCAGGACACCGCTCCCCGCCCCCAGCAGGACCGTGGCGGCGCCCACCAGGGGGTCAAAGCCAGCGGCCATCATGGTAGCAGCCAGGAGGATATAGAAGCCCACGGTTTCCTCCCCCATGCCGTAGGTAGTTCCGCCGATGGAGAACACGAACATGAGGATCCAGATGAGGGCAATTTCCTTGCCCCGTAATTTTTTCACCAGCACCTGAATGCCGGTCTCCAAAGCGCCGGTTGCCGACACGATGGACAGGAATGCCCCCAGACAGAACACGAAGCCGATCACATCCCCGGCATCATGCCAGCCCAGTATGGGAGCCATGAGAATATCGCTGAAGCTTGCAGGGGCAACCCGGGCAATTTCCCCGGTTTCCGGGTCCGTATAGGCGTGGCCCTGGGCCAGCCAGGTTGCCGCGGCAACCAGCAGCAGCACGCACAGCAGGATCGCAAATGTACTTATGGATCGTCTTTTCCTTGCAGCAGTCATATTGCGTCTCCTTTCCGATATTACAGGGAATGGTTGTTGGGTTCATACAGCAGTGCGATAAACTGGGAATTTAACAGGCTGTTAAGGTGCGCGGGCGGATAGACGCCTTGCCCCCCACACTTGTGAGGGGGGTGTCCCTGCGCTAGCGCAGGGACGGGGGGAGTACGAATTCCCGGAAGCAGAGCGTAAAATAGCATTATCTTTCTATGTTTGCCGTTCTTATTCTTCGCACTTTTTTGTAAAGGGTATGCGGGTGACGAGCTCCCCCCGGTACCAGTCTGCGGACTGGTACCACCCCCCTCATAAATGTGGGGGGCAAGGACGCGTACCGCATCGACACCGCCCGCCACTGCCCAAACAGCTCGCTAAATTCCAATTTAGGTTATCGGCTTTATGCAGCAAACAGAAAAATGCACTTTGGT
>CAZVDH010000062.1:0-11825 GCA_964625595.1 uncultured Oscillospiraceae bacterium | reverse complement strand
TACTCCTCCAATAGTAAGCCTATTTGACTTCTTCCTTAAGTTAATGACATTGCCCCATAGGGGGAGCCAAGGCATTTCTGGGAATTCGATAAATCCCAATTTACCGCACTGCCGTGTTAACAGTGCTGCTGTTATTTCCGCAGCTCCCGCAGCGTTTCAATGCGGTACTTGTCCATGACCTCCGGCAGGTCCCGGATGATGTCCCGGCAGGCCCAGGGGTTTGTGAGGTTTGCCGCGCCCACTTCCACGGCGCTGGCCCCTGCCATCATCATTTCCAGCACATCAGCCGCACAGGTGACACCGCCCATGCCCACCACGGGGATCTTCACGGCGTTTGCCACCTGGTACACCATCCGCACCGCCACCGGGAACACCGCCGGGCCGGACAGACCTCCGGTGACATTGGCAAGGAGGGGCTTTCGGGTCCGCAGGTCTATGCGCATGCCAAGCAGGGTGTTAATCAGGCTCACACCGTCGGCTCCGGCATCCTCGCAGGCCTTTGCAATGGAGACAATGTCGGTGACGTTGGGAGACAGCTTAATAATCACGGGCTTGGTGGTCACGGCCTTGACGGCTTTCGTAACCTCTGCCGCCGCTTGGGGGCAGGTGCCGAAGCTCATGCCGCCGCCGTGGACATTGGGGCAGCTAATGTTGACCTCCAGCCAGCCCACCTGGGGCTCCCGGTCCAGCTTCCGGCACACATCTACGTATTCCTCCACACTGAAGCCGGAGACGTTGGCCATCACCGGCTTGTGGAAGTACGCCTGCATTTCCGGCAGTTCATGGGCGATCACATGGTCCGCCCCGGGGTTTTGCAGGCCCACGGCGTTGAGCATCCCTCCGGGGCACTCGGCGATCCGGGGGGTGGGATTGCCGAACCGGGCCTCCCGGGTGGTGCCCTTAAAGGAGAAGGTACCCAGAATGTTGATGTCATAATATTCCGAAAATTCCTTGCCGAAGCCGAAAGTGCCGGAGGCGGGGATCACCGGGTTGTCCAGCTCGATCCCGCAGAGGTCAACGCTCAGTCTTCCCATTGGATTTCCTCCTTTTTCATCACGGGGCCGTCCTTGCAGATTCGTTTATAGCCGGTGAGGGTCTTGCAGGAGCAGCCCATGCAGGCGCCGAAGCCGCAGCCCATCCGTTCCTCGAAGCTCATCTGCCCGGATGTTTTGGAGGCCTTATAGACCGCTTTCAGCATGGGCTCCGGGCCGCAGGCGTAGAAGTAGCTGTAATCCATATCCTTGAGGGCGTCGGTGACGAAGCCCCGGATGCCATAGCTTGCGTCGGCGGTGGTAACGGTGACCCTGCAGCCGAGAGCTTCAAATTCCTCCCGGAGGAAGATTTCCGACCCGGTATTGAAGCCCAGAATCACGCTGACCTGTTTACCCTGGGCAATGAGGTCTTTTGCCAGCCGGTACATTGGGGGCACCCCCACGCCGCCGCCGATGAGAACGGGTTTGTCCCCGGCTGCCGTCAGGTCGTAGCCGTTACCAAGCCCCGTGAGGATGTCCAGAGTGCCGTGGGTCATTTCCGCCAGCTGAGCGGTGCCGCCGCCCACGACCTTATAAATGAGGGTCAGGGTATCGGCGCCGTAATCACACACGGAGATGGGGCGGCGCAGGAATTTCCTGTCCAGGGCGATATTAACGAACTGCCCCGGGGCGGTGATGGCGGAGATATCGCCCCGGAGCACCATCCGGTACACGGAGGCGGTGAGGGGGGCATTCTCCAGAATGGTGAACTGGGTCTGTTTTTTCATAACTTCCTCCTGAAAAGAGATGGAGTTTGCGGCTGCCGCCGTTATGGGGAAAAGAGAGAAATTAGAATTTGGCGGGCAGTTAAGGTACGCGGGTGGATAGACGCCTTGCCCCCCGCGTTTACGAGGGGGGTGGTACCAGTGCGCACACTGGTACCGGGGGGAGTCTGTCGCCCGCATATCTTTCACAAAAAGGAAGGAAGAATAAGGACGGCATGCACAGAAAGATATTTCTGTTTGACGCTCCGTTTCTAGGAATTCGTACTCCCCCCGCCCCAGTGTGCGCACTGGGGCACCCCCCTCACAAGTGCGGGGGGCGAGGGCGCTCCCGCGCCACAGCAACCATCGAACTATGTTGCATAGACATATTACAATTTGCTTATCTGCTGTTCTAAGCCGATAACGGAAAAGGGCCTACTCTTCCGCCCTGTACACAAATTCCCCGCCGCAGACGGTGGCTTTGCACTTACCCCGCAGGCGCCACCCGGCAAAGGGCGTAGCTTTGCCTATGGAAAGAAAGCGTTCCGGTTCCACAACGGTTTCCGCTTCCAGGTCCCACACGGTAAAGTCGCTGCCCAGCGGAATCCCGAACCGCTTCCGGGGGGCCAGGGCCATCAGCTCCACCAGTTTTTCCAGAGGCAGGATGCCCGGGAGCACCAGCTTGGTGTACAACACCGGGAAAGCGGTTTCCAGGCCCACGACCCCGAAAGCGCTGCCTGACAGGCCGCGGCTCTTTTCCTCCGCCGAATGGGGGGCGTGGTCCGTTGCGATCATGTCGATGGTGCCGTCCAGAAGCCCCTCCAAAAGGGCCTCCCGGTCTTCTTTTCCCCGGAGGGGCGGGTTCATCTTGAAGCGGCCGTCCTCCTGCAGACAGCTTTCGTCCATGGTAAGGTAGTGGGGCCCGGTCTCACAGGTCACATCCACGCCGGCCTTTTTCGCCCGGCGGATCAGGTCCACGCTTTCCTTTGTGGAGATGTGGCACACATGGTAGGCGCAGCCGGTCTCGGCGGCAAGCTCCAAATCCCGGGCAATCTGGCCGTACTCGCTTTCGGAGCAGATGCCCCTGTGGCCGTGGGCGGCGGCGTAATCGCCGTCGTGGATATAGCCGCCCCGGAGCAGGCGGTTGTCTTCACAGTGGGCGGCGATGATTTTTCCCAGGGACTTGGCTTCCCGCATGGCTCTGCGCATCATCTCCGGGGACTGGACGCCCCGCCCGTCGTCGGAAAAGGCGATGACACCGGGGGCCATACCCGCCATATCCGCCAGGACTTCCCCCTTTTCCCCCTGGGTAATGGCACCGTAGGGATAGACGTGGATCACGGCGGTGTCCCGGATAAGGGCGCGCTGAACTTCCAGGGTTTCCGGGCTGTCCGGTACCGGGTTCAGGTTGGGCATGGTGCACACGGCGGTATAGCCGCCATGGGCAGCCGCAAGGCTTCCCGAGGCGATGGTCTCCTTATAAGAAAATCCCGGCTCTCGGAAATGCACATGCACATCACAAAAGCCGGGAAAAACGGTATATCGGGGAGAGTCGAAAGAAGTCCCCGCCAGGAAAGAACGGGCAGGAAGAGAAAAAGAATCCCCCAGTCGAATGCAGCGGCACTGGGCGTATCTGGGATCGGTCATGGGAATTCTCCTTTCATAAAAATGTCCTGCTTTACTGGGCAGGACATTAATTTATGGAATTATAGCATACAGGCGGCCCTTTTGTCAACCCCGGCAGAAGAATGAGTGGACAGTGGACCGTGGAAAGCTCTGCCGGAAAAATTCCGTTTCAGGCTATCGGTTCAAAACATCAGACAGGAAAATTGGGGATTTGCAGAGCAGTTTGGGCAGTGGTGTGCGGCCCGATGTGGTATGCGGCCTTGCCCCCCGCACTTGTGAGGGGGGTGCCACCAGTTCGCAAACTGGTGGCGGGGGGAGTACGAATTTCCGGCAGCAGCGCGTCAGACAGAATTATCTTTCTGTGTTTGCCATCTTTATTCTTTGTTCCTTTTTGTGAAAGATATGCGGGCGACGGGCTCCCCCCGTCACCAGTGTGCGCACTGGTGACACCCCCCCTCGTAAACGCGGGGGGCAAGGCGTCTAACCACCCGCGCACCTTAACAGCCCGCTAAATTCCAATTTGCTGTACCACAGAACGATACCGAGCGGGTCAGGGCGTTAACGATTACAGACCAGGTTCGTCACGACTTCGCCCCGGGCCTTGCCCGGCGGTCCCGCCAGGTCTGGGGGGAGAACAGAACCAGCAGGGGGAAGATCTCCAACCGGCCCAAAAGCATATCAAAAATCAGAACCAGCTTGCTCAGGATGCTGAACCCACTGAAATTGCAGGTGGGGCCCACCGCCTCCAGGCCGGGGCCGATGTTATTAAAGCAGCACAGAATGGCGGAAAAATTGGTGCCGGTGGAAAAGCCGTCCAGGGACACCACCATGAAGCTGACGAACAGAATAATCACATAGGCCGCCAGGTACGCGTTGGTGTTGGCGAGAATCCTTTCGTCCACCACCTGGCCGTTGTTCCGGACCAGCAGGACTTTCCGGGGGTGGAGCATTTGGCTGATATTCCGCCGGGTGCTTTTCAGCAGCAGCAGGAGCCTTGCCACCTTGATGCCGCCGCCGGTGGAGCCGGCGCAGGCGCCCACCACCATGAGGCACAGCAGGATCGTCTTGGAAAAGCTGGGCCACAGGTCAAAGTCCGTGGTGGCAAAGCCTGTGGTGGTGATAATGCTGCTGACCTGGAACGCGGCGTGGCGGAGGGTTTCTCCCAGCCCCGCGTAAAGGCCCCGGATGTTCCAGGCAATGAGTGCGATGCTCCCCAGCACGATGCCCAGGTACAGCCGCAGCTCCTCGTCCTTAAATACGCTCTTAAACTGGCCCAAAAGCAGCAGATAGTAGCAGCTGAAATTGATGCCGAAGAGCAGCATGAACACCGTGGTCACATTCTGCAGATAGGGACTGCATCCGGCCAGGGAATCGGAGCGGATGGAGAAGCCGCCGGTGCCTGCGGTGCCGAAAGCCGTGCACACAGACTCAAAAAGAGACATGCCCCCCAGAAGCAGGAAAATGATATTGAGCACCGTGAGGGCAACGTAGATCATATACAGGATGGCCGCGGTTTTGCGCATCCTGGGCACCAGCTTGCCCACGCTGGGGCCGGGGCTTTCCGCCCGGAGCAGGTGCATGGTAAAGCCCGTGCCCTTTTCCCCGCTGGGGACAATGGCCAGCAGGAACACCAGAACGCCCATGCCGCCCACCCAGTGGCTGAAGCTGCGCCAGTATAAAAGCCCCTTGGACAGGGCCTCCACATTGGACAGGATGGAGGCGCCGGTGGTGGTAAAGCCGGAGACGATCTCAAAGAAAGCGTCAATAAACTGGGGAATCTCCCGGGAGATCCAGAAAGGCAGGCACCCCACAAGGCTCAGAACGATCCAGCTGAGGGCAACGCAGACCATGCCCTCCGTAGCGTGGAAAGCACTGGGCGCGCCCTTGCAGATGGGAAAGAGCAGCAGGCATAGCCCGGCAATGAGGGCCAGGGTGCACGCAAAGCCCGTGACCGCTGCCGTTTCCCCCAGGTACAGGCTGATGAGCAGCGGCGGCAGGAGGAACAGACCCTCCAGAAATAGGATCTGGGCGAGGAACCGCCCCATCATTTTATAGTTCATAGCGTGCCCCGATCAAGCGAAAATGTCGTTCAGCTGCCGCAGCGCGGCCCGGCCGTTGGTGACCACCACCACGGTATCCCCGGTGCGGAAGAAGGAATCGCCGTTGGCGATCTCCGTTTTCGCGCCGTGGGCGATGCTCACCACCAGAACGTTGGGCTTGAGCTTGATCTGCTTCAGCGGCGTATCCCGGAACCGGGTCCGGTCGTCCACCAGGAACTCCATGGCCTCGGCCTGGCCGTCGGCGATGGCGTGCACGGAGAGAGCCGCGCCGGTCTGGTTCTGCATGGCCCGGACATAGCGGACGATGGTGTTGCTGCACAGCTCCTTGGGGCAGACGAGGCTGCCCAGGTACAGGCTGTCGATGATGCTCCGGTTGTCGGCGTGGCCCAGCTTGGTGATCACCTGGGGCACTCCCCGGGAGATGGCAAAGAGGGAGACGATCATGTTCAGTTCATCCAGCCCGGTGAGGGTGACGAGGGCGTCGCAGCTGCCCAGACCCTCGTTTTCCAGCAGCTCCTGGTCGCTGGCGTTGCCGTTTATAACCGTTACCCCCGGAAGCTTGGCGCTGATTTCCCGGCACCGCTCCGGGTCGCTTTCGATGATTTTGACCTGGATACCCGCCCGGCTCAGCTTGCTTGCCAGGTAGTAGCTTACCCGGCCGCCGCCGCACAGGAAGACATTGCGGGTCCGGCGGGTCAGGAGGCCCAGATTTTTGAGCAATGTGGTCAGGTTCCCGGACAGGGCGGTGACGAAGAGCCGGTCTCCCTCCCGGAGGACGAAATCGCCGCCGGGGGCGGAGGCGGTGCCGTCCCGCAATACGGCGCACACCAGCACCTGGCACTTGACGATGGAGCGCAGGTCGGAAAGCTTTACATTGCACAGCTTGCTGCCCTGCTCCACCCGCAGCTCCACGATCTCCGTGCGGCCCTTGGCAAAGGTGTCCCGGCGGAGAAAGCCGGGGTATTTGAGAAGCCGCTCGATTTCCGTGGCGGCCTGGTTCTCGGGGTTGATGACCAGGGACAGACCGAAGACATCCCGCATATTATAAATCTGCTCGGTGTATTCCGGGTTGCGGATCCGGGCGATGGTGTGAAGCTTCTGATTCATGGCGTGGGCTGTGGTGCAGCACAGCAGATTGACCTCGTCCTTGCTGGTGGCGGCGATGAGAAGATCCGCGTCCTTGACCCTGGCCTGGGCCAGCACGGACATGGAGGCGCAGTTTCCCTCCACACAGAACACATCGTAGCGCTCCACGCTTTCCGCCAGCACCTGGCTGTTGGAATCGATCAGGGTAATGTCGTGGCCCTCCGCGGAGAGCTGCCGGGTCAGAGTGGACCCTACCTTGCCGTCGCCTGCGATAATGATATTCATACAGACCCTCACAGTGCCGCCCCGTCCACAGGGCGCAAAATATACTCTATTATAACGCTCTTTTACAGAAAAAGCAATAGAAGAAACAACATTCTGGGGGCGGGACGAGGGAAGCGGCACGGCTGAAGATATAAGATATGAGGTGTGGGAAATAAGATAATATGCATACCGGTTTTTAGCAATCAGATAAATTGGAATTTGCCGGCTTCGCCGAATTGACAATTGACAGTTGACAATTATTGTGTCCCTACGGGACAATTTAGAAATAATTTCTATTGTTTTTCATCCAAATTCTTTTTATTTTAAATCATCCCGAAGGGATTCCTTAATTGTCAATTGTTCATTGTCAATTGTCAATTAAATTCCAATTTGCCGCGCTGCTGCGTTAAGCCGACGGGCACAGGCAGCTGCTGTCCATTTGCCACATTTACCTAGTTTTTTGGGGAAAAATGTCCAAATTCCGGCAATCTGTAATCTTGTATTCCGGTTCGATCCGTGGTAATATATACTTTATCAAGGAAAAGTGTTTCCTGGGTGCGGACACCTGGGAAGACAAATTATATGAAAGGAAGAGGATGACCATGTCACGGGTTTTTAACTTTTCTGCCGGTCCTGCTGTGCTGCCGGAGGCTGTGCTGCGGGAAGCTGCCGCGGAGATGCTGGACTACCGGGGAACCGGTATGTCCGTTATGGAGATGAGTCACCGATCTAAGGCCTTTCAGAATATTATTGATACTGCCGAGGCGGATCTGCGCAAGCTTATGGGGATTCCGGATAATTATAAGGTGCTGTTTTTGCAGGGCGGCGCCAGCCAGCAGTTTGCCATGATCCCCATGAACCTGATGAAGACCGGGGCGGCGGACTATATCATCACCGGCCAGTGGGCCAAAAAGGCCTGGCAGGAGGGAAAGCTCTACGGCCGTGCGGAGGCCATCGCTTCCTCCGCGGATAAGACCTTCAGCTATATCCCCGACTGTTCCGACCTGTCGGTTCACGACGACGCCTCCTATGTCTATATCTGCGAGAACAATACCATCTACGGCACCAAGTTCCACACCCTGCCCAATACCAAGGGCAAGCCCCTGGTTGCCGACGTGTCCTCCTGCTTCCTGTCGGAGCCGGTGGATGTGAGCAAGTACGCCATGCTCTACGGCGGCGCCCAGAAGAACGTGGGCCCCGCCGGCGTGGTGATCGCGGTGATCCGGGAAGATTTTATCACCGAGGACGTGTACCCCGGCACCCCCACTATGCTCCGCTACAAGATCCACGCCGACAACGGCTCCATGTACAATACGCCCCCCGCCTACGGCATCTATATCTGCGGCAAGGTGTTTAAGTGGCTCTTAGACCAGGGCGGACTGACCGAAATAGGCCGCAGGAACCGGGAAAAGGCCGCCGTGCTCTACGATTTCCTGGACGCCAGCCGGATGTTCCGGGGCACCGTGGTGAAAAAGGACCGCTCCCTCATGAACGTGCCCTTTGTCACGGACAGCGACGACCTGAACAAGAAGTTCATCGCTGAGGCGGAGGAAGCCGGCTTCGTGAACCTGAAAGGCCACCGCAGTGTGGGCGGTATGCGGGCAAGCATTTACAACGCCATGCCCATGGAGGGCGTAGTCAAGCTGGTGGAATTTATGGACGGCTTCGAAAAGCGCAACGGCTAAGGAGGCAGCTATGTACCGTATCCATTACCTGAACAAAATTTCCCCCAAGGGCACGGCCCTGTGGGGGGAGGACTATACCCTCACCGATGACGTGGCTCAGGCGGAGGGCATCCTGGTGCGCAGCGCCGCCATGCATGACATGGACCTGCCTGCCGGGCTCCTGGCAGTGGCGAGAGCCGGCGCCGGGGTGAACAATATCCCCCTGGACAAATGCGCGGAGCAAGGCATCGTGGTGTTCAATACCCCCGGCGCCAACGCCCGGAGCGTGATGGAGCTGACCCTGTGCGGCCTGCTCCTTGCCAGCCGGGACGTGACCGGCGGTATTGAATGGGTAAAGTCCATCGCCGGTACGGAAAATGTTGCCAAGCAGGTGGAAAAGGGCAAGTCCCGGTTTGCTGGTCATGAGATCCTGGGCCGGAAGCTGGGTGTTATCGGCCTGGGCGCCGTGGGCGGCCCTCTTGCCAACGCGGCAAGAAGCCTGGGCATGGATGTCTACGGCTGCGATCCCTTTATTTCCATCGACGCTGCCTGGCACCTGGACAGCCAGATCCACCGGGTCCGTACCCGGGAGGAGATCTTCGAAAGCTGCGATGTGATCTCCCTGCACACCCCCTTGCTGGATGACACCCGGCGCATGATCAACCGGGAGACCATCGGCAAGATGAAGGACGGAGTGGTGATCCTGAACTTTGCCAGAGACCTGCTGGTGGACGACGAGGCTATGGCCGAAGCGCTGGCCAGCGGCAAGGTGTCCCGGTATGTCACCGACTTCCCCAATGACCGGACGGCCTCCATGCCCGGCTGCATCGCCATTCCCCACCTGGGGGCCTCCACCGAGGAATCCGAGGATAACTGCGCCAAAATGGCGGTGCGGGAAATGATGGACTATCTGGAAAACGGCAATATTTCCCACTCCGTGAACTTCCCGGACTGCGATATGGGCGTGTGCACCGCCGCCGGACGGATCACCATTCTCCACGGGAACATCCCCAACTCCCTGAGCCGGTTTACCTCCGCCGTGGCCTCCGAGGGCGTGAATATCGCGGGGCTCATGAACAAGTCCCGGGGCAAGTACGCCTATACCATGCTGGACCTGGATCACCATCCCTCCGACGCCGCGGTGGAGAGCCTGCGGAGCATGGAGGGTGTCCTCCGGGTGCGGGTGATTAAGTGAATTGACAGTTGACAGTGGACAATGCCAATCAAGACTTGAACGGGCCGAATATGCGGTCATTCCGAGAAAGTAGCGCACTACTGACCTGGGAATCTCCATCGAATTTGAGACCGTGTTCTCCTAAAGATGGAGATTGCCACACCAGTGACATCGGTCCCTGGTTCGCAATGACCGGGAATTCGATTGTGCGCACAGCGGCGCGGCATTGGCTCCCAAAGCAGAAAAATCCCCCCGCTTACGGCCGAAAGGGCCAGGTTAAGCGGGGGAATTTTTCCTTAAATACGGTTTCAGGCTATCGGCTTTAATAAGCTGATCGTGAAATTGTAAATTGGCGGGCCAATACCTTCCCCCGGGGGGAAGGTGCCCCGCAGGGGCGGATGAGGAACGGCGACATTTTCTGATATGGGACGCAGGCAAATAAGAACGTACAGCTTTTCAAATCGTACTTTTTTACGAACCGCATGGAAAATCGCTCTGTTTCGCCGTTCCTCATCAGTCTCGCTGCGCTCGACAGCTTCCCCCCGGGGGAAGCGATTGCGCTTCGCGCCAGTGCGCCAAATTCCAATATGTCAGTGTGATTACTAAAGCCGATAGCCTGAATACGGTTTTACATCTCCCGGTCCAGGTGGATGACGGTATCGTAGTCCTTTCCCTGCTCCCGGAGGTTCTTTTCCATTACCTGCTGGACCTCTCCGGAGGACAGGGTCATATCGTAGGGTACCGTCAGGTCAAAGACCAGCTTTGTCTGCTTCGCGCCCCGGACCATCCGGAAGTCGTGGATGGTGAGCCTGGGGTCCACCTGCCGGACCCAGTTTTCCGTCAGCTCGCGCATTTTGTCCCACTCCGCGTCGCCCACCATCACCGGGTCATAGTGAATGACCAGATGGACATTGAGCTGCTCCAAGGCATCCTGCTCAATATCGTCAATAATATCGTGGCAGACCATGGGATCTTCCTGGGCGCTGAGCTCCGCGTGGACGGAGGCAAAGCACTGGCCGGGGCCGTAGTCGTGGACCAGCAGGTCATGGATTCCCAGAATTTTTTCGTGGGACAGGACAAGATTTGAAAGGTTTTCCACCAGATTGGGGTCGGCACGGCCACCCAGCAGGGGAGAGATGGTGTCCCGGGCGATGCCGATGCCGGACCAGAGAATAAAGCACGCCACGGCAAGGCCCACAAAGCCGTCCACATTCACATGGAGCAGGCTGCTCACCACATAGCCAACGAGAACGCCGGAGGTGGCGATAACATCATTGCGGCTGTCGGCGGAGGAGGCGGCCAGGGTGACGGAGCGGATGCGCTTGCCCAGGGAGCGGAAAAAGGTGCACATCCACAGCTTGACGCACAGGGAGGCGATCAGCACCCCCAGGGCAATGGGGGTTGCTTCGATGGGCTCCGGGCGGAGGATCTTCTGAAAAGAGGTTTTCGCCAGTTCCAGGCCGATCACCAGAATCAGGGCTGCCACCACCAGGCCGGACAGGTACTCATACCGGGCGTGGCCGTAGGGGTGCTCCCGATCGGCGGGCCGCTGGGCAAGCTGGAACCCGGCAAGGGTCACGACGGAGGAACCGGCATCGGACAGGTTGTTCACGGCGTCGGCAACAATGGAGATGGACCCGGACAGGAGCCCCGCAAGGAGTTTACCAAGGAAGAGGAAAACGTTGCACAAAACCCCCGTGATCCCGGCCATTTTCCCGATGGCGGTATGGACAGCCGGGTTTTCCGGATTCTGATAGTCTTTTACAAACAGGCGAAGCAATAGCGCGGTCATGGCGCTTCCCTCCAGGAATGAATTTCAGCAGCCGACGGACAATCTGCCCGCCGGCTGCATAGTGTTTTTTCATTATAGCATCGTTTCTCCGGAAAAGTAAGAACTTTTTGTGAATTCTGGAAAGAATACCCGGAGGGTGTACAAAGTGGAATTTGGCGCACCGTTAGAACGTGTCATTGCAAACCAGTCCTCAGACTGGTGTGGGAATCTCCACCGAATTTTGGGCTATCTATCGTCATCCATTCGTAGGGGCGGTCATTGACCGCCTGCGAAAACATCCCGAATTCCAGAATAAATTTCCATCAAATGGCAACTTTTCGCCGAAAGAAATACGAATATGGAAACTTCCCCTGCCGGGCGCTCAATGAGCGCCCCTACTAGTGCGTAACTTATAATTCTTTACTTTTATATTTATCCATGGTAT
>CAZVDH010000061.1:0-12287 GCA_964625595.1 uncultured Oscillospiraceae bacterium | reverse complement strand
CGCGACAGCTCCCTTTACACAAGGGAGCCCTTGGCGTGTACCGCATCGGCACCGCTCACCACTGGACAAACAGCCCGCCAAATTTCCATTTTCCTCTTTACTGAATAAAACCGATCAGCACATTTTGCGATTATGTGCCAGTCTGCGGCTACCTATCCCAGCATCACATCAAGAAGCATCATTACGGCGAAGCCGGTGACGATGCCCATGGTGGCAAAGTAGGGATGTACCGACTGGTTGCGCTGGCATTCGGGGATCAGCTCGTGGACGGAAACCAGAATCATGGCCCCCGCGGCAAAGGACAGCGCCCAGGGAAGCATCGGCTGCACCGCTGTAACCAGGGCAGCGCCCAGCACCCCGGCAATCGGCTCCACCATGCCGCTGGCCTGGCCCAGGAGAAAGCTCTTCCGCCGGGAAAAGCCCTCCCGCCGCAGGGGCAGGGATACGGCGGCGCCCTCGGGGAAATTCTGCAGTCCGATGCCCACGGCGATGGATACCGCCCCCATGAAGGTCTCCGGATCGTAACCGGTGCCCAGCGCGCCGAAAGCCACCCCCACCGCCAGACCCTCGGGGATGTTGTGCAGGGTGATGGACAGTACCAGCAGAATGATCCGGTTCAGCCGCTCGTTGGGCTTTCCCGTCCCGGTGCGCCCTGCGGCGGCGGTGACGGCCCGGTCCGAAGCCCACAGAAAGACAGCCCCCAGAAGAAAGCCCAGGGTCACCACCAGCCAGGCGGGAAGCCCGCCCATTTTTTCCGCCCGGGCGATGGCGGGCTGCAGCAAGGACCAGAAGCTGGCGGCGATCATCACCCCGGAGGCAAAGCCCAGCATGAGGTTCATCACTTTCCCGCTGGGGGACCGGAAAAAGGCCACCGTCGCCGCCCCCAGGGCCGTGACCAGCCAGGTTCCCAGGGTGGCAATGAGGGCCCAAAGTACATAGCTTTCCATTTCGCACCTCCAAGCAAAAGCACCGGGATCCCCCGGTGCTTTCTATGCCAGTATATGGACGCGAAAGGAGAAATGTGTAGTATCAGATCCGGTACAGGCGCCGTCCGTTTTCCAGGGTGATTCCCTGTACCGCTTCCTCCGAAAGGCCCCGGAGAGCGGCAAGAGCCTGGGCCATGCGGTAGAGCTTGCCCGGGTCGTTCCGTTTTCCCCGGAAAGGCTCCGGGGACATGTAGGGACAGTCGGTTTCCAGGACGATCCGGTCCAGGGGAAGGCTTGCCGCCACCTCCAGGGCCTTGCGGGCATTCTTAAAAGTCAGCACCCCGGTAAAGCCAATGTACCAGCCCAGGGAAACCAGCTCCTTTGCCATCTCCACGGAGCCGGAGTAGCAGTGGAACACCCCTGTGACGGTGGGAAATTCCCGGACAATGGCCATGCCGTCAGCGTGGGCCTCCCGCTCGTGGACGATGACTGGCAGATCCAGCTCCGCTGCCAGGGCCATCTGGGCCCGGAAGGCTTCTTTCTGAATATCCCGGGGCACATCCTCGTAGTGATAGTCCAGGCCGATCTCCCCGATGGCCTTGACCTTGGGATTCTCCCGGACGAGAGCACGGTATTCTTCCAAAACCGCTGGGCAGACCTCCGACGCCGCGTCGGGATGGGAGCCTACGGCGGCGTAGATGTAATCATATTTCCTTGCCAGGGCGCAGGCGGCCCGGGAGGAGGCAAGGCTGCATCCCGGATTCATCAGCAGGCCGATGCCCGCTTCCGGCAGGCCGGAAAGCAGCGCCTCCCGGTCTTCGTCAAAGGCCCGGTCATCCATGTGGGCATGGGTATCAAAGAGCATATTCATTCCTCCGTGGAGACGGCGACAAGACAGCCGTCCCATTCATGTACGCTGGGGTCATCCAGCAGAAAGCTGGTGTGGTTGGGATAGCCCGTCAGGCCCTGGCCGGTGCGCTTGGCAGCCGCCTCTTTCAGAACCCAAAAGGTGAGCAGTGCCCGGCGCTTGTCTTCGGCCCGGTTGAATTGTTCCATTTCCCCGGGGGAGAGGATCTTTTCCGCCAGGGAAAGCCGCACGGGCCGGTCCAGCTCCTCGGCATCGATGCCCACGCTTTTTCGGGACAACACGCAGAAAGCGTGGCGGGAGGTGTGGGCAATGGAAAAGCACAGACGGCTTCCCACAAACCGGGGATGGCCCCGGCTGGTGCGGACAACTTTGGGAAGATCGCATCCGGTTTCCTCCCGGTAGAGCCTTTCCAGCAGCGCCCACCCGGCATCGTGACCGCTTTGCCCCGGCTCCAGCCGGCAGGCCGCGTAGCGCATGAGTCCATCCCCCTCTCTGCTTGTAATCTGTATATCGGCTTTTCTCAGTGAACGGACAAATCGGAATTTGACGGGCTGGCGGCGCAGCCGCCCTCGCCCCCCGCACTTGTGAGGGGGGTGTCACCAGTGCGCACACTGGTGACGGGGGGAGTACGAATTCCCCGCAGCAGAGCGTCAAACAGAATTATCTTTCTATGTTTGCCGTCCTTGTTTTTCGCACTTTTTTGTGAAAGATATGTGGGTGACGGGCTCCCCCCCGCCACCAGTTTGAGAACTGGTGGCACCCCCCTCATAAATGCGGGGGGCGAGGACGCGTACCGCATCGGGCCGCACACCCTGCCTAAACAGTGCGCCAAATTCCAATTTGACGCGCTGCTGCGCGAAGCGGATAGGCACATTATATGAAATCCGCCGCTTTTGAACAAAGTGTATTGTATACTATACCCCATTTTCCCCGGCCTGTCAATGCTTCCGGGTTTGGGCGATTCCCGCAGCGAAAGACAGAACGAGGTCCGGCCCCGGAAAAGCGCCGCCGCTGGCAGCATAAAGATACCCCGGCGCGCATATTCTGTGGGCAGATAGGAGGGATTGCCATGCCGCAGGAGCAGGGGGAACACAGCCTGAATCTGAAAAACCGGAAGAAGCTGACCATGACCGGGGTGACGGAGGTGGTGAGCTTTGACGATACGGCGGTGGAGCTGCGCACCGCCCTGGGGGACCTGACGGTGCAGGGCACGGGCCTGCAGCTGAAGGAGCTGTCCGTGCAGGGAGGCCAGGTGGAGGTCACCGGGAACATTGCGGTGCTTTCCTACCAGGAGCCACGTCAGGGGGGCGGCTGGCTGCGCCGTATGCTGGGTTGACGGTTCCGGCCACAGCTCTGACATTTTTTGGGCAGAGCATCCTGGCAGGGGCGGTGCTGGGCCTGCTGTACAGCTTCCTGCGGCCCCTGCGCCCAAAGCATACGTTCCTGGCGGACAGCCTGTTTCTGGCGGCGGCGCTGTGGGCCTTTGTCTGGGTGAGCTTCGGCGTCTGCGGCGGGGACATCCGGCTGGGGAGTCTCATGGGGCAGCTTCTGGGCGGCATTGCCGCCGAACGGACTCTGGGGCGGCAATTAAGTCCTATATTTCGTTCCTTTTGGCGGGGGCTGGGGTGGATTTGGAAGCTTTTTCTTGTCCCGGGAAAAAAATTTTTGCAATTTGCGAAAATTTTGTTTGCATCTGGGGAAAAATGGGTTACAATAAGATGGAATAATCGTCGGCAACGGCGTAGGACCCGGAGGACATCCCATGGAAGAACGAAAGCTGCAGATCGGAAAGGTACAGGTGATCCTGCGCCACAGCTCGCCCGTACTGAAAGCGGTAGTGATCGTACTTATTGTATTCTCTATGGCAGCGATGGGCGCGCTGATGTGGGTGCAGGCGGGGCTGCAAAGGCAGGTCCGGAGCATGACCGCCGAGGCCGCCGTCATCGTGAGCGAGAATGAAAAGCTGTCCAATCGGCTGGAGAACCCTGGGGATGTGAAGACGATCCGGGAAATCGCGGAGGAAGAGCTGGACCTCGTGACACCCGACACCGTGCTGATCGAATTGCAATAGCTTCTTAAAAATGGAGGAAGAGAAGGAAACTATGGAGTTAACCGTTGGAGCTGTTTTAGAAGGCAAAGTCAAGTCCATCACCAATTTTGGCGCGTTTATCTCCCTGCCGGAGGGAAAGACCGGCATGGTACATATCTCGGAGGTAGCCAACGCCTATGTCAGTGACATCCACCAGCATCTGACCGAGGGGCAGGATGTCAAGGTCATGGTGATCGGAAATGAGAACGGGAAAATCAACCTGTCCATCAAGCGGCTGGAGCCCAAACCCCAGCGGCCCCAGGGCGGACGCACGGACACCCACCGTACCGGTGCGCCCCGGCAGGGCGGCACGAGCCAGAACCGGGCTCCCCGGCCCCAGGCCCAGCCTGCCGCGCCCAAGACCGCAGACCAGCTGTTTGAGGAAAAGCTGAAAGCCTTCATGTCCGAGTCCGACAGCAAGATCTCTTCCATCAAGCAGTATTCCGACCATCGGACCAAGAGCAGAAGAAGATAGGGAAATTGGGCTGTTTTTGCAGCCCTTTTTCTTTAGGGAGAAGTATTATGCCAGTGACAGTAATAACAGGCGGTTCCCGGGGCATCGGGCGGGCGGCGGTGGAGCTGTATACCGCCCGGGGTGACCGGGTATACTTCCTGTATGAAAAGGAACACGAGGCCGCCCGGGAGGTATCCTCGCGCACGGGTGCCACAGCGATTTGCTGTGATGTGGCGGACGGGAACGGGGTGCGCGCTGCTTTCGCGTCCATCCCGGAGGTGGACAACCTGATCCTCTGCGCCGGAATCTGCCGGTACGGGCTGATGCAGCAGCTTTCCGAGAAAGACTGGGACCGGCTTTTTGATGTGAATGTCAAGGGAATTTACCACTGCGTCAACGCGGCCATGCCGGGCTTTCTGCGCCGCCAGCGGGGATCCATTGTCACGGTATCCAGCATGTGGGGCCGGGTGGGCGCCTCCTGCGAGGCGGCGTACTCCGCCACCAAGGGGGCGGTGATCGCCCTGACCAAGGCGTTAGCAAAGGAACTGGGGCCCAGCGGCGTCCGGGTCAACTGCGTGGCCCCGGGGGTCATTATGACGGACATGTGCGCCGGGGTGGACGGGGAAATCCTTGATGCCATGGCGGAGGACACGCCGGTGGGCCGCAACGGCAGACCGGAGGATGTGGCGAAAGCCATCGCGTTTCTGACCGACGCGGAATTCGTCACCGGCCATGTGCTGAACGTGGACGGGGGCTACGCGATCTGACCGGCTTTGCCGGAATTGAAAAACGCATATCGACCCAGCTCGGCAGACAGAGAAATTGGAATTTGGCGGCGAGTCGCCGCTGACAAGTCGTGACGAGCGTGGTCTGTTTTCGTTTCCAACCTGACCCGCTCGGTATCGTTCCGTAGTGCTGTAAATTGGGAATTTGTAGGGCTGTTTGATGAATGGTTTGCGGGCCGATGCGGTACGCGTCCTTGCCCCCCGCATTTATGAGGGGGGTGCCACCAGTTCTCAAACTGGTGGCGGGGGGAGGCTGTCACCCGCATATCTTTCACAAAAAGGTGCGAAGAATAAGAACAGCAAACACAGAAAGATGATTCAATTTTACGATCTGCTGCCGGAAGTTCGTACTCCCCCCGTCCCTGCGCTAGCGCAGGGACACCCCCCTCACAAGTGCGGGGGGCAAGGCGTCTATTCACCCGCGCGCTTTAACTGCCCGCTAAATTCCAATTTGCCTGAGCATGTTTACAAACAAATAAATGCCGCGTAACCGCGGCAGAGAGGAGAAACGGTTATGAAAATTGCCATCGGCTGCGACCACGGGGCCTATGCCCTGAAAGAGAAGCTCGTCGCCCATCTGAAAGCGGAGGGGTACGAAACGGAGGATTTCGGCACCTACTCCACGGAAAGCTGTGACTACCCCGACTTTGTGGTTCCCGCCGCGAAAGCGGTTGCCGCCGGAACCTGTGACCGGGGCATCGTGCTGTGCACCACCGGTATCGGCGCTTCCATCACCGCAAACAAGGTCAAGGGCATCCGCTGCGCTTTGCTGGGAGACATTATGTCCGCCCAGCTCACCCGGCTGCACAACGACACCAATATGATGGCCCTGGGTGCCGGTGTGGTGGGGGAAAACCTGGCTCTGTCCATTGTGGACATCTGGCTGACCACGCCGTTCTCCGGGGAGCCCCGGCACCAGCGCCGCATCGACAAGGTTATGGCCCTGGAAAAGGAATAAAGGAATCCGTATAAACCGCCCCTGGAAAGCATCGAAGCTGCTTTCCAGGGGCGGTGTTTTTTCGGAGAGGGATCGTTTTGGTAAGCGTTCCGGTTGCCGTGTACCGCGTCCGCCTGCGTACCATTCCCCGAGCGCCGGGGCTTTCCGGCTTACAGATGCAGTATCTTTGCGATTTTCTCACCCTTGGGCAGGAGAAGGCAGTCCTCCCGGGTGATGGCTTTCATGGCAACGGCGGCAACGAAGTACACCACAACGCCCACAGCAATGGGCACACCGCACAGCAGTAAGCGGCTTGAAATGCCCAGGTGCTTCATGCCGAACCAGGCAAGCCATGCGAACACGCCCATGACCAGGGCCGCCAGCAAGGAACGCACCAGATTCCGCACGATGGCAGGGGTCTGGGGGATCAGCTGCCGGATGGAAATGAGGTTCAGCATCGAAATCATGATATAGCAGATCAGTGTGCCGATGGGGGTGCCCAGAATGCCGATATGGGGGTTCCCGGTGAGAATGTACACCGCCAGCAGCTTGAGAACGCCGCCCACAAGCATATTGATCACGGGCCTGCCCGCGTGGCCGTGGGCCTGCATGATGGCGGTGGTGACAAGGACCACGGCGTCAAAGATGATGGTGATGGCAAGCACCCGCATGAGACTGGCCGCCAGCACCAGCCGGTCGCCGGAGTACAGACCCAGCAGGGCGGTCACCGGTTCTGCCAGCACCGCAAGGCCGATGGCACAGGGCATGGCAATGAGGCCCGTGACCCGGGCGGCGGATTCCTCCGTCAGCTTTGCTTCCTTATAGTTGAGCAATGTAAGCTGGGAGGTGATGGCGGGGATGATGCTGATGGTGATGGGGGTAATAAAGGCGCAGGGCATGTTGAAGATGGTCTGGGTCATGCCGTAAATGCCCCGGATGGTATCTGCCTGGCTCTGGGTCATGCCGCTGGCCAGAAGTCTTCCCATGTAGATCTTGGTTTCCAGCATGGTGAGGATCTGCAGCCCCGCCGAACCCACAGTGATGGGAATGGCGATGATCAGCAGGCCCCGGGCGGTGGCGGAAAAGGAATCGGCGGTCTCCCCGGAGTCCGGCAGGTCCCGGAAGCTTTTCCGGAAGATGGTAAAGAGGTACAGGGAAGACACCAGGCAGCTTGCGGTGACGCCCAGGATAGCGCCGCCGGCAGCCAGGGGGACGCTGCTTGTGGCCCGGAGCAGAGCCATGGCGGCAAGGATTCCCACCACCAGCTTCACAACCGCCTCCAATACCTGGGAGACGGAGGTGGGGAGCATATTCCCCTGGCCCTGGAAGTAGCCCCGGAAGGTGCTCATGATGCAGATAAGCAGCACGCAGGGGCCGAGACAGCCGATGGCGGCCCAGGCATCGGGCTGGTTCTGGAATTGGGCAAGCTGGCGGCAGAACACCGTCATCAGGAGGGTCCCAGCAATGCCCAGCCCCAGGAAAATGCCCCTGGCAGTGGCGTAGACCCGGCGCACCTGGTTGTAGTGGCGCAGAGAGCTGGCCTGGGAGATCATCCGGCTCATGGCAACGGGCAGGCCCGCGGTGGAGATCATCAGCAGAACGTTGTAGATCTCGTAGGCGGTATTGAAGTAGCCGAAGCCCTGATCGCCGATGATGGCTTTGAGGGGGATCTTATACAGCGCGCCGATGACCTTGACAATGGCGGTAGCCATGGCAAGCAGCGCGGTGCCCTGGAGAAAATTCTGCTTTTTTTGCTGTTCGGACATAGGTGCCTCCTATTTCGGTTCGTCGCCCGCGAAGAGACGGGGAATGGCGTCGGTGGTCAGCTCCTCCACGGCGGCTTTCAGGTCGATGGTGGGGAAACGGCCGTTCTGGTAGAGGATCTTTCCCCGGACCATGGTCATGGCTACATCGCCGCCCTTGGCGGAGAACACCAGGCCGGTGAGGACATTGTGGCAGGGGATGAGGTGGGGAGCGGAGAAGTCCACGAGAGCCAGGTCCGCGTCCATACCCACTTTCAGCATGCCGCACTCCTTACCGCGGCCCTGGGCCTGGGCGCCGCAGACGGTGGCCATCATCAGGGCTGCGGAGGCGGGCAGGGCGGAGGGGTCGCCCTTGGAAGCCCTGACGGACATACTTGCCCCCCGCATGACTTCAAACATATCCAGATTTCCGCACTCCACGGCGCCGTCGGTGCCCAGGGCTACGTTCATCCCGTTTTTTACAAAGGCGGGAATGTCAAAGACAGGCTGACCATTCTTGGCGCAGGCGAGAGGCAGCGCGACAGCGGATGCATGGCGGCGGCCCAGAAGCTTCTGCTCCGCCTCCGTGAGGAAGGAGCAGCCCGCAACGGTGGCGGGGACGGCGAACATCCGGTGGCAGCTCAGCAGCTCCCCCGGTTCCATGCCGGTGCGGTCCAGGCAGGAGTCCACCTCCCCCTGGGTTTGGGAAAGGTGCAGCTGCATTCCCAGGCCCCGCTCGGCGGCAAAGCCCGCGATGCCCTCCCACAGCCGGTAGTTACTGGTGTACTCGGCGTAGATACCGGCGTCGATTTTGATGCGCCCATCATCGAAGCCGTGCCACTTGTCCGCCAGACGCTGGAGCTCCCGGCACTGCTCGTCGGTCTCAAAGTCAAAATCCTCGTTTTCGTCAATGAAGCGGTAGGCTGACAGCGCCAGATTGGCCTTGATTCCCGCCTCCGCCGCTGCCTGGGCGGTGGCCTCCGGGAAATAGTACAGGTCCGAAACCGAGGTGACGCCGAAGCGCAGGCACTCGGCAATGGCGATCGTTGCCGCGGCTTTCGCGGCTTTGGAGTCCATTTTGGCCTCCCGCTGCAGCAGGACTTTCAGGGCGTCGGAGGCCCCCAGGTCGTCGGTGTAGCACCGCAGGATGGCGGAGGCCAGGTGGGTGTGGCAGTTGATCAGGCCGGGAATGGCCACCATGCCGGTGCCGTCAATGATGGTTTTGGGCTTCTCCTTGGGGGCCTGCCGGGAGAGGGAGACGATCTTCCCCCCGTCAATACCTAAGTATGCGCCGAAGACCACTTCCATGCCGGGAGCCATGGTCACCGCGGTAACATTTGCGATCAAAGTATCCAATACAGGTGCTTCCTTTCCTCACTTGGACAAGTAGGTTTCGAAAATCTCTTTCTTCTGGGCCAGGGTATCGTCCAGGGCGGTCATGTACTGTTCCGGGAACTTGGGGTTGTGGAAGCGCAGAAGCTTCCCGTCGGGCAGGTTCACCTTGGTCATTCCCCCGCCGCCCAGGGAGAGAATGGTGTGAACCTCCTCCATCATGTAGATATTGTATAGGCAGTCCGTTCCGGGCTTGCTCCAGCCCACGTTTTCAAAGGAACCGGACATGTATTTCTGCCGGTAGAGATAATAGGGGCCGTAGCCCAGATTCCGCAGGGTGTCCCCGGTAAAGTCCAGCATCCCGGCGATAGCCTCCGGGGGAAGCAGACCCTCCCGGCGCTCCATGAGATCGGCCCCTTTCTTGAGGGCCAGGGTGTGCACCGTGATGTTGGCAGGCTCCAGCGCCGCCACTTTCTCCAGACTGTGCCGGAAGCCCTCAGGGGTGTCCGTGGGCAGCCCCGCGATCAAATCCATATTGATCAGCCGGAAGCCCGCATCCAGGGCCTGGGCGTAGCATCTGCGGATGTCCTCTGCCCGGTGGGGCCGGGCGGAGGCCCGGAGGACACTGTCCACCATGCTCTGGGGATTGATGCTGATCCGGTCCGCCCCGTGTTCATAAAGGATCCGGAGCTTCTCCGGGTCCAGGGTGTCGGGCCGTCCCGCCTCCACGGTAAATTCCAGACAGCCGTTTAGGTCCAGCTCCCCCCGCAGGGTGTCCAGCAGGGCGGCAAGCTGGGGTGCGGACAATGTGGTGGGGGTGCCGCCGCCAATGTACACGGTGCGCACCCGCCTGCCGGAGGAAGCAAGCAGGGAGGCGGTAAACCGGATCTCCTTTGTCAGAGCCGTAAGATAGGGCTCCACCAGTTCCGTTTTCTTCCCGATGCCCCGGCTGACAAAGCTGCAGTAGGCGCAGCGGGTGGGGCAAAAGGGAATGCCCACATACAGGGAAATATCCTCCGGCAGGAGTTTTTCCTTGGCCCGGAGGGTCGCCAGGGAGCAGTCCACCGCCAGGCGGCGGCGCTCCGGGGTAACGTAGTATACGTCTTTCAGAAGCCTGTCCGCTTCCTTAGGGGTGTGCCCCTCGGACAGGTATTTGGAGGTAATTTTCGTGGGCCGGACCCCTGCGAGAGCGCCCCAGGGGGGAGCGCCCGGGAGCAGGGGCAGGGCGGCAGCGTAAAAAGCCTGCTGTAAGGCCCTCCGGCGCAGCCGCACGGATTCTTCGCTTGCCTTGATCCGCCGGGAGGCACGGCTTGTCCTGCCGTCCAGTGTGAGGTTGGCTCCGGCGGTGATCCAGGTCTTGCCCCGGGACAATGTGGAGACTGCCGTTCCCGCTTCCTCAGGAAACAGGGCCAGCATCAGCTGCTCCACGGCATAGCGGTCCTCATGACCGCGCAGGGTCAGTTCCATGGCGTACCGTTCCTTTACAGATAGGGATTGTACTTCTTTTCTTCATCCAGTGTGGAGCCGGGGCCGTGACCGGGGTGGAGGGCAAGGTCTTCGGGGATTGCCGCCAGCCGTTTCAGGGAGGCACGCATGGCTCCCATATTTCCGCCGGGCAGGTCGGTTCTGCCGCAGGAGCCGGCAAAGAGGGTGTCCCCGCAGAAGAGGTCGTTTCCAAGCCGCAGGCACACGGAACCGGGGGTGTGCCCCGGGGTGTGGAGTACCCGGAAAGAAAGACCTGCGGCGCTCACGGTATCCCCCTCGCCGTAGGTGTCCGTATAGTAGATGGGCCCGGCGGTGAGCCTGGGGGGCATGGACAGGTCGTCGGGGTGGATGTATACCCGGCAGTCCGTCTCGGCGGCCAGATCCCGCACCCCGCCCACATGGTCAAAGTGTCCGTGGGTCAGGAGGATCGCGTCCAGTGTCAGCCCCGCTTCATCCAGCCGGGACAGAAGATATGCCGGTTCGTACCCCGGGTCAATGAGGACGCAGTGGGAAGAAGCTTCCTGCCGGAGCAGATAGCAGTTGGTTTGGTAATCCCCCAGGGGGAAAGTCTCAATCACGGGCATAGGGTGCCTCCTTATTACGCCCTGCGGGGGGCGGTCAGTTCGTCGGTGTCCAGGATCAATGTCACGGGGCCGTCGTTGACGGATTCCACCTGCATGTCCGCACCGAAGCGCCCGTGCTGGGGCGGATACCCCAGTTCTTCACAGATGGCAAGGAACCTTTCGTAGAGAGCTTCTCCCAGCTCGGGCCCGGCGGCGCCGGCAAAGCTGGGACGGCGGCCCTTGCGGCAGTTGCCGTAGAGGGTAAACTGGCTTACCACCAGCACGGAGCCTCCCACCTGCTCCAGCCCCAGGTTCATTTTCTCGTTTTCGTCTTCAAAGATCCGCAGGCTCAGGGCCTTTTCCGCCAGGATCCGGCAGGTTTCCTCCGTATCCTCCGGGCCCACGCCCAGCAGGATGAGAAAGCCCCTGCCGATTTGCCCCACGGTTTCCCCGTCAATGGATACGGAGGCGGATTTCACTCTTGTGAGGACCGCGCGCATGGGTCAGTCCTCCTGGGCTTCCGCGTCAGAGGAAGCGTCCTCCGCTTCGTCCCCGGCAGTCAGTCCGGCGGAGTTGCCGTTATTATTGTTGCCGTTGTTGCTGCCGATGGTCACGGTCTTCCGGGGGCTCAGCAGCATGCCCATGAGGATACCCGTCAGGGTGCAGGCGGTGACGCCCAGAACCAGCTCCCGCTTGTTTACGACCACAGAGCGGTCCAGGGAGTCCCAGAATTTTTCCAGCTTCTTACACATGATAATACCTCCGTTTTGGGAAATAATTGACAATTGAAAATTGACAATTGACAATTGTGGTGTCGCTGCGCGACGAATTAGAATAAATGGTGGTTAGACGCCTTGCCCCCCGCATTTATGAGGGGGGTGTCCCTGCGCCAGTGCAGGGACGGGGGGGAGTACGAATTTCCGGCAGCAAAGCGAAAAAGCGTTATCTTTCTGTATTTGCTGGATATATCTTTTTGTGCATATCGGTTTTACTCAGCAAATATAAAAATGGTATTTGAAAAATTCCCAGAAATGCCTTGGCTCCCCCTATGGGGCAATGTCATTAACTTAAGAAATCTCTCCCGAAGTGGTAGCAAATAGCACAAA
>CAZVDH010000060.1:0-12386 GCA_964625595.1 uncultured Oscillospiraceae bacterium | reverse complement strand
GCCCCCCGCACTTGTGAGGGGGGTGTCCCTGCGCTAGCGCAGGGACGGGGGGAGACCGTCAACCACATATTTTTACAAAAGGACGTGAAGAATAAGGACGACAAACACAGAAAGATAATTCTGTTGACGCTCTGCTGCCGGGAATTCGGGCTCCCCCCGATACCAGTGTGCGCACTGGTATCACCCCCCTCATAAATGCGGGGGGCAAGGCGTCTAACCACCCTCGCACTTTAACTGCCCGTCAAATTCCAATTTACCGCACTGGCGGTCCCGTGCCAGTGCGGTAATCCGTAGCCAAAAGGGGAATGCAGGTCAGGCTTCCTTGGCGTAGTACTGGGCCTGGGCGTGCCAGAGTTCGTAGTACTTGCCGTTTTTGTCGGAAACCAGTTCTTCGTGGGTGCCCTGCTGGACGACCTGCCCGCCGTCAAAGACCGCAATCTCGTCGCAGAACTTACAGCTTGACAACCGGTGGCTGATGTAGATGGCGGTCTTGTCTCCGGCAATGTCATTAAACTTGCTGTAGATCTCCGCCTCCGCAACGGGATCCAGGGCCGCTGTGGGCTCATCCAGAATGATAAAGGGGGCGTCCTTGTAAAGGGCCCGGGCAATGGCGATTTTCTGGGCCTCACCGCCGGAAATATCCACACCGTTCTTGTCCAGGTCCTTATACAGGTGGGTGTCCAGGCTGACGGTCTTTAGCCGGTCGCCGAAGCCCGCCTTGATCAGGCACTCCCGGGCGCGGTCCCGGTCGTAGCTGGCGCTGGTGGCCACATTCTCCCCCAGGGGCATGGCAAAGAGCTGGAAGTCCTGGAACACGATGGAGAAGATCGCCATATAGTCGTCGTAGCGGTACTTGCGGATGTCGATGCCGTTGAGCAGAATCTGCCCCTCGGTGGGATCGTAGAGCCTGCACAGCAGCTTAATAAAGGTTGTTTTGCCGCTGCCGTTCATCCCCACCACCGCAAGGCGTTTGCCTACCCGGAACTTTATGCTCACATGGCGCAGGGCGTAATTGTCACTGCCGGGGTACTTGAAAGACACATCCCGGAATTCCACTTCATACTGCCGGTCGGACCGCTTCTCTGTGGTCAGGCTCCCCTGGTACATGGAATTGGGGGTGTCCAGGTATTCGTAGGTATCCTTGAGAAATTCGCCGTTGGTGCGGATGGTTTCCAGGCACACAATGAGACCGCTGATGCCGGTGAATACCCCGGTGACCGCGCCGATGTACTGGGTGGCTGAGCCGATGGGAAACGCCCCCGCCCAGGCCTTCAGACATACAAACAGGTAAATAATGCCGGACATCACCGCCTGCATCCCCTCGGCGGCAATGTAGCTCAGGCCAACCATTCCCCGGTAGCGGGCGGCAATGGGGGAGTTCTCCGTGAAAATATCCCCCTGCTCCATATAGTGAGTGGTGATTTTGTCCTGCCGGTAGATGCGGATGTCCATTGCCCGTTTGTGATCATCGGCAAAAAAGCCATAAGCGCCGAAGATCCGGTTCCCCAGCCGGGCATCGGCGGCGTAGCCCGACCAGGCGCCGTCGGCAAAGTTTGCAAACCTGCCGGAGAGCAGGGCGCTTGCCGCCATGGTCCCAAGGATCAGCAGTACAAAGAGGGGATGGTTGAGAAAGGAGAGCTTTCCCGCCCGTACCGGCAGCACAAAGAGCTCTGCCGACAGGGCAATGCCGCACAGTGCCGTCACCGCGGCATCCGTAAAATCTTCCAGGTTCGAAAGCACCCGGGCAAGCCCCCAGCCGCCCCACTGGTGATTCTGCCTGATCTGAGCGGCGAGGTCCGCGATACGCTGGCTGTCCGCGTCCACAAAGTCCATGGAGGCCTGTTTGTCATCAAGAATTTTGTGAGTCTGATGCCAGATTTCCTCATTCTGACTGCTTTTCCAGCGGTTCAGGAGGGCACCCAGAGCGCCCAGCAGGCAGGTCACCCCCAGGGTGATCCCCACCAGCGTCCAGATTTCTTTCGACTCCCGCCCCGCAACCAATGCGTTCAGGATCCGTGCCGACAGAAAAACGGTGACAAAGGGCGTCCCCTTGGCAAAGAGCCGGGAAAGGACGATGGCGCTGATTCGCCCCGGCAGCTGCTGATGCCAGATTTTCATGCCCCGGATCTGGCGGGCAAAGGCGGTTTTCAGAGAAATGCGATTATTCTTCATGGCCGTCGGCTCCTTCCTCGTAGTATTTTTTCTGTACGGCGAAGAGCGCCGCGTATTTGCCGTTTTTCTCCATCAGGCTGTCGTGGGTGCCTTCCTCGCGGATTTCGCCCTTTTCCAGGTACAGAATCCGGTCACAAAACCTTGTGGATGCCAGCCGGTGGGAAATGAACACGGCGGTTTTTCCGGCGGTCATTTCGTTGTACTTCTGATAGATGTCGTTTTCCGAGATGGGGTCCAGGGCTGCGGTGGGTTCGTCCAGCAGGAGAACGGGGCTGCCCCGGTAGAGCACTCTTGCCAGCATCAGCCGCTGGGTCTCGCCGCCGGAAAACTCCATGCCGTCCTCGTAGACCCGGCGGGTGACCTGGGTCTCGATGCCCTTTGGCAGGGACTGGATTTTTTCTTCCAGCCCCGCCTGCTCCAAACAACGCCACAGCTTTTCTTCGTCGGCCGCGTCCAGGGTCTGGGTGATGTTTTCCCGCACGGTGGCGGGAAGCACGGAGAAATCCTGAAACACCGCGGCAAAGAGTTCATAGTATTCCCGGCGGTCAAATTCCCGAATATCCACACCGTTCAGGGTCACTTTTCCCTGGGTGGGATCCAGAAAGCCTGCCAGCAGCTTAATGAGGGTGGTCTTTCCCGCACCGTTCAGGCCCACAATAGCCAGCTTTTCTCCGGGGCTGACGGTGAGGTTCATGTGGGAAATGGTGTCCGATTCGGCCTCCGGATACCGGTAGGACACATCCTCCAGGCAGAAAGTATAGGGAGCCTCGGGAATGGGGGCGCCGCCCGAAAAACGGAAGGGCTCCTCCCAATCCAGGAATTCCCGGACCTTGGAAATATCCAGGCTCTGCCGGTGGAGGGTGGCGCACTGCTCCAGAATGCCGGCCACCCAGGCAGTGAAGCCGGAAACGGCAGAAAAGTACAGCAAGAATTCCGCCGGGGTGATTTTGCCCCGGAGGACCATGTTGATCAGGACAAAATAGGCAAGGCCGTTTCGCAGCAGGCCCAGCACCACGTCCATGAGATTCCCCCACAGCAGATGGCGCTGATCCTGGCGCACAAGGCTGCGGAACAGCCGCAGATGCTTCTCCCACAGGTCCTTGGCCCAGCATGCCATGCCGAAGATCCGCAGGTCCTTGGCGTACTTTCGTTCACTGAGCAGATCCGATGCGTAGCCCATGCCGCCCAGGGGCTTTGCCCATTCCTCCCGGTGGTCATAGCTCCACCGGCTCATGCGCAGGTTGAAGAAAAACCCTGCCACGGTGATGCAGGTGGTGATTGCCGCCAGCCAGAAATTGAGATTGGACAGTAGGGCCAGGTAGAGGGCAAAGCCCAGAAGGCTGGCGGCAAGGGTGGTCAGGGTCTCCCAGACCGCCTCGGTGGCCTGGTTGTTTCCATTGGTGAACGTGCTGGCCTCTTTGCTGAACTCCAAAAACCGGGTGTCCAAAAGGTTTGAAAAGGAGGTAGTCGCCCGCTTCCGCTCCAGGTCGGCAACAATGTCGGAGCGGACGCCGATTCGGGCAAACATGGCGTTTTCCTGAAAATAGCGCAGTCCGCCCCCGGTGACGATGAGCAGCAGGGTAAACAGGCCCACGGTGGAAAGAAGCTTTTGGAGGCTGCCGCCGGACTCGATCACGCCCAGGATCAAAGGGGCAATGAGCATTTCCGTCACGGTTTTGGCAACAGTAAAGAGGGCAATAGCGACGCACACCCACAGGACGCTTCTGTGCCGCGTCCAGGCAAGGCTAACCATGTAGGCAACATTGCTCCCCACGCTGTATTTTGGCTTTTCTTTCATATTGCTTCACCTCGTAAGCATACTCTATCATAAAAATCCGCCCCCGGCACGTTCCGGGGACGAATTGTTCATTCTGGGGGATGAATTGCGGCGGACCGGCAGGAGGGAACCCGTACAGCAGGCTGCAAATTAAATAAGATGTCATTCCGAGCCAGTGCTCACACTGGCGTGGGAATCTCCATGGATTTTCGGAAAGTGCTTCGTCAGAACGTGTCATTCCGAATCAGTTCTCAAACTGGTGTGGGAATCTCCACCGACTTTCGGGCTTCTTATCGTCATACCGATCACTCTTCTGCACCGTTTTCTGGAATTCATCCACGAGAAATTGTGCTTCTATCCAGGAGATTGCCACACCAGTGACATCGGTCACTGGTTCGCAATGACCGGGAATTCGGGTTCGCAATGACCGGGAATTCGGTTTTGCAATGACCGGGAATTCGGGCCCGAAATGATACGTGATTATCCCTGCGGCAGCAGAATCTCTGTGGTAAAGGCCCCGTCTTCACTGTTGCGGCTGATGTAGCCCTGCAGGCGCTCTATGATGGCGTCGATCCGCTCCAGGCCGAAGCCATGGCCCGCGCCCTTGGTGGTCTGAAAGCTCCCGCCGATCTTGTTTAGCTTCTTCCCGGCGGTAAAGTTTGTAAAGGAAATGTACAGCTGTGTGCCTTTCATGTCCATGTACACCCGGATCAGCCGTTTCTCCTCCGGCAGGGGAAGGCTTGCCTCGATGGCGTTGTCAAAGAGGTTTCCAATAATGCAGCACAGGTCAATTTCCGAAAGCTTCAGCTTCACCGGGATGTGGGCGTCCGCCGTGACGGCAATGCCCTTGGATTTTGCCAGGGAGATCTTGGAATTCAGAATGGCGTCCGTCATGGGATTGCCGGTTTTGATAACGGTGTCCACGGTAGAAAGGTCTGTGTCCAGTTCGTCTAAGTACCGGGATATGGCAGCCAGGTCCCCCTGGGCGCAGTAGGCTTTCAGGGTCTGGATGTGGTTCCGGTAGTCGTGCCGCCAGCCCCGGATCTGGTGGTACATATTGTCCACCTCGGCATAGTGAGTCTCAATCAGCTCCCGCTGATAGGCGGCGATTTGTTTGTCGATCCGTTTACGCAGTATTCCCATAGTGCTACCCCATATTGATGATGGCCCGGTTTACCCCGTCGTAGGCCCCCCGGGGGAGGGGAACAGCGGTGCCGTCCTGCAGGAGGATCTCCGTTTTTGTCACCCGGCTGATTTTCGTCAGGTTTACGATGGCGGACCTGCCCACCCGGTAAAACCGTTCGTCCAGCCCCTTTTCCAGCTCGCTTAAGGTCATTTTTGCCGTGAAGTCCTGGAAAGCGTGGACGGTCACATAGTTTCCCTGGACATCGGCATACCGGATGGCGTAAATGGGGATCCGTACAAGCTGCCCCCCGGCTTCCAGATGCAGCGCCTTTTCATCCCTGCGCAGCTTCTCCGCCGCCCGTGTGAGAACCGAAAACAGCTTTTCTTTTTTCACAGGCTTCATCAGGTAGTGGAGAGCCGAAACCTCGTACCCCTCCGCTATGTAGTCGGAGTATCCGGTGATGAACACGATTTGCAGGGTCTCGTTTTGCTGCCGCAGCTTCTTTGCCAGGGTCACCCCGTCCATGGAGCCCATTTCAATGTCCAGAAGCAGAATATCAAAGCTACCCTCATCCTCGGCCCGGAAGAGGAAATTCTCCCCGCTGGAAAACAGGGAAATGTGCATCTGATTGCCGGTTTCCGCCGCCCATTCCCGCACCAGGCCGGCGGTGTATTCCCGGTCCGCCGCCGAATCATCGCAGACCGCGATTCTGTATGCCATAGGTTCACCTCCTATGTGACATGGAAAACGCCAAACGCCCCCGCGGCGAAAACCGCAGGGGCGCATTGCCGTAACGTATTTGTACCGTGTCCGCCGGGGAATCAGTACATTTTTGCGCCTGCCGGAATGTGGTTGTCCAGCATCAGAAGATGGAGCTTTTCCTCGCCATCTTCGTGGTGCACGGCGGAAATCAGCATACCGCAGGACTCGATGCCCATCATGGGTCTGGGGGGCAGGTTGGTGATGGCCACACAGGTCTTGCCAACCAGCTCTTCCGGCTCATAATAGGCATGAATGCCGCTCAAAATGGTTCTTTCTACGCCGGTTCCGTCATCCAAAGTGAACTTCAGCAGCTTCTTGGACTTCTTGACGGCTTCGCAGGCAAGCACCTTCACAGCACGGAAATCGGACTTACTAAAGGTCTCGAAGTCCACAAAATCAGCAAACAGCGGCTCGATTTCTACCTTGGAGAAGTCGATTTTTTCTTCCTGAACCGCAGGTGCGGAAACGGTAGTTTTCTCAACTTTTTCCTCGGTTTTGTCGCTCTTGGGCATATCGGTGGGCTTCATTGTGGGGAACAGGATGACCTCCCGGATGGTATCCGCGCCGGTGAAGAGCATGACGGCGCGGTCAATGCCCATGCCCATGCCGCCCGTGGGGGGCATGCCGTATTCCAGGGCGGTGAGGAAGTCCTCGTCCAGCATTTCCGTCTCGTCGTCGCCCCGCTCCCGCTGCTCAACCTGCTTCATAAACCGCTCCCGCTGGTCGATGGGATCGTTCAGCTCGGAGTAGGCGTTGCCCATCTCGCTGCGGTTGATGAAGAATTCGAACCGCTCGGTGAGCCGGGGGTCCTTGGGGGAGCGCTTGGTCAGGGGGGAGACCTCCACAGGGTACATGGTGATAAAGGTGGGCTGGATCAGATGCTCCTCCACTTTCTGGTCGAAGCAGGCGTACAGGGCATTGCCCCAGGTCTTCTCCGCGGCCTCCGCCAGCTCCACGCCCTTGGCCTTGGCGGCGGCCACAGCTTCGGCATCGTCGGTGATGGCGTCGAAATCGATGCCCACATACTTCTTAACGGCTTCCACCATGGTAAGCCTTGGCCAGCCGGGGGTCAGGTCGATCTTCTCGCCCATCCATTCCAGCTCATAGGTGCCCAGAACTTCTTTGGCAAAGGTGGTGTAAATTCCCTCGGCAATGTCCATTATATCATGGAAATCCGCGTAAGCCTGGTACAGCTCCACGGTGGTGAACTCCGGGTTGTGCTTGGGATCCATGCCCTCGTTGCGGAAGATCCGGCCGATCTCATACACCCGGTCCATGCCGCCCACAATCAGCCGCTTCAGGGGCAGCTCCGTGGCGATGCGCATGTACATGTCAATGTCCAGGGTGTTGTGGTGGGTCACAAAGGGACGGGCCGCCGCGCCGCCGGCAATGGTGTTGAGCACCGGGGTTTCCACCTCGATGTAGCCCATGTTGTCCAGATAAGAACGCATGTGCTTGATAAACTTGGAACGGATGACGAAGTTCCGCTTGACCTCGGGATTCACCATCAGATCCACGTACCGCTGGCGGAACCGGGTTTCCTTATCGGTCAGACCGTGGAACTTCTCCGGCAGGGGGAGCAGGGACTTGCTCAGCAGGGTAGCTTCGTGGACCCGGACGGAGATTTCTCCCCGCTCAGTCTTGAACACATCGCCCACGACGCCCACAATATCGCCGATATCGTATTTCTTAAAGCGCTGGAAGTCGGCTTCTTCCATTTCGTCGAACCGGGCATAGAGCTGGATCCGGCCCTCCCGGTCCTGGAGGTCGCAGAAAGTCACCTTGCCCATGCCCCGCTTGCTCATGAGACGGCCGGCCAGACGGACGGACTGGCCCTCCATGGCATCGAACTGGTTTTTGATGGTGACGGAATCGGAGGTCACTTCAAATCGGGTCTGCACAAAGGGGTCCAGGCCCTCGGCACGGAGGTTTTCCAGCTTCTCCCGCCGGACCTTGACTTGGTCGGACAGGGACATTTCAGACTGGGGAACAAATTTTGCCATGGATCAGCCCTCACGGGTCACGCTGACCACCCGCATGGTAAAGGAGCCGGCGGGGGCGTTGACGATGAATTTTTCTCCGGCGGCCTTGCCCACCACGGCCCGGCCAAAGGGGGAGTCGTCGGAGAGCTTGTGCTCCATGGGGTTGGCCTCCTGGGAACCGGTGATCCGGTACTCCGTCTGCTTGCCGTTCTCATCCTCCACCACCACGGTGCAGCCCAGGCCGACGCGGCCGCTGGCCTCGTTCTCGTCCTCGATGATGACGGCGTGGGACAGGATCTCTTCGATCTCGGCGATGCGGCCGTAGAGCTTTGCCTGCTCGTTCTTGGCGGCATCGTACTCGGAGTTTTCGGACAAGTCGCCGTAGGACCGGGCCTCGGCGATCATGGCGGCGATCTCACGCTCCCGGGTGGTCTTCAGATAGTTCAGTTCTTTTTCCAGATCAGCCAGTCGCAGGCTGGTAATTTTGTATTCCTTTGCCATTTTCAAAATCCTTTCTTAAAATACGGTTTCTTCCCCACATTATAGTGGAAACCCATGGGACAGTCAAGGAATATTTTGCTGTTTTTCCTGGCGGGCAAGGCCCGGGGCTAAGTTGTGCGCCGGATTTGTGCAGCCGTGTTACGCCTGGCTCATTCGGTATCGCTCCCTACGGTTTCGTTCCATTCTGTAGGGGGGATTTATGCGTTCCGCAAGTCAGACATGGAAATCTCACTCGTACAGCAAACCGCAAATCAATTAAGGTGTCATTCCGAACCAGTTATCAAACTGGTGTGGGAATCTCCCTCGTCATTGTGACCGCTTTCTTCTAAAGATGGAGATTGCCGAACCAGTCTGATGACTGGTTCGCAATGACCGGGAATTCGGGTTCGCAATGACAGAAAATTCGATGGCGCTGCCTTGCACTGGCAATCAATTCTCCCACCGGATCTCACCCTTTGCCCGCAGGGGCCAGCGGCGCAGGGCGTCCCCATCCAGGTCCTCCCGGTGCATGTCTACGGCGGTGATGCCGTGGTTATCGTAGGCGGTGTAGTAGTAGATTCCCTTGTCCAGGCTGCAGCAGGAGGTGTAGAGGGTGATCTCGTATTTTCCGTCATCCAATTCGCAGCAGCCCCGGGTCTGATCCACGGAGCCCAGAATGTGGAAAAACTGGCTGACATCGGATTCCTCGGTGCCCTCGGAACGGGAGTTGAGGGCGGTGAACGCCACCCGGACGAACCGGGACTGGGAGGACAGGTCCCCGGGAAGCCCCATGCCGCCCATGCCCCGGCTGTAGCAGTGCAGCTTCAGCTTGTCGGAGAAGGTATTCTCCGGGGAGCGGGGGGACAGGTGCATATAGTTATTCAGGTTGAACATCTGCTCGTCAAAGGGCGGGTTGTTGGTCAGCACCCCGGCGGGGTTGTCGTAGACCCGCAGGCCCGCTTTCACCGCTTCCACGGTGACGGCTTCCTCATGGTCCGCGATGATCCAGTGAAGCTGGGCTACCGGCAGCTGGGGGCTGAAAGGTGTGTCGGTGATATTCACTCTGGCAAGCAGCTCCCGGGCCTCCCGGACGGTGGCGCACTGACCCAGGATCCAGACGATGAACTCAAACTGGGCGATATTGTCCTTGCCCGGCTGGGGCTTGCCGTAGCAGGCGTTTCCCACGAAGTTGAGGCCAGCCATGCCCAGCCCCTTTTCGTTCATGGCATCGTAATAGAGAGGATGCCCGCCGCTTACATGGGCCATGCCCAGAATGGCGTAGTGGGAGCGCAGGGTCTCCATCTGCCGGAAAGGCAGGGGGAAGTTCCGGGGGGTCAGGGTGACCTCGTCCCCGTAGGAAAATTCATAGTCCAGTGTCCGTCCGAAATAAGCGTTGTTTGTTTTATAAAACGCGGCAGTACACATGATATTTCCTCCTTATTTCTTTTCGCAATATATACATTATTATATCCACGTTCCAAGGAAAGCGCAATAGCGGAATTGTTTCGGATTTGTAAAAGGAACCGGAAAGAAAGCCATTCCCTTGCAATACGGGAAAAAGGATGGTATGATAAATTAAAACGCTTATCGCGTTATTGAAACCCCGCAGCAAATTGGAATTTGCTGAGGAAATTGCGGGTGCCGAACAACACTGTCATTCCGAACCAGTCCTCAGACTGGTGTGGGAATCTCCATCGAATTCCAGGCAGCCTATCGTCATCCATTCGTAGGGGCGGTCATTGACCGCCCGCAAAAACGTACCGAATTCCAGCATTAATTCATGTAAAATGGAACCTTTTCGCCGAAAGAAATACGAATGTCGAAGCTTTCCTTGCCGGGCGCTCAATGAGCGCCCCTACGGAGGTAGACGATCATGATTCGGAAATTTGAGGGGGATTGCCACGCCAGTGTGAGCACTGGCTCGCAATGACCGGGAAGTCGGCAGCCCGTCAAATTCCAATTTATCTGTTTGATGCGGGTCATTAAAAATGAAAAAGGAGGAACCATTATGATGTGGCTTTTATGGATCCTGGCAGCGCTGGCGGTGCTGGCAGGGCTCGTGATTCTGGCGTCCTACATATGCTACCGTCTGGTCTTTACGGTGGACAGGGAGAAGATCGATCCCCGAAAGCCGGATACCAATCCCCAGTATGTTCCCTACCGGGACAAGCTCCTTGACCAGATCGACAAAGCGGACGCCATTCCCTATGAGGCGGTTCGGATCCGCTCCTCGGAGGGGCTGGAGCTGTACGGACGGTACTATGAGACGGCCCCCGGCGCGCCGGTGCAGATTCTGTTTCACGGCTACCGGGGAAGCCCTCTGCGGGATTTCTGCGTTGGTCTGCCCCTGGCTCTGGAATACGGATGCAACGCCCTGCTGATCGACGAGCGGGCCCACGGCAAGAGTGAGGGAAAATGCCTGACCTTTGGCGTCAAGGAGCGGTTAGACTGCCTGGACTGGATCCGGTATGTCCGGGAGCGGTTCGGGGAGGATACTCCCGTGGTGCTCTCCGGTGTGTCCATGGGGGCGGCCATTGTGATGATGGCGGCGGGGCTGGAGCTGCCCTCCAACGTCAAGGGAATCCTTGCCGACTGCGGCTATAATTCTCCCAAGGAGATCCTGATTTCGGTCATGACCCAGGTTGGCTATCCCAAGTGGCCGACCTACCCCCTCATCCGGCTGGGCGGGCGGCTGTTCGGCGGCTTTGATGTGGAAGCGGCCAGCGCCGAGGCGGCGATGGCAAAGTGCGCCGTGCCGGTGCTGTTCATCCACGGGGATGACGACCGGTTCGTGCCCTGCTGGATGAGCCAACGGGATTTTGATGCCTGCGCCGCTCCCAAGACCCTGGTGGTCGTTCCCGGCGCGCCCCATGCCATATCCTTTGTGGTGGCTCCGAACACTTACCGGTCCGCCGTCCGTAAGTTCCTGCAGGACATCGGGGTCATGGAAAAGCAGCCCGTGGGCGGATGATGACGGAGGGTAATTTATGAAAGACATTCACTGGGCCGTGCTGGGCACAGGTGCCATTGCCAATGAAATGGCCCGGACGCTGGAAAGAAACGGGCGGCATTTCTATGCCGTGGGCAGCAGAAGCCCGGAAAAGGCAGCTGCCTTTGGAGAAAAGTACGGGATCCAAAAGGTGTATTCCAACCTGAAGCATATGTTTTCCGATCCGGCGGTGGATGCGGTTTATATTGCCACACCCCACAACACCCATTTTGCCTATATCAAAAAGGCGCTGGAAAACGGTAAGCATGTCCTTGCGGAAAAGGCCATTACCTTAAACAGTGACGAGCTGCGGGAAGCCGCCGACCTGGCAAAGGCAAAGGGGGTCGTGCTGGCGGAGGCGCAGACGATCTACCACATGCCCCTTTACAAAGAGCTCCGGGAGCTTCTGGCATCGGGGAAGCTGGGCCGGGTGAACCTCGTCACCATGAATTTCGGCAGCTTTAAGGAATACGACATGGGCAACCGCTTTTTTAACCGTACCCTTGCCGGCGGCGCCATGCTGGATATTGGCGTATACGCCCTTTCCTTTGTCCGGTGGTTTCTGGACTCCAAGCCGGAGGACCTCATGTCCCAGGTGAAAACCGCGCCTACGGGAGTGGATGAACAGGCGGGGCTGCTCATGACGAATAAGGAGGGGCAGATGGCGGCGGTCATGCTGTCCCTGCGCTCCAAGCAGCCCAAGCGGGGGATGGTGTCCTGTGAAAAGGGGTATATTGAGATTATGGAATACCCCCGGGCCTGGGAGGCAAAAATCACCTATGCGGATTCCGGCAATGTGGAGGTCATCCGGGCCGGGGACTGCGCTCAGGCACTGATGTATGAAATTGCCGATATGGAAACCGCCATTGCGGGCAGCCCGGAGGGCATGTACTTAAGCTATACGGAGGATGTCATGGATATGATGACCCGATTCAGAAAAGAATGGGGTGTTTCCTATCCGGAGGAAGGATAACACAGATATTTCAGGGAAAACAGATAAATTAGGAATTTGACGGGCGGTTAAGGTGCACGGGTGGTTAGATGCCTTGCCCCCCGCACTTGTGAGGGGGGTGTCCCTGCGCTAGCGCAGGGACGGGG
>CAZVDH010000059.1:0-12712 GCA_964625595.1 uncultured Oscillospiraceae bacterium | reverse complement strand
AAACGTAGTCCATACATTTCTCGCCGCCACCGGCGGCCTGCGCAAAAAGCGCAGGCTAAAATGGTTAATACCATTTTATCGAGAAATAGTATGAAAGATGCTTTTCCCGCGGAGTACGCCAGGTACTACGATGCCTATGCCGAGGCTGGGAAAGATGAAGCCCTGGCGGAGCGTATCCGCTTGATGAATCCCCTGTCTTTCATCGGAACCGGGGAAAAGAGCGTGCAGGCAAAGCACTACCGCATCCGGGTTGGGGCAAGGGATGCGGACACCTCCCTGAGCGTGTCCATGACCCTGGCGCTGAAGCTGCGGAACGCGCACTGCGGTACGGTGGACTACACCCTGGTGTGGGACCAGCCTCACAGTGAGGCCGACTACCCCGGAGAAGTGCTTCGGTGGATTGATTCCATCTGTAAATAAGCGGAGAGCTTTATTCGCAGGCCCACGGCGAAGAAAGCTCTGGCTATAAAAAACCTCCGATGATAGGATGGCAGTGGTCTGGCGGCCGTTGCCGAGTATCAAAGGAGGTTATTTATATGGAAAAAGCGAAAGAGATCACAGCGCGCGTGCCGCGCGGAGATGTCAGTACCGCATTGTGTTCTCCCATCTTCCGTGCTTCTCCGGAATCGCGGAGCGGAAGCCGACGAATCTCGCCGGAACGGGATTAGTCAGAGGCCGGTTGGCTGCCGGCAGATTTGCGGATGCACAGATATTTCTTCCGATTCCGGTTATTGCGAATTGCATACTGTTTCGAATGATTTACGCTGCAGGAGCGTCCTTGCCCTGTTCACGGAATGGCAACATATAATTTGCAGGTTTGTAACAAAATGGATATGCTTATATATTTTATTTTACTTACAGAAGAAATATAATATCCATGCCAGATCCTGACAAAGAAACCCTTTCATAAAGAGATTGTGTAATATTTCCTTTCCCGTTTCAGCCTGATTTGATATAATAACGCAAGCCCCATCCAAACGCGGATATAAAAACGTTCAGCTTTCCGTAAAGATTGCGGAGTCCTGGGCGGATATGCCGCTGCTGGAAAACCGGGGAAAGATTCCAAAAATAAATCCGCCTGTGCGCGATGCCTGGGGCGGAACTATGAAAAATGAGGGGATCCATATGGCGAGCGAATATCTGCTTAAAAAGTATAAAGATGTAAAGCCGGATGAAGTCCGAACGCTGACCAAGAAAGAAAAGTGGCGGAACTGGTGGTATTATCACAAGTGGCATGTCGTCGTTGCTGTGCTGGCGGCTGTCTGCATTGGAAATCTCCTGTGGAACGCACTGGGTATTGGCGAAACCAAACCGGACTATTCCATTGCCTATGTTGGAAGAACTCCGCTCAGCGAGGAAACAGCTGAGGCGCTGCGCTCCGGCTTTGCGGCTCTGAGCTCCGACCTGAACGGGGATGGCAAGGTGACTGTGGAATTGCTGCAGTATGTAGGCGAAAACCCTGCCGACCTGGACAATATAGGCTCCGCCGGTTCAGACAGTGAAGACTCCACGGATATAAACAATATGTTTTCCAACAACCTGGACAGCGTGTATAGTACCCAGGCGGCACAGATTCAGCTGATCGCGGATATCACGGAGTGCAAAAGCTACTTCTTTCTGCTGGAAGACCCTGCCGGATTCCAGGAGAGAACCGCTATCCTGTGCAATCTGGACGGAAGCCTCCCGGATGACGAAGACCGGACCCCGGACGGAAAATATGTGCTTTTGGGCGACTGCCCGATGTTGGCGCAGATCGAACTGGGAGCCGCCCGGGAAACCGTGTCCCAGCTTTCTTTTGCCCGCCGGGGCTTTTGGACCGAGAAAACCGTGACGAACTGCGGGGAGTGCGACGCTCTGTGGGATACGCTGACAGCAGGCGCGAAAAAGCCATAAAGGAACGAGCCTTTCTGCGCTGACCCTTTGCCGGTTTCTGTCTGGCGGTGGGCTGTGAAAGAAAATAAACAGGGCAGGCATCCGCGGCAAAGGATGCCTGCCCTGTGCCTGTTACAAAAAATACAAATTGCGGTAAACTTGCCATTGACAAACAGCCGGAAATGTGCTTTAATGAAGCTAACTGAATCATGCATTTGGGCAAAGCATTCGAAAGAGTGTGACGCAAAGCTACAGGGCCTGTAAAATGGCAGCCAGTTGCCGCATCCGGCGTGCCGGATACTTTTATACTTTCAGAAAAGCAGCGCAGCTTTCTGAAAGCAGGAAATGGCCTTTTTCGCTTACCGCCCAAATGGTTTTGGGCGGTATTTTTATTTGCCGCCTGCGTGATTGGTTTTCTGACAACTGCATACCGCGTTTTGGCAAAGCATCCGAAAGGGTGTGACGCAAAGCTACAGGGCCTGTAAAATGGCAGCCAGCTGCCGTGTCCGGTGCTCCGGACCGCTGAAGCCTTTCAAAAAGGGATCGGACCTTTTTGTATAGGTTTCCTTGCGTCCACGAAGTGCTGTCCAAAATGGGTTTGGGCAGCACTTTTTTGTAATGGGGGGGATGGGCGTTGCAGACTGGGATCCGGATTCTGATGGGTGCCGCGGTGGGCGCGCTCTGCGGCTGGGCTTCCCTTTTCTGGGCCGGCCGGCTGCTCCAAAACCGGGGCCGGGAGGAACGGCTGGGTGAGACTGTACAGAAGCTGCTCGTAATCGCGTCGGGGCTTTGCGGCGGGTTCATCGGTTACTGTGCCGGCGGTTGGCTCCCCGGGCTGTTTGCCCTGGCGCTGCTGACCGTGGCCCTCACCGTGGGGGTTTCGGACTGGCTGTGCCGGGTCATTCCCAATCCTACGGTGCTTGCTATCTTCGGAGTAAAGCTTCTGCTGATCGGGCTTTCCCTGCTGAAGCTGCCGGGTCTGCCCACATTTTCGCTTCTTTCCTCCCTGGGGGGTATGGTCTTCTGCTTCGCGCTGTTCTTTGCGCCGGGGCTGCTGGGCAAGCAGGTGGGAGCGGGAGACATTAAGCTCGCCGCTGCCATGGGCTTCCTGCTGGGATTTTCCAATGGGCTTCTGGCGGTGGTTATCATGGGGCTGCTGGTGATCGCCTACTCCCTGGCCCAGCGGCAGATGCCCCTGCTGGCTTTCCTGAAAACCGACATTCCCATGGGGCCCTTTATCGCGGCGGGTATGGTGGCAGCCTACCTGTTCCCTTATATAACACTGTAAAGTACCGGGATGACCGGTATCCATAAAAAAGAACACTATTTTTATAGGAGGAGAAAAGTATGAAGAACTTCTTTAAGGACGAGAGCGGACAGGGCATGGTGGAGTACGGCCTGATCATTGCGCTGGTTGCCATTGCGGCCATCGTCGCGCTGAAAGCGCTGGGCCCCAAGATCAGCGCGCTGTTTGAGAAAGCCGGTACGGAACTGGATGGAGCGGGCGGCTCTGCGGGCTAAGCAACGGTCTGAGGATTTGGACCCCGCCAGGGTTCGTGAATCGATCAAAGCGGGGCGAGGGATCTCTCGCCCCGCTTTGCCCATCCCGGAGAAAGGAGCATCGTCTTGTTAAAACGGTTTCTGAAAACGGAAAAAGGGCAGGCCATGGTGGAATTTGCCCTGGTGCTTCCCGTCCTGCTGGTGCTGCTTTGCGGGATCATTGACTTCGGCTGGCTGTATTACAACCAGATCACCCTGAATAACGCCGCCCGGGAGGGCGCCCGGTACGCCGTGATCCACTACGATCCAACGACGGACTGGAAAGGCGCCGCGGAAAGCCGGATGCTCACCAGCATGGCCGGTGTCAGCAGCGCGGCGGCCATTGTATCGGATCCTGTGGAGCAGCAGATCACCGCTTCGGTGACCGCCAATCCCCGGATCCTCACCGGATTTACCTCCACAATTCTGGGAAAACAGACCCTGGAGCTTCACGCAAGCTGCACCATGCGTCTGGAAAACTGATACGAGCTGGTCAGCAGCCACTATTATCAGTTGTAAAAGTACGAGGAATGGTCTGAAAATCCGGGAGATTGCCACACCAGTGTGCACACCAATGTCATTAAGTTAAGAAATTCGATAAAATGATGTTAAGGTTATCGGCTGTTATGCAGCAAATTGCGATTTGACACTCTGGCGCGGCAGCGCCATCGCTTCCCCCGAGGGGAAGCTGTCGAGCGTAGCGAGACTGATGAGGAACGGCGATACAGACCGATTTTATATTCGGTTCGTAAAAAAGGCACAACTTGAAACGCTATATGTTCTTTTTTACCGGAATTCTACATCAGAAAGTGTCGCCATTCCTCATCCGCCCCTGCGGGGCACCTTCCCCCCGGGGGAAGGAATTAGCGCTTCCAATACAGTACTTCAAATTTTGATCTATTTCCTTAACTTAATGACATTGGTGTGCACACTGGTTCGCAATGACACGGGTGACTGAATAGATACATTCTATCTAAAAACCGGCATTCCGGAGGGAAAAACATGAAGAAGCTGAAGCTGATCGCCCTGTTTGCGGCGGTGATCGTTGGATTGGGGCTCTACCGGTTCCTGGAGGAACTGAACAAGCCCCAGGAGGCCCCCCACACCATGGTGGTGGTGGCGGCCGTGAATATTCCCGAAAATACCCGGATCACTGCGGATATGGTGACGCTGCGCTCCATTTCCGATGACAGTCTTCTGGAAAACTATATGGTGGATACGGAAAGCGTCATTGGCATGGTCATGACCGGCGACGTGTACGCCGGGGAACAGATCATCCGGGACCGCCTTGTCCGCATCGGCGAAACGGATACCGACAGAAATACCCTGGCCTATGCGGTGCAGCCGGGTATGCGGGCAATGACCATTTTCGTGGATCAGGACAGCGGCCTTGTGAATTTCCTGAAGCCGGGAAACCGGGTGGATGTCATTGCAAACTTCTCCTATGAAACCACAAGGGCTGTTCTGAACAAGGAGGAGGAACTGGAATGGGTCGATGTTCCTACAACCCAGCTCCTTGCCCAGAATGTGCAGATCCTGGCGGTGGGCAGCTCCATGGCTAAAAGCGGCGCTTCGGAGTACACCACCGTGACCCTGGAGGTAACGCCCCAGGATGCCATGAATATCAGTGCTGTGTCCTGGTGGGGAAATCTGCGGCTGCTTCTCAAATCTCCCCTGGATGACAGTACCATTAAAGTGGGACACGCGGACGCACAGACAGTATACGGGGAGTGATGGCATGATCGGTATCATTCTTGTAAGCAAGCAGGCGAATATCTTAAGAACTCTGGGGCAGTTTGTCAGCACCGACCCGGAACTGGAGATCCTTTCGGAGGTATCCGGCTCCGACGAAGCCCTGGAAAAGGTGGACCTGCTCAGCCCGAACATCCTGCTGGTCAACGCCGGGGGAAGCGATACCGATGCTGTCAGCCTTGCCGAGCGGGTGATCCAGCGAAAGCCCCGGACCTTTGTGATCCTGCTGATGCAGCACATGGATCTGGAAAGCTACCGGCTTGCCAGCGCCGCCGGCTGCCACAATATCGCGCCTTTCCCGGAAGGCGCCAAGGAGCTTTGCGATTTAGTCCACCGGGTCTACAACACGGAAAGCGACCGGATCACTGCCCTGGACACCAACGAGCGGGCCACCTGGTCCAGCAAGATCATTACGGTCTACGGGGCCAAGGGGGGGCTGGGGAAGACCACCATCGCCGTGAATCTGGCACTGAAGCTGGCGGAGCAGAAAAAGAAAGTGGCCATTCTGGACCTGGACCTGCTCTTTGGGGATGTGCATATTTTCCTGGATGCAGAGCCCAAGGAGACCATTTCCGACCTGATGCAGGAGGCGTTCGGCAACAGCATCGATGCGGTGCGGGCCTTTATGACCGTCCATCCCAGCGGCGTACATATCCTCTGCGCCCCCAAAACCCCGGAGTACGCGGAAACCGTGTCCGGGGACCGGATCCAGAGCCTGCTGGCCCTGCTGCGGTCCTACTATGATTATGTCATCATCGACACCGCCGTCAATTTTTCCGATCCCACTCTGGCGGCGCTGGAGGCGTCCACCACCATTCTGTTCGTTACCGGACTGGATGTGTCCGTTCTGAAAAACTCCAAGGTCGCCATGTCCATTATGGAATCTTTGGGGCAGAAGAAAAAGGTCCGGGTCATTATCAACCGGGCGGTGGAGATCAATTCCATCACCATCGCCGATGTCCAGCGGATCGTGGACGCCCCCATCCTCTCCCGGATCCCCAGCGACTATATGGTGGCCGTGGCGGCGCTGAACCAGGGGCAGCCCTTTGTGCAAAGCGCCCCCAAGGCAAAGCTCAGCCTTGCCATCGGGGACATTGCGGAGAAGATACTCACCGGAACGGACCATTTTGATATGCAGAAGCTGCCGCCCCGGGAGCGCCGGGCACTGATGCGGCGCTACAAAACCCGGGAAAAGGCGGAAAAGAAAGCCCGTTCCCGGGTCCGGCGGGGCTGACGCAGGCCCCATTTTCGAAAAATCGGAGGCATGAACCATGAGCCTGATGGAGCGGCTGGAACGCCAGAAAAGGACAAATATGCCCGCCCCTGCCGCTGCCGCCCAGGGGCGGAGCCCGGAGCAGTATGTTGCCGCGGCGCCTGTCACCGAGGAATACGGGGAGCTCAAGCAGCAGGTCCATGCGGAGGTCATTGACCTGGTGAACCGGGAATCCGGCAGTCTCCGGGAGGATGACCCGGGGAAAAAGGAATATATCCGTTCCGTTATCGAGTCCGTGGTGAATCTTCGGGGCGGCGACGTGCCCCGTTCGGAGCGAGGGAAACTCATAACCGAGCTGTATAACGATATTGTGGGCCTGGGCCCCCTGGAAGCTTTGCTTTCCGATCCGGAGGTCAGCGAGATCATGGTCAACGGAGCGGACCATGTCTATGTGGAGACCCACGGCAAGCTCCGGCTGACCAATGTGAAATTCCGGGACGACACCCATGTGATGAATGTCATCAACCGGATCGTATCCTCCGTGGGACGGCGGATCGACGAATCCAGCCCCATGGTGGACGCCCGCCTGGCGGACGGGTCCCGTGTCAACGCCATTATCCCGCCCTGTTCCCTCACCGGGCCCACCATCACCATCCGGAAATTCTCCGCCACTCCCCTTACCGTGGCGGATCTGATCCGGTTCGGTTCCGTATCCCCCCAGATGGTCACCTTTCTGGAGGCCTGTGTGAAAGCAAGGCTCAATATTGTGGTCTCCGGCGGTACGGGCAGCGGCAAAACCACTCTGCTCAGTGTCCTTTCCGCCTATATCCCGGAGGATGAGCGCATTGTGACCATTGAGGACGCGGCGGAGCTGCAGCTTCGCCAGGAGCATGTCATCACCCTGGAAAGCAAGCCCGCCAATGTGGAGGGCGCGGGGGCGGTGACCATCCGGGACCTGGTGCGCAACGCCCTGCGTATGCGGCCCGACCGGATCGTGGTTGGCGAGGTCCGGTCCGGCGAGACCCTGGACATGCTCCAGGCCATGAACACCGGCCACGACGGCTCCCTGACCACCGCCCACGCCAACTCCCCCAGGGATCTCATGTCCCGTCTGGAAACCATGGTCTTAATGTCCGGCTTTGATATGCCGGTCAAGGCCATCCGGGAGCAGATCGCCTCCGCTCTGGACCTGGTAGTGCACCAGGCCCGTTTGCGGGACGGCTCCCGGAAGATCGTCAGTATTTCCGAGGTGGTGGGCATGGAGGGCGATACCATCACCCTGCAGGATATTTTCGTATACCGGCCCACGGGCTTCGGCCCCGACGGCACCGCCGGCGGTTTCCTGCCCACAGGCATCCGCCCGGGCTTCGTGGAAAAAATGGCGGACAACGGTGTGAGCGTCCGGGATGAATGGTTTCACCCTTAGCAGGCTGTTAAGCTTAAAAGTGTTCTTTGCAGGATGCCAAATGACCCCGTTGCCCCGGCTGCAAATCCCAAATCGGTTCGATGAATGGAACCAGGTAACGGAAGGGAGATACCTTCTCCCGGGGAGAAGGTGGCCCGGCGTGAGCCGGGTCGGATGAGGAACGGCGAAATGTTCCGATTACAAATACAGTTGGTAAAAAAGGTACAATTTGAAAAGCTGTACGTTCTTATTTACCTGCGTCCCATATCAGAAAATGTCGCCATTCCTCATCCGCCCCTGCGGGGCACCTTCCCCTCGGGGGAAGGTATTGGCGCAGAACGATTATTTCCTTTATAAATTTTTGCTGTTACAGTCTATTAGAACTGGGAGGCAAAGTATGCTGATAATTGTTATCGCCGCCGGCGCGGCAATGGTGCTGTACAGCGCCATTCTGATCCTTTTTTCCGATACCCCCAAGCAGCGGGTCAAAAAACGGCTTAATAAGCTGGCGGAAAATGTGGAGCTGGAATATATCCACGACGCGGTGCTGAATGAAAAAAAGAAGCAGCGCAAGGTCAGGAAAAAGCCCCGTCTTATCAGCAGGCGCTTTGAAGACAGCCTGGCCATGGCGGGTATCCACATCAGCGCCCAGGAATTTGTGACGCTGTGGATCTGCCTGACTCTCGGCCCCGGACTGGTGGGGAGCCTGATGGACATGGAGCTGATTGCCGTGCTGGGCATCTGCGTGGTGGGCTTTGCCATTCCGCCCATGATGGTACAGCGCTCCCGGGCCAAACAGCAGCAGCTTTTCAACAAGCAGCTGGGAGAGTCCCTGACCATTATGAGCAACTGCATGCGTTCCGGCTATTCCTTCCAGCAGGCCATGCAGAGCATTTCCAAGGAGATGCAGCCGCCCATCTCCACGGAATTCGGCCGGGTGGTGCGGGAGATCAACTACGGCGCCACTTTGGAACAGGCCCTCAACAACATGGCCCAGCGGGTGGACAACGCGGATTTTAACCTGCTGATCTCCGCGGTCATCACCTCCGCCCAGGTGGGCGCCAACCTTTCGGAGATCCTGGATACCATTTCCGAGACCGTCACGGACCGGATCCGCCTCCGGGAGGAGGTGCGGGTCTTCTCCGCCCAGGGGCGGATGTCCGGCCTTATCATCGGACTTTTGCCGGTGGCGGTCATTTTGTTTCTCATGATCCTGAATCCGGACTATCTCATGGATTTTGTGAATCATCCGTTGGGAAAAATCCTGCTCACCGCTTCCGTGTTTCTGGAAGCCATCGGATTTTTCCTGATCAACCGCATTGTGGACATTAAATACTGACCTTTGGGAAAGGAGGCTGCACGGGTATGAGCGCGGTGATTGCGCTGGGGGCGGGGACACTGCTGTTCTGCGTCCTGGTTCTGGCTCTGGGCCCCAAGACCCGGAAGCGGGATAAAGTCCAGTCCCGGCTGGATGATCTGGGCCGGGATGTGTTCCGGGCGGATATGCTCCGGGACGAAGAAATGAACAAGCCCTTTTCCGAGCGGGTCCTGCGGCCGATGCTGCACCGGCTGACGGAAATCATCTGCATGTTCATTCCCATTCAGGGCATGACCCCTGCCGGCAGCGACCGGCAGAAGAAGCTCCTGATGCAGGCGGGCTGGGCCATATCCCTGGAGGAATACATGGTCATCCAGTTGATCTGTATGGCAAGCTGCGGCCTCCTGGGCCTGATGTACGCCCTGTTTTCCGGGGAAAGCGCCGTCAATGGGGTGGTGTATTTCCTGGCCGGCGGGTTCGCGGGGTATGCCCTGCTTCGCTACGGCTGCTCCGCCGCCGCGACCCGGCGGAAAGCCGCCATGGAGCGGCAGCTTCCCGATATGCTGGACCTGCTCAGCGTCAGCGTTGCCGCGGGCCTGGGCTTTGAGAGGGCCATGCTGCACATCATCAATACCATGGAGGGCCCCCTTATCGATGAATTCACCGTCACCTACCGGGAAATGTCCATGGGCCGGTCCCGAAAGGATGCCCTGACCCTGCTGGGGGAGCGGTGCGGCGTGGAGGACCTGACCACCGTCACCGGGGCGCTGGTGCAGGCGGGGGAGCTGGGAATCCCCATCCGCAATGTGCTCCAGTCCCAGTCCGCCGCCATCCGCCGCTCCCGCCGGAGCAAGGTGCAGGAAAAGGCGGCAAAGGTATCCACAAAGATCCTGCTGCCCATGATCGCGTTTATTTTCCCGGTGCTGATCATTGTGCTGCTGGGCCCGTCCCTTATCACCATTCTGGAGGAATTCAAATGAGAACATACACTGTTACCCAGGATTCTGGGCTCCTTGCGGACCGGGTGGCTCTGGCGGACAATTTCTTTACCCGGTTCCGGGGGCTGATGCTCCGCAAGGCCCTGGCCCCCGGCGAGGGACTGCTGCTCCAAAACTGCTCCGCCATTCACTGCTGCTTTATGCGCTTCCCCATTGACGCGGTGTATCTGAATAAGGACATGCAGGTGGTGGCGGTGGAGACGGTGAAGCCCTGGCGCCTGGGCGGAATCCACCCCGGGGCAAAGCATGTACTGGAACTGAAAGCCGGCAGCGCCGGGGGGCTGACCCCCGGGACGCTTCTTAACTGGAAAGAGAGGGAAACGAAATGAAAGACAACCTTGTGGAAATGCTCCGGGAAAAGACGGAGGAAGCCAATCTGGATACCATTCTGAAAACCACCTTCGGCGGGTACAGCCGCAAATCGGTGCAGGAATATATTGCCATGCTGCGGCGGCACCAGAATGATATGCAGCAGTCCTTTGCCGAGCAGCTGGAGCTTGCCCAGGCGGACAGGGAGCGGCTTGCCGGGGAGCTTGCCGACGCGAAAGCGCGGGCCGACGCGGCGGAAGAAAGGCTTGCGCAGGCAGCCCCCCTGATGGACAAGAACGCCGGACTGGAAAAGGACATGGACGAAGCCGTGGAGCGGATCCAGGCGGACGCGGAGCGGTTAGAGGAGCTCCGACAGGAACTGGAGCAGCAAAAGGCGGAGACGGAAAGCCTGCGTACCGAGCGGGACGGCCTCCTTGCCCGGCTGGAAAAGGCCCAAACCCGGGAGCAGGCTTCTTCCGGACCGGCCGGACAGGACATCCGGGAGGAACCCGGCGGGGAAGACACCGGGACCCGGGACAGAAGCGGCGTTCTGGACCTGTTTGAGCGTCCGGAAACCATGCAGATTCAGCTGGAGATTCTGACCCGGGAGCGGGAAAACACCTCCAGGCGGATGGAAAATATTCTTCGCCAGGAAAACAGCCTGTTCCAGGCGCTGAATGAGTGCCGGGCCGAGCTGGAGGACCGGCGGGACCAGAACCAGTGGATGGAGGCGGAAAACAACGAGCTCAGCCGCCGCCTGTCCGAGCAGATGGGGCAGAATATTGCCCTGAACCGGGAGATCACCCACATGCGTGCCCTGAATGAGAGCCTGAAGCGCAGGCTGGAGGCGGTGCAGGAGCAGGCAGCCAGGCGCGGCACACAGGATGCGGGGGATGTATTCCTATGGGATTTCGCGCAATAAGAAAAAGTGAAAAGGGCTCCATCCCCGTTCTGGTGGCCCTGAGCCTGACGGTGCTTTTCGGCTTTACCTCCCTGGCGGTGGATTTCGGCATGATGGCCTCCTGCAGACAGAGCCTGCAGAATGCCGCTGACGCTTCGGCCCTGGCTGCCGCCGGAGATCTGGCCTATGGCAGCGGAAGCACGGTCCCCGTCACGGCGGGAACCTATGCCAGGCTTAACGGCTTTGACCCGGACCGGGAGGATATTACTCTCTCGGTTCAGGCTACGTCAAAAACCGTCACCGTGACCCTGCGGCGGGAAATGCGGATGGGTTTTTCCGCGGTCCTCACCGGGCAGCGCACCCGCATGGTCAGCGCCACGGCCACGGCGGAGGCTACATCCATTTTCGGAAGCTGCCCCTACGCCATGTTTGCCGGCCAGCGGATCGAGGAATCCGGCACCGGTATTTCCATCGGCGGCAACAATATCCAGATCAACGGGAATATCCACTCCAACAGTGACATCAGTATGCAGCACGCGGTTCTGAGCCCCGGCTGCGTTGCCACGGCAGTGCGCACGGTCAATCCCACCGCCAATGGCTGGACGGGAAACTCCATCGCCCTGGATATGCCCTCTTTTCGTTCCTTTGAGCAGGCGATGAGCAGCATGCCGGGGTATGTGGTGATCAGCGGCGATGTGGTTGGGAAAAAGAATGCGGGCTTTGCGGACCTCCTGGAAACGGCGGTGACCCAGTATACCGCCCAGGGCGGCAGCCTGAATACGCTGTACGCAAGAGGCCTTTGCATCCATATTACGGGAAGCCTGACATTTCTCGGCAATAATGCCACCACCTATTACGCGGACTACCCCATTACCCTGGTGGTGGACGGCTCCATCGACTTAAACGGCGCGCCCCTGAACAGCGGCGGCGACGCGCCCCTTTGCATCATGTCGAAAAGCGGGGATATTACTGTAAACGGCGGCGGAGAGACCATGACAGGGATTCTCTTTGCCCCCAAGGGCAATGTGACCCTGAACGGCAGCGACGCCTGCTTTGTCGGCCGCATCGTTGCCCAGAACATCCGCAAGACCGGCGGCAAGATCACCGTCACCTACCGGGAGGATGTGGACCGGTTTCTGCCCACCACCAAGGTCCATCTGATCGCGTAAAACGGCAAGACTGTGCGGACAACTTTGAAAAACTGTCATTTCGAACCGTTTGCGCGGGTATATCGAAATGACAGTTTTTGCGTTCTTTTGGCAAATGACCTGCGTTCCCTGTTTGACAATTTACGAAAATTCTCCTATAATAATACATGCTTATCGGGTCAACGCGACGGCCCGACAAATTGGAATTTGTAGGGTTGTTTGGTGAATGGTTTGCGGGCCGATGCGGTACGCGTCCT
>CAZVDH010000058.1:0-12812 GCA_964625595.1 uncultured Oscillospiraceae bacterium | reverse complement strand
TGGACTGTCAAATCACAGGTTTCCTATTTGCTGTTTTAAGCCGATAACCTAAATTCCAATTTGTCGAATTGACGCGTTAAGCCGGTATAGGCATAACCGAATACTGCGTATACCAGTATAAATCCCCTCCCCCGGAAAAGAAAACGGAACGCCGTCGAGGGTCTTTCCCCGGTTTCCGCCTTACCCGGCCAGAAATCTCTATTGAGAAATCGGGCATACTGTGCTATGATAGAAAAACCGGGCGGATCCTGAAATATCCGCCTGGATTTTGCGAAAGAAAAATTTCGAGGTGCTTCCTATGATCGATTTTCACCGGCTGGAGCTGGGAAGAAAGCGTGCCTATGACGAACTGCTGATGGCCTGTCCTCCCCGGGGCTGCGAGTATTCCTTTGCCAATCTGTATTTTTGGGGACTGCAGAAAATCGCCTTCTTCCCGGAATGTGCGGTCTTCTTTTCCCACTTCCGGGGCAGGAGCGTCTACCCCTACCCCATCGGAACAGGAAACAAACGGGAAGCGGTGGAGCAGGTGCTTCTGGATGCCAAGGAACGGGGCCTTCCCTGCCGGTTCGTCTGTCTGTCCGCCGCCGATACCCAGGAGTTGGAAAGCTGGTTCCCCGGCATGTTTTACTTCCGCCCGGACCGGGATGGCTTTGACTATGTGTATGACATCAACGACCTGGCCGACCTGAAAGGCAGGAAATACCAGAAAAAGCGGAACCATGTTCACCGCTTCTGGGACGCCCACCCGGATGCTCAGGTACAGCGCCTGACAGGAGACCTTTTGGAGCAGGGCCGCCACTTCGCCGCCCGTTGGTATCAGAACCGGAAGCAGGAGGATCCCCACGGGGATTATCTGCTGGAAGAGGTAGCCATGGGACGGGCTTTCCGCCATTTTGACGAGCTTGGCCTGGATGGCATCGCCCTGACGGAGGGTGACACCATTCTGGCGCTGACCATCGGCTCTCCCCTGTCAGCGGACACCTATGACATTCACTTTGAAAAGGCGGACGAGGAAGTGGAGGGTGCCTACGCCGCCGTCAACCAGACCTTTGCCCAGTATCTGCGGGACAAGCACCCGGAGCTGCGGTATCTCAACCGGGAGGACGATATGGGTCTTGCGGGACTGCGCAAGGCCAAGCTGTCCTACTGCCCCCACCACATGGAGGAAAAGTACTGGGCCTACCGCCGGGACGAAGGACTTTGGGAGGACGATAATGCATTTTGACTTTCCCTCTGCCTATCAGGTCCCCCAGCTGCGGGCCCTCTGGCGTCAGGCCTTTGGGGACGGGGACGCATTTCTGGACGCCTTTTTCTCCCTGTGCTTTTCTCCCAAACGCAGCCGGTGCGTTCTCCGGGACACAGAGGTTGTTTCCGCCCTGTATTGGTTTGATTTTACCTGCCGGGGACAGAAAATGGCCTATCTCTACGCCGTTACCACCCGGGAGGACTGCCGGCATCAGGGCCTGTGCCGTGCGCTGCTGACCGACACCCGGAACATTTTGGAAGCACAGGGCTACAGCGCCGCACTGCTGTGCCCGGAAAATGAAAGTCTCGCCCGAATGTATGCAGGCCAGGGCTACCTGCCGGTGTGCAAAATCGCTGAGGTGACCCGGGCAGCCGGGGAGCGTCCCGTTTTCCTCCGCCGGGTATCCCCGGAGGAATACGCACTTCTTCGCAGCCGGTTTCTGCCTGCCGGAGGCGCCCAGCCGGAGGAATGCTTTTTTAAGCTTTTAGCCCATGACGCGGAGCTTTTCGCGGGGGCGGATTTTCTTCTGGCTGCCCGGCAGCAGGACGATACCCTGCTTGCTGCGGAGCTTCTGGGAAACAGCAAAGCCGCTCCCGGCATCCTGGCAGCGCTTTCCTGTCGGGAGGGCACTTTCCGGATGCCTGGAAGCACTAGGGAGTTTGCCATGTTCCTGCCCCTCATCCCCGGAACCCAGGCGCCCGCCTATTTTGGCCTTGCCCTGGATTAGAAATGCCGGAAATCTTTGGCAAAATTCACATGAAAGGCCAAACTGGGGCGGAAAGAATCGGCTTTCTGCGTTCTTGACGGTTTTCGCCCCCATATGCTATAATAATCCACGGATCGATCAGAACCCTTATGTACGGCTTTTGTCACCACACAGTAAGGGGCATACTTCCGCACAGGTCGTGATAAGGGCTCACTTGCGCTTTTGGCGTGAGGGGCCCTTTTAGGCTTTTTCGGGAAAAACCGAAACTTTTTGGGAGGCTTTTATGAAAAAAATCGGAATTGTAATGGGCAGCGACAGCGACCTGCCCGTGCTGCGCAAGGCGATGGACACCCTGGATTCCCTGGGGATTCCCTTTGAATGCCACATCTATTCTGCCCACCGCACCCCGGAGCAGGCCCGCGCCTTTGCCCTGTCCGCCCGGGAGAACGGCTTCGGCGCGATCATTGCCGCAGCCGGAATGGCTGCCCACCTGGCGGGAGCCATTGCCGCCGCCACTACACTGCCCGTAATTGGGATCCCCTGCCAGGGTCCCTGTCTTGATGGCATTGATGCCCTCCTTTCCACCGTACAGATGCCCTCCGGAATTCCGGTAGCCACCGTGGCGGTGAACGGGGGTGTCAATGCCGCTTTATTGGCTGCCCAGATTCTGGCGGTGGAGGATCCCGCCCTGGCCCAAAAGCTGGACGCAAAGCGGGCAAGCGACGCACAGAAAGTCCTTGCCAAGGACGCGGCGCTGCAGGCGGAACTGAACAGGAACGCTTCTGCCCCGGAGGGAGAGTCCCAAAGGTAACCGCCTTTGCTTCCCCCACAATACGGACACAATTGACAGCCGAAAAGCATACGTTTTTGAGGCTGCCGGACAATAAAGGAGGAAACCATACATGGGTGGTTTTTTTGGAGCGACTTCCCGCAGAAACTGCGTACTGGACGTATTCTTCGGCACGGACTATCATTCCCACCTGGGCACCCGCCGGGGCGGCATGGCAGCGTTCGATCCCGAAAAGGGTCTTCAGCGGGAGATCCACAACATCGAAAATTCGCCTTTCCGCACCAAATTCCAGCGGATCCTGGAGGAAATGACCGGCACTGCCGCCATCGGCTGCATCTCCGACACCGATCCCCAGCCCATTCTGATCCGCTCCAACCTGGGCTGCTACGCCATCTGCACCATCGGTGTGATCAACAATTCCGAGCAGCTTATCAATCAGTACCTGACTTTCAGCGGCGGCCATTTTGAGAGCATGTCCGGCGGAAAGATCAACGCCAACGAGTTGATCGCTGCCCTTATTGACCAGAAAAGCTCCTTTGCCGAGGGCATCCGCTTTGCCCAGGAAATGGTGGACGGCACCGCCTCCATCCTGATCCTCAAAGAGGGCGGCCATCTCATCGCGGCAAGGGACAAAATGGGGCGGCTTCCCATTGTGATTGAAAAGAAAGAAGACGCTTACTGCGCCACCTTTGAAGACTACGCCGGCGAAAAGCTGGGCTACGAAGTGGTCCGGGAGCTGGGCCCCGGTGAGATCGTGGAGATTTCTCCCGACGGAATTGAAGTCCTGTCCCCGCCCCGGAAAGAAAAGAAAATCTGCGCGTTCCTCTGGTCCTACTACGGCTACCCCACCGCCTGCTACGAGGGCAAGAGCGTGGAGTATATGCGCTACCGCAACGGCCGGATCATGGCGAAAACCGACAAGGAAAACGGCGTTGCCCAGGACATTGATTATGTGGGCGGCGTTCCCGATTCCGGCACCCCCCACGCTATCGGCTACGCCAACGAAAGCGGCGTTCCCTTTGCCCGCCCCTTTATCAAGTACACCCCCACCTGGCCCCGGAGCTTCATGCCCGCCACCCAGGAGGAACGGAACATGGTTGCCAAGATGAAGCAGATCCCGGTGGACGAGCTGATCCGGGACAAGAAGCTGCTGTTTGTGGACGATTCCATCGTCCGGGGCACCCAGCTGCGGGAGACGGTGGATTTCCTGTATGAGCACGGCGCCAAGGACGTGCACATCCGCTCCGCCTGCCCGCCCATCCTCTACGCCTGCAAATACCTGAACTTCTCCCGTTCCACCTCCGACAATGACCTGATCGCCCGGAGCACCATCCGGGAGCTGGAGGGGGAAGAGGGCCTGGAGCATCTGGACGAATATATGGATGCCAGCACCGAACGGGGAAAGAATATGCGCAAAGCCATCTGCGAAAAACTCCACTTCTCTTCTTTGGAGTATCAGTCCCTGGAGGGCATTCTGGAAGCCATTGACCTGCCGCCCTGCGAGGTGTGCACCTACTGCTGGAACGGCAAAGAATAAAGGAGGAACGACATGGAAAATTCCCGGTCTGACAGCTACGCCGCCGCAGGCGTGGACATTACCGCAGGTTACCGCGCGGTGGAACTGATGAAGCGCCATGTGGCCCGGACGAGAAACGAGGGCTGCCTGGATGACGTGGGCGGCTTCGGCGGCTGCTTCGGCCTGAACCTTAAGGGTATGGAGGAACCGGTGCTGGTCTCCGGCACCGACGGCGTGGGCACCAAGCTGCGCATTGCCATGCTCCTTGACAAGCACGACACCATCGGCATCGACTGCGTTGCCATGTGCGTCAACGATGTGATCTGCTGCGGCGCCAAGCCCCTGTTTTTCCTGGACTACATTGCCTGCGGCAAGAATGTCCCCGAACGGATCGCGGATATTGTTGCCGGTGTGGCCGAGGGCTGTGTCCGGTCCGGTTCCGCCCTCATCGGCGGAGAGACCGCCGAGCATCCCGGGATGATGGCGGCGGACGACTACGATCTGGCAGGCTTTAGTGTCGGCATCGTGGACAAGAAGAAGATCATCGACAACACCCGGATGGTTCCGGGAGATACCGTGATCGCCCTGGCTTCCTCCGGTGTCCACTCCAACGGCTTCAGCCTGGTGCGCAAGGTCTTTGATGTGGAGAACAATCCCCACCTGACTGAGCCCTGTGAAGAATTGGGCGGCGCTTCCATTGGAGAAACCCTGCTCACTCCTACAAAAATCTACGTTAAGAGCATCCTCGCGCTGCTGGAACAGGTGGATGTCAAGGGCATCAGCCACATTACCGGCGGCGGCTTCTATGAAAATATTCCCCGCAGCATTCCCGACGGCCTGTGCGCCTCCATCGATAAAGCCAGTGTCAAGGTGCTGCCCATCTTCAATCTGATTGCCTCCCGGGGCAATATCCCGGAGCGGGACATGTTCAATACCTTTAACATGGGCGTTGGCATGAGCGTTGTGGTTCCCAAGGCCCAGGAGACCCTTGCCCTGGAGATCCTCCGCAGCCACGGTGAGGATGCCTATGTGATCGGCACCATTACCGAGGGGAAAGAAAAGGTGGTCCTGAGGTGAAAGTCAGGATCGCGGTGCTGGTGTCCGGCGGCGGCACCAATCTGCAGGCCCTGCTGGATGCCCAGGCTGCCGGAAAGCTTCCCAGCGGTGAAATTGCCCTCGTGGTGTCCAACACCGCCGGAGCCTACGCTTTGGAACGGGCAAAGAAGGCGGGGGTTCCCTGCTGCACCATTCTGAAAAAGGCCCTTGGTTCCCAGGCCGCTTTTGAAGACGCCCTGGAAGAAAAGCTCCGGGAATTTGACATTCAGGTCATCATCCTGGCGGGCTTCCTGAACATCCTCAGCGGCAGCTTTACGGAAAAGTATCCCAACCGGATTCTGAATGTTCACCCCTCCCTCATTCCCGCTTTCTGCGGAGAGGGCTTCTACGGACTGCGGGTACACGAGGCGGCACTCCAATACGGTGTCAAGGTCACCGGGGCCACAGTGCATTATGTCAACCAGATCCCCGACGGCGGAAAGATCATCGCCCAGAAAGCGGTGGAGATCCTTCCCGGCGACACCCCGCAGGTTCTGCAGCGCCGGGTCATGGAGCAGGCGGAATGGGTACTGCTTCCCCAGGCAGCGGAACAGGTGTGCCGCGAAATTATGAATCATTCTTCGGAGGATGCCAAATGAATATTTACGAAGTAAAATCCATGCATGACCGCCTGGAAGGGAATACCTATCCCGGCCGGGGAATCGTCATCGGAAAGAGCGCCGACGGCAAGCACGCCGTCATCGCCTATTTCATCATGGGCCGCAGCGCCAACAGCCGCAACCGTATCTTTGTGGAACGGGATGGTGCCCTCTTTACAGAACCCTTTGACGCAAGCAAGGTGGAGGATCCCCGGCTTATCATTTACGCTGCCATCCGTCGGTTCGGAAGCAGCCTGATCGTCACCAACGGCGACCAGACCGACACCATCTACAAGGGACTGATTGCCGGTATGAGCTTTGACCGCTCCCTGGCCCAGCGGTGCTTTGAGCCGGATCCCCCCAACTTCACCCCCCGGATCAGCGGTATGCTGACTTTCGAAAACGGGGACTTCTCCTACAAAATGAGCATTCTCAAGTCCGGCGATGAAAAGGGTACTTTCTGCAACCGGTTCAGCTTCCACTACGGCTCTCAGGCTGGTCTTGGCCACTTCATCCACACCTATGTCTGCGACGGCAACCCCATTCCCACTTTCCAGGGTGAGCCGGAGCGGGTCAGCATTCCCAACAGCATTGACGACTTTACAAAAGAGATCTGGGAATCTCTGGACGAAAACAACAAGATTTCCCTGTATGTACGCTATATCGATCTTGCCACCGGAGCGGAAGAAAACCGGATGGTCAACCGGAACAAATGAGGTGCCCAAATGAATGAAATCGCCCTGAAATATGGCTGTAACCCCAACCAGAAGCCTGCCTGCATCCGCATGGCTGACGGCAGCGACCTGCCGGTGACCGTGCTGAACGGGCGCCCCGGCTACATCAATTTCCTGGATGCCCTGAACTCCTGGCAGCTGGTCAAGGAACTGAAAGAAGCCACCGGCATGTGCGCCGCCGCTTCTTTCAAGCATGTCTCCCCCACCTCCGCCGCCGTGGGCCGTCCCCTGCCGGAAAACCTGAAGAAAGCCTGCTTTGTTGACGATGTGCCCGGCCTTGACGAGAATCCCCTGGCCTGCGCCTATGCCCGTGCCCGGGGTACCGACCGGATGTGCTCTTTCGGCGACTGGGTGGCCCTGTCCGACCCCTGCGACGCCCTCACCGCCAGCCTCATTGCGAAAGAGGTTTCCGACGGTGTCATTGCCCCCGGCTATTCCGACGAGGCTCTCGCCATTCTGAAAACCAAGCGCAAGGGCGGCTACAACGTGGTAGCCATTGACCCTGACTATGTTCCCGCCGAACAGGAAACCAAGATGGTCTACGGCGTCACTTTCTGCCAGGGCCGGAACAATTTTAAGATCGACGAAGCCCTGCTGAATAACGTGGTCACGAAGCGCAAGGACCTGCCGGAGGATGCCAAGCGGGATCTTATCGTGTCCCTCATCACCCTCAAGTACACCCAGTCCAATTCCGTGTGCTTTGCCTATGACGGCCAGGCTATCGGCGTTGGCGCGGGACAGCAGTCCCGGATCCACTGCACCCGGCTTGCCGGTACCAAGGCGGATACCTGGTTCCTGCGGCAGCACCCCAAGACCCTGAGTCTGCCCTTCCGCGCCGACCTCAGCCGTCCCAACCGGGACAATGTCATTGACGGCTACATCAACGGCAACGAAGAAGATGTATGCGCCGAGGGCATCTGGCAGAGCTATTTCTCTTCCCGCCCCGAGCCCCTGACCCAGGCGGAAAAGCGGGAATTCCTGGACGCCCTCACCGGCGTGAGCCTGGGCTCCGACGCTTTCTTCCCCTTTGCCGACAATATCAAGCGGGCCTGCGCCTCCGGTGTCAGCTATATCGCCGAGCCCGGCGGCTCCATCCGGGACGACCTGGTCATTGAGGAGTGCGACAAACGCAATGTCGCCATGGCCTTTACCGGAATGCGGCTGTTCCACCACTAATCTGAGATATAAGATATTAGATACAAGATATAAGATATTTTTCATCTTATATCTGTTATCTCGTATCTTATATCTCCTAAGGGATGTGAGGGAGTATGTCTACAGACAGTATCGCAAGGCAAAAGAGCATGGCGTTCGCAAAACGGATCGTTCACTTGTACCGGTATTTAGGAGAAGAACACCACGAGTTTATCATGTCCAAACAGGTGCTTCGCAGTGGGACAAGCATCGGCGCAAATATCGCAGAAGCTGTCTATGGGAGCAGCCGCAAAGATTTTACTGCCAAACTGCAAATTGCGGAGAAAGAAGCAGCGGAAACCCTTTACTGGCTGGAGCTTCTCAACAGTTGTTCCTATATTCCAGACAAGCTTTATCATTCCCTGCGCAGCGATTGCAGCGAGCTTTTGGCGATTCTCTCCGCATCTATCCGCACCTCTTCCAATTAGGATTATCTTATATCTCGTATCTTATATCTTATATCTCCAAACAAGGAGTCAAGGCTTATGAAACTGTTAGTCGTAGGCGGCGGCGGACGGGAGCACGCCATCATCCGCAAGCTGAAAGAAAACCCGGCGGCAGAGACCATCTATGCCCTGCCGGGCAACGGCGGTATTGCCCGGGATGCCCAGTGTGTTCCCATTGCCGCCACGGATATTGACGGCATCGTCCGTTTTGCCCAGGAGCATGCGGTCGATTACGCGGTGGTTGCCCCGGACGATCCCCTGGTGCTGGGCTGTGTGGACCGGCTGAACGCCATCGGCATTCCCTGCTTCGGCCCGAAAGCCAATGCCGCCATCATCGAGGGCAGCAAGGCTTTTTCCAAGGAGCTGATGAAAAAATACGGCATCCCCACGGCGAAGTACGAAATCTTTACCGACCTGGACGCGGCTCTGCGGTATCTGGACACCGCCCCCATCCCCACGGTTGTCAAGGCTGACGGTCTGGCTTTGGGCAAGGGCGTGATCATCGCCGCCACCCGGGAGGAAGCCAAGGCTGCCGTCACCGACATGATGGCAAACGGGAAGTTCGGCAAGAGCGGAACCACCGTGGTCATTGAGGAATTCCTGGAGGGACCGGAGGTTTCCGTGCTGTCTTTCACCGACGGAAAATGCGTCAAGCCCATGGTGTCCAGCATGGACCACAAGCGGGCCCACGACGGTGACACCGGCCTCAATACCGGCGGCATGGGCACTGTGGCTCCCAACCCTTACTACACGCCGGAGGTTGCCAACCGGTGCATGGAGGAAATTTTCCTCCCCACCATCCGGGCCATGGCCGCCGAGGGCCGGCCCTTTACCGGCTGCCTGTACTTCGGGCTGATGATCACAAAGGACGGCCCCAAGGTCATTGAATACAACTGCCGCTTCGGCGATCCGGAGACCCAGGTGGTCCTGCCGCTCCTGGAAAGCGACCTGCTGACCATTATGCAGGCTACCACCAACGCTGCGCTGGAAAAAACGGAAGTAGCGTTCTCCGATAAGCACGCCTGCTGCGTTGTCACCGCATCCAATGGGTACCCTGAGCACTACGAAAAGGGCTTCCCCATCACCATGACCGAGGAAGCCGCCGCCCACACCTATGTTGCGGGCGCAAAGGAAGCGGACGGAAAGCTTCTGACCTCCGGCGGCCGGGTCACCGGCACCACCGCTGTCGCGGATACTCTGGACGCTGCCGTTCGGGAAGCCTACCGGCTGGCAGAGGGTGTCGTCTTCCAAAACGCCTACCGCCGCAGTGACATCGGCAAGCGGGCCCTGGAAGCCTGTGTATAACAGTGCATTCCGGATCAAGAAAAAACAGGAGGTAATATAGCCCAATGGTTTATCGCGTATTTGTAGAAAAGAAACCGGGCCTGGACAACGAGGCCAGAAGCCTCTGCGCCGAGGCAACCAATCTGCTGGGTGTCCGGAGCCTGGAAAGGGTTCGGATCCTGAACCGGTACGATGCCGAGGGCATTTCCCGGGAACTGTTTGATTCCGCCGTGCCCACGGTCTTCTCCGAGCCCCAGGTGGACACCGCCCGGGAGGAAGCCGACCTCACCGGCGCCTCCGCCGTCTTTGCCGTGGAATACCTGCCCGGTCAGTTTGACCAGCGGGCGGACTCCGCCGCCCAGTGCATCCAGATCCTCTCCCAGGGAGAGCGGCCCACGGTGCGCACAGCCAAGGTGTACGCCCTGTACGGCGCTGTTGCCGCGGAAGAACTGGCTGCGGTAAAGAAATATGTCATTAACCCCGTGGAAGCCCGGGAGGCCTCTCTGGAAAAGCCGGAGACCCTGGCAGCCCAGTACGCCATTCCCACCACCGTCGCCACCCTGGAGGGCTTTACCGCTCTTACCCGGGAGGAGCTGGCGGACTTCATCGCCAAATACGGTCTTGCCATGGACCTGGACGACATTGTTTTCTGCCAGAAATACTTCCGCAGCGAGCGCCGGGACCCCACCATTACCGAGATCCGGATGATTGACACCTACTGGTCCGACCACTGCCGCCACACCACTTTCGGTACGGTGATCGACAGCGTGACCTTTGCCGATCCCCTGCTGCAAAAAGCCTATGACGAGTACCTGGCGGTGCGCAAAGAGCTCCACCGGGAGCAGAAGCCCATCTGTCTCATGGATCTTGCCACCATCGCCGCCAAGTACCTGAAAGCCACCGGAAAGCTTTCCAAGCTGGACGAGTCCGAGGAGATCAACGCCTGCACCGTGAAAATGGATGTGGGGGTGGACGGCAAAACCGAGCCTTGGCTGCTGCTGTTCAAAAACGAGACCCACAACCATCCCACGGAAATCGAGCCTTTCGGCGGCGCCGCCACCTGCATCGGCGGTGCCATCCGGGATCCCCTGTCCGGCCGCTCCTACGTCTACGGTGCCATGCGTGTCACCGGCGCGGCGGACCCCCTGAAGCCCGTATCCGAGACCATCCCCGGCAAGCTTCCCCAGCGGAAGCTGGTCACCACCGCCGCCGCCGGATATTCCTCCTATGGCAACCAGATCGGTCTTGCCACCGGCATTGTGGATGAAATTTACCACCCCGGCTACGCCGCCAAGCGGATGGAGATCGGCGCGGTCATCGCTGCCGCTCCCGCCGCCAATGTCCGCCGGGAGTGCCCTGTGCCCGGGGACATCGTGATTCTGCTGGGCGGCGCCACCGGCCGTGACGGCTGCGGCGGCGCTACCGGCTCCTCCAAGAGCCACAACCTCCACTCCCTGGAGACCTGCGGCGCGGAGGTTCAGAAAGGCAACGCTCCCGAGGAACGGAAGCTTCAGCGGCTGTTCCGGAACCCGGAGGCCTCCCGGCTCATTAAGCGCTGCAACGACTTCGGTGCCGGCGGCGTGTCCGTTGCCATCGGCGAGCTGGCCGACGGCCTGGATATCGACCTGAATGCGGTGCCCAAGAAATACGAGGGTCTGGACGGCACCGAGCTTGCCATCTCCGAATCCCAGGAGCGGATGGCTGTGGTTGTGGAGCCCAAGGACGCGGCCCGGTTCCTGGAGCTTGCTGCCGCTGAAAACCTCAGCGCCACCAAGGTCGCTGTCGTCACCGAGTCCCCCCGGCTCACCATGCGCTGGAACGGAAACACCGTCTGCGACATCAGCCGGGAATTCCTGAACTCCAACGGCGCTGCCAAGCACACCTGCGCCGCTCCCGCTGCGGCGGAGCCTGTCCGTCAGGAGATTACCGGAGATTTCCGGGAGAACTTCCTGCGCATCGCTTCCGACCTCAACACCTGCTCCAAGCGGGGCCTTTCCGAGCGGTTTGACTCCACCATCGGCGCGGGCACCGTGCTCATGCCCTTCGGCGGCAAGTATCAGCTGACCCCTATCCAGGCCATGGTCCAGAAGATCTCCGTGGAGAAAGGGCATACCGACGACTGCTCTTTCATGGCCTACGGCTATAACCCCTTTATCACCAGCCATTCTCCCTACCATGGCGCCTATCTGGCTGTGGTGGAATCCGTCTCCAAGCTCATTGCCTCCGGTGCTTCGTTCCAGGATGTGTACCTGACTTTCCAGGAGTACTTCCCCCGGATGGGCAAGGACCCCAAACGCTGGGGCATGCCTCTGGCGGCTCTGCTGGGCGCTTTCAAGGCCCAGCTGGATCTGGGGGTGGGCGCCATCGGCGGCAAGGACTCCATGTCCGGCAGCTTTGAAAACCTGGACGTGCCCCCCACCCTGGTCTCCTTTGCCGTCACCACCGGCAATGTAAGCGAGGTGGTCAGCCCCGAGTTCAAGGCTCCCGGCCATACCGTGTGCCTGCTGAGCCCGGAGTATGACGAAAACGGCCTGCCGAAGGCCCAGTCCCTCATTGCCCTGTTCAACCAGGTCAAGGAACTGCTTTCCAGCGGTGCGGCGGTGTCCGCCTACACCCCCGGCATGGGCGGCCCTGCGGAAGCCGTTATGAAGATGGCCTTTGGCAATGGCCTGGGCTTTACCTTTGACTACGCCCTTACCATGGACGACCTGTTCTCCTGCCGTTACGGCAGCTTCCTGGTTGAGCTGTCCGGGGAGACCCCGGTGGGCACCGTCCTGGGTGTTACCCGCAGCGACGGAAGCTTCGTCTACCAGGGCCAGATCGTAAAGCACAGCGCCGCGCTGAACGCTTACGAAAACAAGCTGGAACCGGTGTACGCCTGCAATATCCCTACAGCCCAGGTGCCCATGGAGACTTTCTCCTATGAGGCTGCCTCCTGGAAATCCCCTACCATCCGTATCGCCAAACCCCGGGTGCTGATCCCCGCTTTCCCCGGCACCAACTGCGAATATGATTCGGCAAAGGCCATGGCTGACGCCGGGGCCGATCCCCGGATCATTGTGGTGCGGAACCTGTCCGCCGATGCCATTGCCCGCAGTGTGGACGAATTTGCCCGGGAACTGAAAGACGCCCAGATGATCTTCATCCCCGGCGGCTTCTCCGGCGGCGACGAGCCCGACGGCTCCGGCAAGTTCATCACCGC
>CAZVDH010000057.1:0-13022 GCA_964625595.1 uncultured Oscillospiraceae bacterium | reverse complement strand
ATGGATATGGCCATGCGGTTTGTGGACATCCGCAAGCGGGTCTACACCTTCCCCAAAATGGGGGAAAAGGCCTACTTCGTGGCGATCCCCACCTCCGCCGGCACCGGTTCCGAGGTAACTCCCTTTGCCGTTATTACCGATGAGCAAAGCGGCGTCAAGTATCCCCTGGCGGACTATGAGCTGCTGCCCAAAATGTCCATTGTGGACGCCGACATGATGATGAACGCCCCCAGAGGTCTGACCGCCGCCTCCGGAATTGACGCGGTGACCCACGCTCTGGAAGCCTACGCCTCCGTCATGGCTACGGACTACACCGACGGTCTTGCCCTGCGGAGCCTGAAGCTGGTCTTTGAAAATCTGCCCAAGGCCTACGACAACGGTCCCAAAGAGCCCCGGGCCCGGGAGAATATGGCTCACGCCGCCTGCATGGCCGGTATGGCCTTTGCAAATGCGTTCCTGGGCGTCTGCCACTCCATGGCCCACAAGCTGGGCGCTTTCCACCATCTGCCCCACGGTGTTGCCAATGCCCTGATGATCGACGAAGTCCTGCGCTTCAATGCCGCTGAGGTTCCCACCAAGATGGGCACTTTCTCCCAGTATGACCATCCCCACACCCTGGCAAGGTACGCCGAGGTTGCCGACTACCTGAAGCTGGGCGGCAATACCGACGAGGAAAAACTGGAGAATCTGATCCAGGCCATTGATGATCTGAAAGCCCAAATTGGCATTAAGAAGACGATTCGGGATTACGGTATTGATGAAGCCGACTTCCTGGCCCGGCTGGACGACATGGTGGAGCAGGCCTTTGACGACCAGTGCACCGGTGCCAATCCCCGTTATCCGCTGATGCGGGAAATCAAGCAGATGTATCTCAACGCATACTACGGGACCGCGAATAAGGTTTAAGGAGGAAAACAGGATGAATATGGAAAATGTCATTGCCACCCGGCCCCATAAAGTCATCTACCGGGACGGAAATACCTGCATCAAGGCCTTTGACGAGCATTTTTCCAAGGCGGATATTCTGAACGAGGCCCTGAATCATGCCCGCATTGAGCAGACCGGACTGAACATCCCCAAGCTTTTGGGTGTTAACGTGGTGGACGGCAAGTGGGCCATCATGACCGAATTCATTGAGGGCAAAACCCTGGCCCAGCTGATGCAGGAGAATCCGGAAAAGAAAGACGAATATCTCAGCTTTCTCGTAGATCTGCAGCTCAAAATGCACGCCCTGACCTGTCCTATGCTGAACAAGCTGAAGGACAAAATGCACGGCAAGATCAGCGCCTCCGGGCTGGATGCCACTACCCGCTACGACCTGCACATCCATCTGGACAGCATGCCGAAGCACAGTAAGATCTGCCACGGCGATTTTAACCCCTCCAATATCATTATTACCGGAGATGGTACCCCCTACATCCTGGACTGGTCCCATGCCACCCAGGGCAACGCCTCCGCGGATGCTGCCAGAACCTATCTGCTGTTCTGCCTGGAGGGCGACCGGGAGGGAGCCGAAAAGTACCTGAAGCTCTTCTGCCAGAAAAGCGATACCGCCAAACAGTATGTCCAGAAATGGATGCCCATTGTAGCCGCTTCCCAGCTGGTCAAGAGTAATGAAGCCGAACGGGCGTTCCTGCTCTCCTGGGTCAATGTGGTGGATTATCAGTAAGCCTGAAATAAGCCGTACCCTCTCACCCGGAGGGTACGGCTTTTTTCATCTGCATGACGATGGGCGGCCCGGAATTCATTTGAATCTCTCACTAAAAAAACCGAAAGAGCAAATGCTCTTTCGGTTTTCATGGTCCGAGTGCCGAGATTCGAACTCGGGGCCTCTTGAACCCCATTCAAGCGCGATACCAAACTTCGCCACACCCGGAAAACAGCAATCTCTTGACTGCCTGAGTATTCTAGCACATCCTTCCGGAAAATGCAAGCACTATTTTCAAATTCTCCAAAGATTTTTTGGTCAGCGTTTCCATCCTCAGGGTTCCATTTTCATGGGCTTGTAGAAATACAGGCCCGTGGCACTGAGGCAGATCGCATCCTGCTGATCCGCCTGATACGCCTGGGCGGACAGGTGCATCAGCGTTTTCCCCGCTGAGACCACCTGCACCCGAACAAGAACGGATTTCCCGGGAATCAGGGGGCGGTGGTACTCCACCTGCATCTGAACCGTGGGCGCAATTCCCTCCCCAGGTTTGATGCAGTATGCCACAAAGCCCATGGCCTGATCCACAACCGTGGCGCACATGCCGCCGTGGAGGGTGCCGGGTGCGTTGCGCATCCAGTCAAAGGTCTGACACTGAAACAGGTACTCCCGTCCGCCGCCGGCGCAGGAAATCAGCTGATAGCCCATCCGGTCCCCGATGCTGTCGGGCGCATATTCGTGCAGCTCCCGGATCCTGCCGCGGACGGCGGCAAGCATCTGCTCGTCTGTTGCCTGGAACATGATAAACGGCCTCTTTTCTTTCTTACTCCCCGCGCTCGCTGCTGACAACCTTGCCGATGTTCCACAGGTGGGCCACCGTTTCCTCGGCGCGGCGCTTCTCTTCTTCATTGCCGTACTCCACATACACGGTGTGGGCGCTGCAGTCGGCGCACTCCACCTGGACATTCCAACCGCCCTCGTGGACAATCAAACCGGCGCCCCGGCACAGGGGGCACTCCTCCAGCATAATGAATTCTTCCATATCTATTCTCCTTATCTGAACACGTTTCCGTTTTCGTCGTATAATTCTACCCGGCGGCAGCGGCAAAAGCTGGGCGCAAGCTCCGGCAGGTATCGTTCCACAGCAGCCAGAAGCTGCATAGGGTTCAGCGCGGGGTTCTGGCAGTGAACCCGGGCAAGGAGCATCAACGTATTCCTGTCTTCGTGCCGCAGCTCCAAACGCCCCAGCAGCGGGATGATGTCCTGCTCCGAAACACCGCTCTTGCTTTTCTTTTCTACAGACAGACTGGGCTGGGAAAACAGCGCGCCGAGCTTCTCGGCGGCGTCCGACGGGACACCTGCGTCATACTCCAAAGTCAGGCAGCAGTCCAGCCAGGCAAGGTTTTTGAGTTTATTTCCATCCTCATACACATCCAGGATCCGCACCCCGGGTACAAGGGCGGCATTCAGCCGATCCCGGATCTCCCCGCAGGGCACCGGCTCCCCATCCAGGGCAAAATCCAGCAGCTCACAGCCGCTCTCCACCCCCACGGACATGGGCAGCGCGATAGATACGCTGGGCCGGGGGTTGAAGCCATGGGTATGGGTCAGGGGCAATCCCGCCCGCTGGAACGCCCGCTGGAACAGGCGCATCAGGTCCAGATGGGAGATCCATACCGCGTTCCCGGTCTTTTCAAACAGCAGTCTAATCATCGCACCGCGCCTCCTTCAGCAGGGCATTGGCGCCACAGCCGGCGCAGCCGTGACGGCAGTCGGGGGTCACCCGGCCCTCATAGGCCCGGCGGCGCTCCCGGTGCAGAAATGCCTTGCTCACGCCCACATCCATCATATCCCAGGGAAGCAGTTCCTCCTCACCGTAGCCCCGGACGGTGTAAAAATCCGGGTCCACGCCGTATTTGGCAAAAGCTTCCAGCCACAGGTCATAGCGGAAATACTCGTCCCAACCATCCAGTCTGGCCCCGCTGCGCACCGCTTTCTCGATCACAGGTCCTAAGCGCCGGTCGCCCCGGGCAAAGACCGCTTCCAAGCGGCTGAGGTCCGGGCTGTGATAGTCGTACTCAACGCACTTGCTGTACAGGTGCTCCTTCAGGAGCTTGCACCGCCGCAGATATTCCTGGGGCGTGATCTGCTTTTCCCACTGGAAAGGCGTATGGGGCTTGGGGACAAAATAGGCGGTTGCCAGACGAATGGAAAGCCCCCGCTTCCGGTTCACCCCTTTTTCTTTCCAGAGCTGAATGATCTTATACACCAGCTCGGCGATGCCCAGTACATCCTCGTCCGTCTCCGTGGGAAGCCCCAGCATGAAGTACAGCTTCACATGGCTCCAACCACCGGCAAAGGCAATGGCGCAGGTGGAGAGGATCTCCTCTTCCTGGAGATTCTTATTGATCACATCCCGCAGGCGCTGGGTTCCCGCCTCCGGCGCAAAGGTCAGGCCGCTTTTCCGCACGGCCTGCACCCGCTCCATCAGCTCCCGGGAGAAGTTGTCCGCCCGGAGAGAGGGCACCGACATGCTGTACTTGTGGGCCTCGCAGTAAGGGATCAGGGCATCCGTCAGCTCCCGCAGTCCTTTATAGTCCGAGGTGGACAGGCTGGACAGTGTTATTTCGTTGTTCCCGGAGTTTTCCAGCAGTTCAACAGCCTGCCGGTACAGCACCTCCGGGCTTTTCCGCCGCACCGGGCGGCAGCTGAAGCCCGCCTGGCAGAACCGGCAGCCCCGGATGCAGCCCCGGAACACCTCCAGATTGGCCCGGTCATGGACAATTTCCGTGGAGGGCACCACCATTTTCGTGGGGAACCAGGCAGTATCCAGGTTCTGGACGATCCGCTTTGTTACCACCTCCGGCGCACCCTCGGCGCAGACGATCTCTTTTAAGCGTCCGTCCGGCTCGTACACGGGGGTATAGAGACTCGGGACATACACACCGGGGACCTTGGCGACCTCCCGGAGGAACCGCTCCTTGGACCAGTCCTCCGCCTTGGCCCGGCGGTAAACATCCAGGATCTCCACCGTGCTTTCCTCGCCCTCGCCCAGGGAGAAGAAGTCCACAAAGTCCGCCAGCGGTTCGGGATTAAAGGTACACACACCGCCGGCAAACACGATATTTTTAAGGCCCGTCCGCTCCGAAGCGTGAAGCGGCACCCCCGCCAGGTCCAGCATATTCAGCACGTTGGAGTAGGCCATCTCATAGCCGATGGTAAAGGCGATCATGTCGAAATCCTTTACCGGGTCCTGGCTTTCCAGCGCCCACAGAGGGATTGCCTCCCGGCGCATTGCCGCCTCCATGTCACCCCAGGGGGCAAAGACCCGTTCGCACCACACATCCGGCTGCGCGTTCATCACGCCGTACAGGATCCGCATTCCCAGATTGGACATGCCGATCTCATAGGTATCCGGGAAACAGAACGCCACCCGGATGTTGACCTGCTCCTTTTCCTTTTGAACCTCTCCCCATTCTCCGCCGGTATACCGGGCGGGCTTCTGAACGGTGGGAAGAAGCCGCTGCTTTCGATCCGTCATATCGCTACCTCACATACAGAATCCCCCTTATTGTACCGCCAGATGGGCCGGTTTGCAAGCTCTTTTTCGCAGAACAAATCCTGCCAGGAGAACCACCAATAAAAAGGCTGTCAGAAACCAGGCATGGAGCCGGATAAGCAGATACGCGAAAATGCCAAGCAAAACCGAGCTGACAACTCTTCCGGTAAGCACCGCGGCCCGCTCCCCCGCTTCCCCCGGCATAACCATTCCCAGGAAGCACCGCAGGGCCCGTCCGCCGTCCAGGGGGTAAACGGGAAGCAGGTTATAGATCCCCTGGACCGCGCCGCAGATGGCGGCCTCCGGAAACCATTTCCCCAGGGACAGCAGAAGCAGACTCCCCGCCGGACCCGCCAGCGCGCAAAGCATTTCCCGGGGAAAGCTCAGGCTGTCCGTTTCCAGCGCCGCCCCGGCAGGACCGATTTGGATGCGAAAAATACGTCCTCCGCACAGCCGAACGGCAAGCACATGGCACATTTCGTGTACCCCCGCCGCAAACACTGCCGCCAGAAGCCACCGCAGAGGAAGCGTCAGCAATAGAAACGCTGCTAAGACGCAGGCAGACGGAGCCGCTTCCACCCTACGCATCTGTAAGCCCCGCCTCTGCAAGAATCCTGCGGCAGTAATTTTCCAACGCCTGCCCAAAAGGCTCCCCATCACGAAGCTGCTCCGTCAAAGTCTGCACCTCCGCAAAGGCTGTTTGGGACGCCCCGGGCATCAGAAGCTCCCGGAGCACCTGCGTCCCTGCAGGCCAGTACAGACGAACCAGCAGCAAAAACAGGAGAAAGAACGCCCATACTTTCCCCCCTGCCGTTTTTTTCTTCCGGAATTCAGACCGCTTTGCTTTCCCGGAGCCATACTCCACCCTGTATGCCATAGGATCACCTCACACAAATTTACGAAAGCGGGCCGTGATTCATTCCACTTTTCAAAAATTGCCGGGAAACCCTTGACATTGGCTTTATTTTTCATTATAATATTCAGGCTATCGGGGTGTGGCGAAGCTTGGTATCGCGCTTGGTTCGGGTCCAAGAGGCCTCGGGTTCGAATCCCGACACTCCGACCAAAATTCCGGTGACTGCATTCGCAGTCGCCGGATTTTTAATTGGAATAATGGAATTCGAAAGGGCGGTCTGAGTGAAACGAATGTTGCAAACAGTCCGATGGGCTGTTTGATAGGCCGTGGGAAAATCCATAGGTTTCCGGGCCATCCTGTAGGGATGTGGGTCAGGCCGGAATCTGTTCAACAAAAAATGCCTTTTTACCTTTGCTTTCATACTTTTTTCGGAACTATTCAGCCATACACCATATTTCTCATATAAATGATCGTTTATATGAGAAACGCGGCTCGATAGCTGCTGTGGCGCGGGAGCGCCCCAAGGCTCCCTTGTGTAAAGGGAGCTGTCGCGAAGCGACTGAGGGATTGTGCAGTAAAACGTTTAATACTGACAACGAATCAGCGAAAAGGGACTGTAAAGGACACTGTCCGTTCTGACGATAGGTAGGTGTGGAAGTCCACCGTTACAACCCCTCAGTCAGCTACGCTGACAGCTCCCCTTACACAGGGGAGCCCTTGCCGTGTACCGCATCGGACCGCATACCATACAAGGTAAAGTAGTCAGCTAAACGATCATTTTTCTGTATCATGTCGATAAGCATTTTTGAAAATCCGCCGCCGGTTATGTCCGGCGGCGGATTGGGTTTTACCTGCAGTATGCTTCAATGGCTGCCGCGGCGAAAGCGGCGGTTCCGGGGCCGCCGGCCCGGTCGATGTTCTCCGTCATCTCCCCGCCCGCGGCGTACATCTGCCCAAGGCCCCGCAAGATCTGGGTCGTACAGGTGTAGTAATGCTCCGTAATGAAGCTTTGCAGCTTTTTTACCTGCGCCTTCGCAGCGGCAGATGCCGGGTCCGTATCCCGCATAGCGCCGAATTCTTCAAAAAGCTTCATGAATTCCCCGGTGATTCTCGCGGTATCCCCATCGGTTCTTTCGGAAGCTTTTCCCTCAAATTCCCGCCACGCGGCGGTATTTCCCCACTGCTTTCTCGCTTCCTCGGTATAGGCCCGTTCCTTTTCCTTGCTGAAAGGTTCAAAATCCATAGTACGTTCTCCTTTTGTCAGAATTGTGCCGGCGAGGCTAATCAGGTCTTCCAGGCGCTCCTTTTGAATGGTCAAAAGATCAATTTGCTGGCGCAGTGCCTTATCTCTGTCAAAATTCGGACTGTCCAGAATTTCGCTGATCTGCTTCAGAGGAAACTGCAATTCCCGGAACAGCAGGATCTGCTGCATCCGCTCCAAGTCCGTATCGTCATACAGCCGGTAGCTGGCCTGGGTATGCGCCGCAGGGCGCAGCAGCCCGATGCGGTCATAGTATTGCAGGGTGCGTATACTCACCCCTGTGCGCCTGCTCATTTCCTGAATTGCCATCATAACCGTTTCCTCCTCCCGACAAAAGAAGTATAAACTATGACGCAGCGTCAGAGTCAAGAGGGTTTTTCAAAAAACAGAAATTATTTTTTATCGAAAGAAAAGACTTTTTTCCCGGAACCGATTTCAAAGAAATATTTGACAATACCCAGGTCGATCTGGCTGCAGGGGCCCAGTTTCGCTTTGGCTCTGACCGCGCCGTCAGTCAGGGTGAACAGGAATTGCTGCTGATTGATGGCAGTGGGGGCCAGCATGGCCGTTTCCATCCCCTTGCGGAACCAGTCCGGCATGGGCCCGTCGCACCGGCAGAGCTTTTCCATGGGTTTCGTGCGGTGGGGTGTTCCCTGGGTCTGTCCATACCCCAGCGCCAGGGCATTGACCACCTTTTCCCCCTCCTGAAGCGCCATCAGCTTCGTTACGACTCCCTTGTTGAAGGACATGGCGACCCAGCAGGAGTTAAGGCCCAGCATCTGCGCTTCCAGCATTACTTTCGCGCCGTAATAGCCGATCCGTTCCTCCAGATTCTCCCCGCTTCCTGCAAAAGCGATGTAGTTGCGCACGTTTTTCAGCTTCCCGGCAAAACCCGTGGGCTCCTGGGTGAACAGAGCAAAATGCAGTCCGCTTTCCCGGTTCACATCCCCGATGGCTCCACGGAGCTTTTCCGCCGTCTCTTCCGGAATCGGTGTATCGAGATAATTTCTTACCGAATGCCGGTTCTCAATTGCTTCAAAAATATCCATAGGATATGCTTCCTTTCAAATTAATATTCCGTTGCAGTGGTCGATCTCATGCTGGATGATCTGGGCCGTCCAGCCGGTGAAGGTCCTGATCCTGGTCTGAAACTTTTCGTTCTGATACCGGACCTTAATTGTACGGAACCGCGTGGTTTTCCGGGTTCCGGTAAGGGAAAGGCACCCCTCCTCCGCCTGGAATGGCTCCCCGGCACGGAGAATCTCCGGGTTGAACATGGTCATGTAGCTGCCGTCACAGTCAAATACAATGATCCTCTTTGCCTGTCCGATCATATTGGCTGCCATGCCCACACACTCGGACGCGTGGGCTTTCAGCGTATCCAGGAGATCTTCCGCAACGGAAAGATCCTCCGCACACGCTTCCTCCGACTTCCGGCCAAGGAAGATCGGGTCTTTCATAATGGGCCGCACCAACTTAAGTACCTCCTGCCGTAATATGTCTTTTCGTTTATTCCCCGGATGCTTAAATCAGAGCTTCTTTCTCAGCTTTTCCACAATCGCCCGGTCTGCCGGGCAGAAAGCATACCGGTCAAGCTCATCCGCTGTGATCCAGCGGAGGTCATTGTGTTCCAGCTTCCGGGGATTCCCTGCCACAATCCTCGCGTAAAAGACGGTCAGATGGATCGTCAAATCCGGATAGGTATGTGTCACCTCCGTAAAAATATCCCCTACCCCGACAGTAACCGCCAGTTCCTCCCGGCATTCCCGGATCAGGGCCTCCTGCCGGGTCTCCCCCGGCTCCACCTTTCCGCCCACAAATTCCCACAGCATGCCCCGGGCCTTGCTTGCGGGCCGCTGGCAGATCAAAAACCGTTCCCCATCCCGGATCAGCGCCGCCACAACCTCTGTCATTTGTTCACCGCCTGTCTTCCTTTGTTCGTACTTTCTCCATTATACCCCGGTATGCATCCTTCGTCAACTTTTTCCGGCCTTGCCCCTTGACGCAAGGCCCGGAGACTTCGTATAATGAAAGAAAAAAATTGGAGGAATCACCATGCTGGAAATTGGAACAAAAGCCCCGGCCTTTACCCTGCCGGATCAGAACGGAAAGACGCACAGCCTGTCAGACTACGCCGGGAAGAAAGTCATTCTGTATTTTTATCCCAAGGACAACACCCCCGGCTGCACCAAACAGGCCTGCGGCTTTTCCGACCGCTACCCCCAGTTCCTGGAAAAGGGCGCTGTGGTCCTGGGCGTCAGCAAGGACTCCGTCAGCTCCCACAAAAGCTTTGAACAGAAGTACGCTCTCCCCTTTCCCCTGCTGTCCGACCCAGAAAAGGAGGTGATCCAGGCCTATGACGTGTGGAAAGAGAAGAAAAACTACGGCAAGGTGAGCCTGGGCGTGGTGCGGACCACCTATCTCATCGATGAAAACGGGATCATCGTAAAGGCCATGGGAAATGTAAAGGCGGCGGAAAACCCCGGGCAGATGCTGGAGCTCGTATAATGAAGATCATCATTTCCCCGGCGAAAAAGATGGTTACGGATGACGGTCTTGCCTGGAAAGCGCTTCCTGTTTTCCTGGAACAGGCGGAAGAACTGAAAGAAAACATTCAGCGCCTCTCCTATGAAGAAGCCAAGGCCCTGTGGAAATGCAACGACCAGATTGCGAAACTGAATTATGAACGGTTTGCCCAAATGGAGCTGCGGCAGAATTTGACCCCCGCGATTCTTTCCTATGAGGGAATCCAATACCGGTACATGGCTCCCGGTGTATTTTCACAGGACTGTCTGGACTATATCCAGGAGCATCTTTTCATCCTGTCCGGGTTCTACGGGGTTTTACGTCCCTTTGACGGGATCACACCCTACCGCCTGGAAATGCAGGCGAAGCTGCCGGCTTCCGGCCATGAAGACCTGTACGGCTTCTGGGGTGACCGTCTCTGCCGCAGGGTAACGGAGGATGACCCGGTCATTTTGAACCTTGCCTCCCAGGAGTATGCCCAGTGCGTCTGGCCGTTTCTGAAACCGGAGAACCGCTTTGTGACCTGTGTATTCGGGGAGCGGAAAAACGGAAAAATCATTCAGAAAGGCACCCTTGCCAAAATGGCCCGGGGAGAGATGGTGCGCTTTCTGGCGGAAACAAACGCACAGCAGCCGGAGAACGCTCTGGCCTTTGACCGGCTGGGCTTCCGGTATCACGAAGAACTGTCCCGGGAAAAGGAATTTGTTTTCCTGAAAGAAGAAAATGGAGCATAACGGCTATGAATCCAAGAGAAAACCGCGACAGCATTCCCGCAGACTGGATAGACGAACCTGCGGCCCGTCTGAGGCGGAAAAATCAGGTGCTTTTTGCCAAGGATTCCCCTTTTCTATACGATCTGGAAGCGCTTCTGCCAGAAACCGATCACCGCGCCGCGGTGCTGTGGGCACTGGAGCTGGCGGAGCAATCCGTTTCTGAGCTGGAAAAAGCATACCCGGAGGAAACACACCCCCGGGAAGCTCTGAACGCTGCCCGGGACTGGTCCGCCGGGTATATTAAAATGCCTCTTGCCCAGCGGAAGATCCTGGACTGCCATGGCTTTGCAAAAGAACTCACCAATAAAGAGCACATTGCCCTCTGCCACGCAGTGGGTCAGGCCTGCGCCGTTGTCCACACGGCAGGTCACGCCCTGGGCTATCCCATGTATGAACTGAGTGCTATCGTCTTCCGCATGGGCATCCCAGACTGCCGGGCAGCCGTGGAGCAGCGCAAGGAAACATATATTGACCGGCTTCTTTATTGGCATGCCCACTGGCAGGAAGCGAAGCAGCCCTGGGCGGCTTTTCTTGAAAAATAGCGGAATCATTTATTTCAATCCGGAAAGGATAGTATTGTGAAGACTACGAAGAAAATCGGGGTTATACTCCTTGCGGGCATTCTTGGCATCCTGCTGCTTGCCTGCTCCGATACAAAAGAAGATAAGGAGACCGTGTATATGAACATTACGGCAGAGGAAGCAAAGAAAATCATGGATACAGAGCCGGAATATGTGATCCTGGATGTGCGGACGGAGGAAGAGTTCGCCCAGGGGCACATCCCCGGCGCTATACTGATTCCGGACTATGAAATCCGGGAGGAAGCGGAGAGCTCTCTCCCCGACAAGAATGCCTTGATCCTTGTCTACTGCCGCAGCGGACGGCGGAGCAAGAATGCCGCCCAAATTCTTGTGGAGCTGGGCTATACCAATATCCGGGAGTTTGGCGGGATCCTGGACTGGCCCTATGAGACCGTCACCGAGGGATAAACTTCACGGCCCCCACACCAGCCAGATATAGATGTATCCTGCCAGCACCGCTGCCAGCGTAAAGGGTACGCCGATGCGCAGAAAATCCCGCAGAGAAACCGTTTCCCCGTTTTTCCGCAGAATACCGATGGCGGCAATGTTGGCAGAGGCCCCGATGGGGGTGAGATTCCCGCCAAGGGTGGCGCCGCTGAGCAGGCCGAAGTAAAACACATAGGGTGCCGCCCCGCCTCCCATTCTCGCCGCCACATCGGCAACAACGGGCAGCATGGTGGCAACATAGGGAATATTGTCAACAAATGCCGACAACGCAACCGACGCAAACACAAGCAGCGTATACATGCGGAAAGGGTCATCCCCGGCAATCCGGCAGAACAGCTCCCCAATGGCACCGATCACCCCGGCGCTTTTGATCCCGCCGATGACCACAAAGAGGCCGACAAGAAGGAGAAGCGTCTGGGTGTCCAGCTCCGCCAGGATTCTTTTCAAGGGGCGGAAAGAGCCGCTTTTTCTGCACGCGTGGACGATGCCCACCCCGCACAGTCCCACGCAGATCAGCCCGCTTCGCAGGGAGTAAAGCAGGCGGAGAAAGCCTGCCTCCGGCTGGGGAAGAAAGGACGCGGCAATCAGGCAGCCAATCAGCGCCACCAAAAGGCCGGCGGGGACAAAATCTTCCACCCGGGTTTGAACCTGGGCGCTTACCGGCGCTTTCTCCCTGCGGAAAAGGAACAGAAGCACCCCTGCGGATGCCAGGGCGCCCAGCTCCACACCCCAGAAGATACCGGGCCTGCCCTCCATCCAGAAGAAATCAAAAAAGTTCATGCGGGCATAGGCCCCGAGAAGAATGCTGGTAGTATCTCCCACCAAGGTCGCAGCGCCCTGAAGATTGGACGAGACCGCAATGGCAATAATCACGGGAACCGGGGATATTTTCAGCTTCCGGGAGATGGCCAGACCCACCGGGGCCACCATCAGCACGGTGGCGACATTGTCCACAAAGGCGCTGATTACCCCGGCAAACAGGGAAAGCACGGCAACCGCCAGCTGCACGTTGGGTGTGCGGGAGATCAGAAGCTCTGCCAATCGGGCAGGATACCGGCTCTCAATGAACAGGGTGACAATTCCCATGGTGCCGCCGATCATCAGCAGCACATTGAAATCGATCTCCCCCAAAGCGGCAAAAAGAGAATAGTCAATGACCCCGGCAATCCCCAAGGCGAGGAACACCCCGGCGCTCCACAGGGCGATCCAGTGCCGGAGCTTCGGCAGCGACAGCATCAGGACATAAGTAATCAGAAAAACAGCAAGCGCGATAATCAAAAAAGCCCTCCCCTTTCTTTGCTCCCCGCAGGGACACTCTTTCATACTATTTCTCGATAAAATGGTTAATACCATTTTATCCTGCGCTTTTTG
>CAZVDH010000056.1:0-13431 GCA_964625595.1 uncultured Oscillospiraceae bacterium | reverse complement strand
TATCACATTATTGAAATAAGCCGTAATAGTGAATCATTTGGGATTTACATTCCTTCTTACGAATTACCCATTTTTGAAGAATTAATCAAATAAAACGCAAAAGGCATGACCGGATTATTGGTCAAGCCTTTTTGCATTAAAACAAGGTTGTTATCCAATAAATCAAGCCATACACCACGCTGGCTGCCGTACCGTAGACCAGCACCGGCCCAGCGATGGTGAACATCTTCGCGCCTACGCCGAGGATAAAGCCCTCGGTCTTGAACTCCACAGCCGGAGCGGCAATGGAATTGGCAAATCCGGTGATGGGAACCAGGGTTCCTGCCCCGGCGTGCTTGGCAAGATCGTCATACAGGCTCAGCCCGGTAAACAGAGCGGATAGGGCTACCAGGCTCATGGAGGCACCGGTCCCTGCCATATCCTTGTCAAGGCCAAGGCTGCCGTACCAGTTTAGAAACACCTGCCCCAGGCAGCAGATCGCGCCGCCCACGAGAAAGGCAAGGAGGCAGTCCTTTCCCAGGGGAGAGGGAGGACTCATCTCCTTTACCAGGGCATCATATTGTTTTTCCGTCATTTTCCATTCCTCCGAAGCAAGAGACTCACGGAATGATGATTCCGCGGATAATAGTGATTGCCTGCTGTTTCGCAAGCCGCATCTTTAGTATATCCCTTTTTTCCGAAATCAGCAGGCCGAACATAAAAACAATCTGTTTCATAGAAAATCCATGGATCAGCAAAAAAGACCATGTTGCGGTTTGGGGAAAAACGTGATATGATAAGCAAAATCCTTATACCAAAAAGGAAAAGAAAATGGAGGGATCGGAGATGCCAATGCAGATGGGTTTTCGCTGGTACGGCGAAGGCAACGACAATATCAAGCTCTCGGATATTAAGCAGATTCCCGGTGTGACCACCATCGTCTGGGCGCTGCACCACAAAATGCCCGGAGAAATCTGGGAGGAAGCGGAGATTGCCGAGGTCAAGAAGCAGCTGGACGAATACGGCTTTAATATGGATGTGGTGGAGTCCGTCAATGTCCACGATGACATTAAGATCGGCCTGCCCACCCGGGACATGTACATTGAAAATTACAAGCAGTGCATCCGCAATTTGTCTAAATTCGGTGTAAAGGTCATCTGTTATAACTTTATGCCGGTGTTTGACTGGACCCGCTCGGACCTGTTCCATCCGGTTGGGGACGGCTCCACCGCTCTGTACTACCAGAAGAACATGATCCAGGACGATTACAACGCTATGGCAAAGTATATCCTGGGCTTTACCGAGAAGTACGATATGTCCTTCCCCGGCTGGGAGCCGGAGCGGATGGCGAAGCTCGATGAGCTCTTCAAGGCCTACGCAGGCGTTGACCACGAAAAGCTGTGGGCAAACCTCAAGTACTTCCTGGAAGCCATCATGCCCACCTGTGCCGAATGCGACGTAAAAATGGCCATCCACATGGACGATCCTCCCTGGGATATTTTCGGCCTGCCCCGGCTGCTGGTGGACGGCCCCAGCATTGACCGGTTCCTGAAAATGGTGGATAATCCCTATAACTGCCTGACCCTGTGCTCCGGCAGCCTGAATGCCAACCCGGAGAACAATGTGGCGGAAATCATCCGCAAGCACTGCGACCGGATCGCCTTTGCCCATATCCGTAATGTCAAGCACTTCCCCAACGGGGATTTCAGCGAGGCAAGCCACCGGGACTGCGACGGCGACACCGGCATTCTGGACATTCTGAAAGCTTACCACGACTGCGGCTTTAACGGCTATATCCGTCCGGATCACGGCAGGCACCTGTGGGGGGAAGGCCCCGGAACCGTCCGCCCCGGCTATGGCCTGTATGACCGGGCTCTCGGCATCATGTACATGTGGGGCGTCTGGGATATGCTGGACAAGCTGGACGGGAAAAAGTAAATACCGCACGCAGAAAAATGAAGGGGGCTGTCTCAAAATGATTTTTGACAATCATGAGAGGCAGCCCTCATTTTTGCGCCAGGCTGTGGAAAAACTGTCAGGTAATTTCAAAAAACAGCGCACTTATACTATTTCTCGATAAAATGGTATTAACCATTTTATCGAGAAATAGTATTACATAGGAGTTGGATTATAGAAGATTGACAGCGACTTACTCCCGGCTGGGGAGAATCGAGTACTCACCGCGTCCGCTATTTAAGATTGTCCTGTACGGCTGCTCCCGTGGAATTTTCAAGACACGGGAAATCGAGCGTGCCTGCCGGGAGAATGTCAATTTCATGTACCTTTTGGAACGCCATCCTGCTCCAGAGCATAACACCATCGCCCGGTTCCGCAAGGATCATTTACCCTACGCAGTGAAAGATTTGCTGATCCAGATGGTGAAGCTTCTGGTGGCGTGCGGAGAAATATCCTTTGCTCTTTTCAAAAGCCGGGCGCTGTATTTTTGGGGCTGCCTCACTGCGTTAGTGAGACAGCCCCCAAATTATGTAGTTTATTCTTCCCTGGACTTTATTACCGCGTTTGTGATGATGTCCACACACTGATCAATGCCCAGTACGCCGGTATCCAGGCACAGGTTATAGTTCTGGGACATGCCCCAGGTCCTGCCGGTGTAGTGCTGGTAGTTGACCCGGCGGCGCTTATCCTTTTCCTGAAGCCGCGCTTCGGGCGCTTTCTCCGACTCGCCGTACAGCCGCACGATCCGGTCGGCACGGTAGGCAATGTCAGCAAATACAAATACATGCAAGGCGTCCTGCCGGTCTTTCAGAATGTAGTCGGCATTCCGGCCCACGATCACGCAGGGGCCCTTATCGGCAAGCTGCAGGATCACATTGCACTGGATGTTCCACAGAAAGTCAGCTGTGGAAAGGCCGTTCATCACGCCGGGGACACCCTGGGGGGCGAAGGCGTAGGAAAACAGGCTGCTGCCGGGGGAATGCTCCCCGTGCTCTTCCACAAATTTGGGAGCGAAGCCGGACTCCAAAGCGACCTGGTCCACCAGCTCCTTGTCATAAAAGGGAATTCCGAGCTTCTCGGCCACCATGCGTCCGACGGTCCGTCCACCGGAGCCGAATTCCCGGCTGATTGTAATAATTTTCTTTTCCATATTGATGCCTCCTTATAGGGGATGGATTCCACCTGCCTATATTATAGTCAAAATGACGGGAAAAGTCAAATAAATTTCGCTTTGGTTGTATTATGTGCTGTCAGGACTGCCGCGGCAACGGGCGGAAGAAGAATCCTGCCCTCCGCCTGGAACAGGACCCGGGTCCCCGCGTCATTGTCCCACACCAGGGCGTTCCAGGTACCCCGGGGCAGGCTGACTTCCAGGGGCGTGTCTTCCGGATGGAAAATGACCAGCAGGCGCCGTCCAGCGTCTTCCAGCAGGAAGCCCGGCGTGTGTTCCCCGCCGCAGGGGAAAGGACGAACCTTTTCCTCGACCTGTGCCCGGGAGGTCAGCCGGAACAGGGAGAATTCTTTTCGCACCGCGATCAGACCTTGATAGTAGCGGAGCGTCTGCAGCGCGTCCGGGCTTTCAAAGGTGTTCCACCGCAGGGCGTTCACCCGGTCCGAAGAACGGTAGCTGTTGTCAACAAACCCGCCCCGGCCGGAGGGCTTGGAACGGAGCATTTCTTCTCCGGCCTGGAAGAAAGGAACGCCCTGGGAGAGAATGCAGAACGCGGCAGCCAGCCGGTTCCGGCGGGCAAGCTCCTGCTTTGAAATGCCGGGCCTTGCCAGGGCAATCCGGTCCGCCAGGGTATAGTTATCGTGGCAGGAGCAATAGTTGATGCTCTGCTTTGGGTCCTCCGTCCACCCGGGGCAGCCCATAAATGCGGCAGCCAGCTCCGAAAGTGCCGGAAATCCGCCGGAGGCAAAGCCCGGATCAGCGGTTTCAAACAGCGGCCCCCGCAATAGGTCCCGGATGGTGTCATTGAAGAACCCGAAACCGGGGAGGAAGGGGGCGTTTTTCTGGGTCGCAAGGCTGACATCCGGCTTTGTCACCACGGTGTGCATGTCCCAGCCCTCGCCGTAGAGCAGCAGTCCCGGGGTTTTGCGTTCCAGCGCCTTTTGGGCAAGGCGGATGGTGTCCGCGTCGATGATGCCGGCAAGGTCAAACCGGAAGCCGTCCAGATGGTATTCTTCCGCCCAGTAGCACAGGGAATCTACGATAAATTTTCGCACCATGGAACGCTCGCTGGCAGTGTCGTTGCCGCAGCAGGAGCCGTTGGAGGCATCCCGGCTGAAATAGCCCGGAACGATTTTATTGAAGCAAAAGTCGTCCCGGCGGTATACATGGTTGTAAACCACATCCATGATGACACCGATACCGTTTTTGTGGAGGGCATGGATCGCCTCTTTCAGCTCCCGGACCCGGACCTCTCCGTGAAACGGGTCGGTAGAATAGGAGCCCTCCGGAAAATTAAAGTTCATAGGATCGTAGCCCCAGTTGTACTGGCGGCGGTCAGGACATTCTTCATCTACGGAGCCGTAGTCGTAGATGGGAAGAAGCTGGACATGGGTGACTCCCAATGCTTTGATGTGGGCAAGCCCCGTGGGAAAGCCGTGGGCGGTTGCGGTGTTCTCCTCTGTCAGGGCCAGGTATTTTCCTTTGTTTTCCATGCCGGAGGAGGGATGAATGGACAGGTCCCTTACATGTGCTTCCCAGATCACCGTGTCGGTGATGGACATTCTCGGTCCCCGATCCGAAGCCCATCCGTCGGGATTGGTGCGCTCCAGATCAATGACCATGCCCCGCTGCCCGTTGACGCCGCCTGCCCTGGCATAGGGGTCAATGGACTCCCTGGCAGTTCCGTCCACGGTGACGAGATAGGTATAGTACACTCCATGCAGGTCCCCGTCCAGGGCGAACGTCCAGGTGCCCTGGCTGCCTGGAGCCATGGGATATTCCCCGATGGGTGCGCTGCTGCCGCCGTCGGAATAGAGCCGGAGGCGGACGGCGGAGGCTGTGGGCGCCCAGACCCGGAACCGGGTGCACCCAGGGCTCCACAGAGCGCCCAGATCGCTGCCTGTGTAGGTGTAGGCCTTTTCAAAGCTGCTGCCGGAATAGTCCATATTACTGTTTCTCCTTATTCAGTAAAACCATGAAGTTTTTCGACTATTTTACCACAGGAAAGAAAATCTGTAAAGACAGAAAGCAAAAGCTGCCGGAAGCGTATCCGGAAAAAGATTGCAAAACAAACAGCGATACTTGATTTTTTCAACATTTTATTGTATAATACGCACATAAGGATGCAAGCGAAACTGGGTCAGCCCGGAATGGGCAATCCTGTTTCGCCTTTTTTGTCAGGGGGGATTCCATGTATGATGTGCTGATCATCGGCTGCGGCATTACAGGCGCGGCCACGGCGTTTATGCTGAGTAAATACCGGCTGAAAGTGGGAATTCTGGAGCGGGAGAATGATGTTGCCCAGGGAGCGACCAAGGCAAATTCCGCGATCCTCCATGCGGGCTATGACCCGGAGCCCGGAACCCTGATGGCAAAGCTCAATGTGCGGGGCTCGGGGCTTGCACGGGAGCTTTGCGAAAAGCTGGATGTGCCCTGCCGCCGGTGCGGCTCCATGGTTCTGGCATTTTCGGAACAGGAGGAGAATACCCTGCGGGATCTTTTGCACCGGGGCGAGTTAAACGGCGTGCCGGAGCTTCGCATTCTTTCCGGTGACGAGGCCCGTGCCCTGGAGCCTGCTCTTTCCGGCAGCGTTACGGCGGCGCTCCTTGCCCCCACTGCCGCCATCTGCTCTCCCTGGGAGCTGTGCCTTGCCCTTGCGGAGACAGCCGTAAGGAATGGTACGGAGCTGTTTCTGGAAACAGAGGTCACCGGAATCAAACGGGGAGCCGAGGGGTGGAGAGTTTCTACCAACCGGGGCGAGTACCGGAGCCGGTTTGTGGTCAATGCCGCCGGGGTCTTTGCCGGGGACATTCACGATATGGTGTCCTCCCACAGCTTTACCATGGGCCCCAGCCGGGGAGAGTATTACTTACTGGATAAATGCGAGAGCAGCCGGGTCAGCCACGTTCTGTTCCAGTGCCCCAATGAAAACGGAAAAGGCGTGCTGGTTGCGCCCACGGTTCACGGGAACCTGATCGTCGGCCCCAGCGCCGATCCGGTGGAGGGAAATAATACCGCCAATACCGCCGCCGGGATGGCCTTTGTCCGGGAAAAGGCACTGCGGTCCGTTCCGTCCATAGATTTCCGCCAGTCCGTCCGGAACTTTGCCGGGGTACGGGCCCGTACCGACAGGCAGGATTTTATCATCGAATTTCCCCCGGACGCTCCGGGTTTTCTGGATCTTGCGGGAATCTGCTCGCCGGGGCTCAGCGCGGCCCCTGCCATTGGGGAGTATGCGGTGGAGCTGCTGGGCAGCGCGGGACTTCCCCTCGCGGAAAAGGCGGATTTTGTTTGTGAGCGGCACAGGATCCGTTTCAAGGCGCTGTCCGCTTCCCAAAAAGCTGCGCTGATCGAAAAAGAACCTGCCTATGGCCGCGTGGTGTGCCGGTGCGAGACGGTAACGGAGGGGGAGATCCTTGCCTGCTTCCGTACACCCATTCCGCCCCGGTCTGTGGACGGCGTAAAGCGCCGGGTCAATACCGGAATGGGCCGGTGCCAGGGCGGCTTCTGCGGCCCCAGGGTGGTGGAGCTGCTGTCCCGGGAGCTGGGGGTCAGCCCAGGGGAAATTCTCCAGGACCGGGCGGATACCCGGATCCTGCTGTGCCGGACGAAGGGAGGAGCGGAGGATGTATGACCTGATCGTCGTGGGCGGCGGACCCGCCGGACTGGCAGCCGCCTGGGCAGCCTGGGAAAAGGGCCTGAAAAAGATCCTCATCGTGGAGCGGGACCGGGAGCTGGGCGGCATTCTGAACCAGTGCATCCACAACGGCTTCGGCCTGCACCATTTTAAAGAAGAACTTACCGGGCCGGAATACGCCGGGCGGTTTATTACCATGATCCGTTCCACCGACGTGGAGGTCCGGCTGGACACCATGGTTCTGGAAGTGACTCCGGAGAAACGGGTGTGCATGGTGGGCAAGACCACCGGCTACCGGGAGGAACAGGCAAAGACCGTAGTCCTTGCCATGGGCTGCCGGGAGCGGACACGGGGAGCCATTGCCATTCCCGGAACCCGTCCTGCCGGAATTTTCACCGCAGGCGCGGCCCAGCGGTATGTGAATATGGAGGGGTGGCTCCCGGGAAAGCGGGTGGTCATTCTGGGAAGCGGGGATATTGGCCTCATCATGGCCCGGCGGATGACTCTGGAGGGAGCAAAAGTTCTTGCCTGTGTGGAGGTCATGCCCTATTCCGGCGGCCTGAACCGGAATATTGTCCAGTGTCTTCAGGATTTTGACATCCCCCTGTACCTGTCCCATACTGTAACCGAGATCCGGGGCGAAAAGCGTGTGGAGCAGGTGGTGGTGTCCCGGGTGGACGAAAACCGCCGTCCCATCCCCGGTACGGAAATGGTTTTTGACTGCGATACTCTGCTTCTGTCCGTGGGACTGATCCCGGAAAACGAGCTGACACGCCAGGCGGGCATTGAAATGGACCCAAGGACCAACGGCCCAAAGGTCTATGAGAATATGGAGGTCTCGGTGTCCGGCATCTTCGCCTGCGGAAATGTGTGCCATGTCCACGACCTGGTGGACTATGTTACGGCGGAGAGCCTGCGGGCCGGAGAAGCCGCCGCAATGTATGTGCTTTCCGGTGACAGGGCGGGGAAGACCCTGACCGTGAAAAACGGCCCCGGCGTGACCTACACCGTTCCTCAGAAGATTCGCAGAGAGGGTGTAGAGAAGAATTGTGGGATATTCTTCCGGGTAAACCGGGTGTGCAGGGACAGTGAGATCCTTGTAACATCCGGAGAAACCGTGATCGCGAAATACAGCCGGTCCCACCTGGCTCCCGGAGAAATGGAACATATCCTGCTTCCCGGCGTTCTTCTGGACAGGGCGGAGGGGGAGATCACCCTGTCGGTAAGGGAGGCTTAAAGCATGAAAGAACTGATCTGCATCGTCTGCCCCAACGGCTGCCATCTCAGGGTAGATGAAGAAAAGGACTATTTGGTGACAGGGAACAGCTGCCCCAGGGGGGCGGAGTACGGAAAATCGGAGCTACAGCACCCTGTCCGGGTGGTAACCTCCACCGTCCGCTGCCGGGATGGGGCCTACCCCCGGTGCCCGGTGAAGACGAACCGGCCCGTGCCCAAGGAAAGCATCCGGACAGTAATGGAGGCCATGGAGGGTGTGACCCTTACGGCACCGGTCAGAACCGGAGACGTTGTGATCGAAAATATCTGCGGAACGGGAGCGGATCTTGTCGCCACCCGGAATATGGAAAAGGAGAATTGAGAATGGGAAACTATATCCTTGCCCTGGACCAGGGTACCACCAGCTCCCGGGCCATCCTCTTTGACCGGGAACAGAATATCCTGGGAGTAAGCCAGAAGGAGTTTACCCAGTTCTATCCTCATGAGGGCTGGGTGGAGCACGACCCCATGGAAATCTGGTCCAGCCAATATGCCGTTATGATGGAGGTGGTGGCCCAGTCCGGTGTGGACCCCCGGGAGATTGCGGCCATCGGCATCACCAACCAGCGGGAGACTACCATTGTCTGGGATAAAGAGACGGGAAAGCCTGTGTACAACGCCATCGTCTGGCAGTGCCGGAGAACCGCCGATATTGTGGACGGCCTGGTGGCCCGGGGCCTGGGGGAGCATATTCGGAAAACCACCGGACTGATTCCCGACGCTTACTTTTCCGCTACCAAGATCAAGTGGATTCTGGACCATGTGCCGGGGGCCGTGGAGCGGGCGAAAGCGGGGAAGCTGCTTTTCGGCACCGTGGACAGCTGGCTGGTGTGGAAGCTGACGGGAGGCGCGGTCCATGTTACGGACTATACCAACGCGTCCCGCACCATGCTCTATGACATCCATAACCTGTGCTGGGACGATACCCTGCTGGAAGCTCTGGACATCCCAAAAGAAATGCTTCCTCAGGTGCGGCCCTCCAGCGAAATTTACGGTTATACCGAAATCCAAGGGGTAAAGGTGCCCATCGCGGGTATTGCCGGGGACCAGCAGGCGGCGCTGTTTGGACAGACCTGTTTCGAACCGGGGGACGCAAAGAACACCTATGGTACCGGGTGCTTCCTGTTGATGAACACCGGGGAAACCCCCTGTGAAAGCCAAAACGGCCTGCTTACCACCATCGCTATAGGCCTGGACGGAAAGGTGCAGTACGCTCTGGAGGGCTCGGTATTTGTCGGCGGCGCGGTGATCCAGTGGCTGCGGGATGAGATGCGCTTCTTTACCGACAGCCGGGATGCGGAATATTATGCAAGGAAGGTTCCGGACAACGGCGGCGTGTATCTGGTGCCCGCCTTTACCGGCCTGGGGGCGCCCTGGTGGGATATGTACGCCCGGGGCGCGATTGTGGGCATTACCCGGGGCACCAAGCGGGAGCACATCATCCGTGCCGCCCAGGAATCCATTGCCTATCAGGTGGCGGACCTGCTCCACGCCATGGAAAGCGATACGGGCATCACCCTGACCCAGCTGAAAGCCGACGGCGGCGCCAGCCGGGACATGTTCCTGATGCAGTTCCAGGCGGACATTATGGACCGTTCGGTCCGCCGTCCGGCCATCCGGGAAACCACCGCTCTGGGCGCCGCCTACCTGGCCGGACTGGCGACGGGGGTGTGGAAAGACCGGGAGGAAATCAAGGGCCTGTGGGCCTGCGACACGGTGTATAAACCCGCCATGGACGAAGTCCAGCGGGAAAAGCTCCTTGCCGGCTGGCACAAAGCGGTTTCCCGCAGCCGGAACTGGGCGGAGAACGTATAGCCTTTACTGTTTTCAACTTACTCTAAAAACCAATGTACATATGTGGATGCGTCTAAAGGAGGCAGTTTTATGGCAAACAGGCAGGAATTTTTCTATCCGTCCTCTGACGGTGTGCACCGGGTTCACGGGGTTCTCTGGCTGCCGGAGACGGGGGAACCAAAAGCGGTGGTGCAGATTATCCACGGCATTTGTGAATACGCTCTGCGCTATGAGCCCTTTGCCCTGTTTCTGACGGAGCAGGGCTATGCGGTGGCGGGCAGTGACCATCTGGGCCACGGCCTGACCGCTGCCGGGCCGGAGGAGTACGGCTTCTTTACCGATTGGTTCACGCTGACAAAGGACCTGTATTCCCTGAGAAAGCAGATTGGCCGCCGGTATCCGAAGCTGCCTTATTTCCTCCTGGGGCATTCCATGGGGTCCTTCCAGGCCCGGACCTACCTCATTGACTATCCCGGCACGGTGGACGGCTGCATTCTCTCCGGCACCGGTCAGGAGGGGGCGCTCACCGTTGCCCTGGGTAAGCTCCTTACCGGCTTTGGGGATCCCCATAAGGTCAATAAGCTTTTCCTGTCCATCTCCCTGGGTGCCTACAATAAGGCCTTTGCGCCCAACCGCACAAGTGCCGACTGGATCTGCCGGGATGAAGCCGTGGTAGACAAGTATCTTGCGGATCCGCTGTGCAATTTTCCAACCCGGGCGGGCATGAACCACGCTATGATGACGGGCCTGCAATATATCGCAAGGAAAGAAAACCTGGCGAAAATGGACAAGAATACGCCTGTTGGCCTGTTCTCCGGGGACGCTGACCCGGTGGGCGCCATGGGCAAGGGCGTGAGAAAGGTATATGATTACTTCCGGAATGCCGGCTGTGAAAATGTGGCCATAAAGCTTTATCCCAGCGCCCGGCACGAGATTCTCAACGAGACCAACCGGCAGGAAGTCTATTCCGATCTGCTTGCCTGGCTGGAAGAGCACCGATAAATACAAAAACCCCGGGACGACAAAGGTCCCGGGGTTTGCTTGCAACATATCAGCCGCCGTTGCGGATCTGCAGGAGCTTGCCTTTCAGATCGTTTTCCATTTTTGCCATCTCGGCTTCCGCGGCCAGCCGCTTGGCTCTGCCGTCGGCCTGAATCTTCATCACATCGTCCAGGGTCTGGATCAGCTCGGCATTGGTCTTTTTCAGAGTCTCAATATCCACAATACCCCGCTCCGCTTCCTTGGCGGTCTCCACGGAGGCCATGTGCAGCTTCTCCGCGTTCTGCTTCAGCAGGGCGTTGGTCACATCGTTGACCTGCCGCTGGGCCTGGGCGGCTTCGGTGGAATGGGCAATGCCCAATGCCAGCACCATCTGATTTTTCCACAACGGAATGGTGTTCATCAGGGTGGTCTGGATCTTCTCCACCATCACGTTGTCGTTGTTCTGGATCATCCGGATCTGGGGTGCGGTCTGAATGGAGATCATCCTGGTCAGCTCCAGGTCGTGGATCTTCTTTTCAAACCGGTCGCACTTGTCGGACAGATCCCGGGCCGCCTGGGCATCCTCGGCAAGGCCGGTGCGCTGGGCGGTGGCTTCCAGCTCCTTGAGCTTGCCCCCCCGGACCTCCTGGAGCTTCTTCTTGCCCGCCAGGATATACATGGTCAGCTCCTTGAAATAGGCCAGGTTCTGCTCGTACATCTTGTCCAGCAGGGCGGAATCCTTCAGCAGGCGGACCTGGTGCTGCTGCAGGGCGCTGCCGATCTTTTCCACATTGACTTCCGCCTTGGCGTATTTATTCTTCATGTTTTCCAGCTTGTTTGCCTGCTTGCGGAAGAAGCCCAGGAATCCCTTTTCCTCCTCGGCGTCAAAGCCCTGGAGCTCACCCACCACGCTGGTGATCAGGTCGCCCACCTCGCCCAAGTCCTGGGTGCGGACATTGGCCAGGGCGGCGTCGGAGAAGTCCGCCATTTTCTTCTGGGTGCCCGCGCCGTACTGCAGGATCTGGGCGGTGTTCTCCACATCGATCTTCGCGGCAAAGGCCTCCACCATCTGCTGTTCCTCGGCGGTCAGCACCGGCTCGGCGACCTTTACTGCCGTTTCTTCCTTTACGGTCATAGGCATGGGAGCCGCTTCCAGCTCCGGCTCCAGGGTCAGGCTGGGGGTCATGTTGTCAAATTGATCCAGTTCTGTCTGCATTATAGATTCTCCTTATCCCTCAGATTGATTTTGTTTTTTCAGCTTTGTCAGCTCGTCCTCCACCAGACCCTCCTGGGCAAGGAGGGTTTGCAGGACGGAAATATCGCTGGATACATCCATTGCGGTGTCCTGAAATACGGAGTCCAGCAGCTTCTCAAAGGCCAGATTCAGGGTATCCAGAGTTTCTTCAATTTCCCGCTTAGAGGCCTGAATGGTCTCCCCCTGAACGGGCTGGGCATCCATATCCGCGTAGGCGTTCAGAAGCTTAACGGTCATGGGCAGGTAGTAGTCCATCATCTTTTTCAGATCGGGAATGATCTCCGGGTGGACCTGGGCGCGCTGGAAAATCCGCCGGACGATCAGCTCGATCCGGGAGATCTTTCCGGAAATTTCCTCCCCGGGGATGGCATCGTTGCACTTGCGGATCTGGCGGAGGAATTCATTTCCCCGGTCCAGAACCTCCTGCACCTGGGGATCCCGGGCAGTTTCCGGAGTTTTGGTTTCCGGCTTCGGCTGCGCCTTGGCTGCTGCCGCCTTGGCCTGCGCTTCCTCTTTCTGCCGCTGCTCCAGGGCCAGGCGGCTGCGCTCAAAATTCCGGTAGGTCTCGTCGCTGGTGATAAGGTTGCGCCCCTCCTGGTCCATATGCCCCTCCAGGAACAGACCGGCATCGATCATGCGGTTCAGCTCTTTGCGTACAAAACCCGCGCTTTTGCCCACGCTCCGGGCCAGCTTGTCCAGGGCGCAGTAGGTTTTCTGCCCCAGGATCCGCTTGTAGGTATTGAACCGTCCCACCATTCCCAGGGTGCGGATGCCGCCTGTCAGGAGGGCAACGCCGCCGCCAAAGCCCAGCAGGGTGAGGATGACGGAGAAAGAGAGCAGGGACGATCCGGTAAACAGCCGGACAAAGACGGTGGAGAGAAAACCGAAGAACGTAAACAGGGACAGCAAGCTTCCGCCCACAACTTTCAGGATTCCGGCAACGGTCTTCCCGTTGGCGCTGCCGTAGAGGGCGGGAAGATTCCGGGATTCTACGGTGACGGTTTTAGCCTCCGTCTGCCGGGTGTTCCCGGCTGCGGATGCGGAACGGGCGGTGGTATCCACCGCTTTTTTTACGGCGCTGCCCCCCAGATCCACGGCCTTGCTCACCGTCTGGCGGATGGTTTGATTCAGTTTCTGGTAATCCTGAGAGCTGATGGCCTCATCCACAAGGGACTGAATATTCCGGCCGATTTCCTCCCAATTCTGATTGTAACTTCCCATGTTCATTCGCTCCATATAAAGGTGTTTATATTATAGCGTAGTCCCGCGAAAAAAACAAGGGATTTGGAAAATTTGGTAATGATTCAGTCGCGTCCGGGAAATGTCAGATAAATGATCGTTTAGCTGACTACGTTACCTTGGACGGTGCGCGCTTCTGTGCGG
>CAZVDH010000055.1:0-13576 GCA_964625595.1 uncultured Oscillospiraceae bacterium | reverse complement strand
GCAAAAAGCGCAGGATAAAATGGTTAATACCATTTTATCGAGAAATAGTATGAAAACCCTCCGGACGGAAAAGCACGGACGGTTTTACATCGGGAAAGCCGTGAGGATAGTATTACACGTCATAAAAACGCACACCCTCTGCTCCTTCCTGTGGAGCAGAGGGTGTGCGCGTTTTTCTGTGACGGGATTCCAGGGAAATCGTTTAGCGCTGACGGCAAAAGCTTCGCTTTTCACAGCAGACGATTTTTCAGAGTTTCTCTAAGGATCAGGGGTATCAGCTGCCTGCGTAGTCTCTTTCTCGGTTGGTTTCTCGGTTGGCTTCTCGGTCGGCTGCTCAGTAGGTTTCTCAGTCGGCTTCTCGGTCGGCTGCTCAGTAGGTTTCTCGGTTGGCTTCTCGGTCGGCTGTTCAGTCGGTTTCTCAGTCTCTTTTGTTGTAGATTCTCCGGTGCTTTCCGTTGCCTCGGTAGTGGGCGGCAGGGATTCTGTGGGCGTAGTTTCATCGTTTACAATTCGAACGACGATTCTGTCCTTGGTTTGGTAATGGGAGCGGGTTTCAAAATCCTTGGAAATCAGCTTGTCGGTTTCTTTGTCGTATTTCAGCTTGTAGGTTTTGACATAAATCGCGGACTTTCCCTCCTGAAGAACCTGACCGTCCGTATAACCCTCTCCAGGTTTATGTTCTTCATAGACGGTATTGGGCGCGCTGGAACCGGTGATTTCGTACTCCATCTTAACATAGTAGTCCCGGGTGTCTGTACCGAGGATCTTCATTTTTACATAGCCGTCGGAGACCTCCGCCTGAATCTTCACAGGAAATTCGGAGGTATTTTTGAATTTGAGGTCCGGAGAACCCCAGCTGACGGTGGCGTCCATGCCCAGGTCAATATAGGAGGCGGGGAAGCCGTGATTGACCCGCTCCACGATCTGCATATCCGCCAGCAGCGCGCAGTAGTACAGTGTAGAGGAGCCCTGGCAAATGCCGCCGCCCAGGGAATCTTTCAGCTCCTGACCGGAATAGGCTGGTGCCATCAGATAGCCCTTTTCCGCAGTCCGCTGTCCCAGGGCCTCGTTGTAAGAGAAAGTTTCGCCGGGTTCCAGAATCATGCCGTTGAGGGTCTTACACACGATCCGCAGGTTGGTGTTCCGGTTCTCATTGGAGGTATGGGGGGTCTCACAGGAGCCAAGCACATCCCGGAACAGGATATTCTCTGCTTCCGCCGGAGCGATGTATTCCATGCTGATACGCAGGGTATCTCCGTACTGGCAGCCTGCGAGAAGCGCTTTCACGTTTTCCAGGTCAAAGCCATAGCCGTAGGTGCCGGCCACGATCTCATAGGTATCGGGATCGATACTGGCATCCACAGGGGCCACATACAGCTCCGCATAGATGGCATCCAGGTCCAAAGGATCCGGTTCCGCGTTTTCCGGCACATCTCCCACTTCCACCAGGAATACGTTCATGCTGTACGCGTCCAGGATCTTTGCGTACAGCTCCTGAATGTCCAAACCGAAGCCCGGGGTGCCCAGGGTCAGAACCAGTGTCTGGCAGGGGGCGTTTTCATTAAAGCCCTCGGCGCTGAGATCGGGCTTTTCCCCCTCCAGGGTGTAGCCGGACTGGGTAAACTGCCCGGCGTATTTCCCGGCATATTCGTTCAGTGCCTGCTGGATATATTCTTTATCCAGTTCCAGATAGGGAAGCAGACCGATGGTGTGATTGCCGGTAAGAGAATCCTGATAGTCCTTTTTCTGCTCGGACTGGGTTCCGGTACGGCCGTAGGCAAAGGCAGCGTCCACCGCGGCGGATACATCCAGCTTGGCGCCTGTTTTCGCGGGAGAGAGGTTCAGCGTTTCCTCGGAGAACTGAACCACCATATCCTGCTTGGTAAATGTGTTTGCGGTAGCCCGTTTCACAGCGCTGACCGCCTCACTGCGGGTCATGCCGCCGACGTTGACACCGGCTACCATCACATTGTTCAGGATCCGGTTGCCGTAGGGGTCGTCCGTGGTTGCGCCCATGCTGAAAAAGACCACCAGCACAATGCTGACAAGCAGCACGGCTGCGGCGGCGCAAAGACCTACAAGAATGCCCTTGCGGTGATTGTCCGCGAAATCCATAAGGCGCTCGGTAAAGGTGGGAGGTTCTTCTTCATCCTCGTCCCATTCCTCCGGCTCCTGGGGAGCGCTGGGCTGATAGGGACGGCGGGCGGAACGGATCTCCTGGTTGTAAACCGGAGGCGTGGAGGAAGAAAGGTCAGGGACTGCTTCGGCGGGTGTTTCCTCCCGCGCCTGGGAAGCATCCTCTCCGGTTGCGTCATCCAGATTTAACTGACGCATCCAGTCTTCCAGCTCGCCGCCGGGAGCGGATGCTTTTTCCGGAGAAAAAGGCTCGCCGCTTAAAATGCGGGAGAGGGTAGCGTCCTCCCGGACGGATTTCCGTTTGGGTTCCGGGGAACGGTCAGGACGCCGGGGAGCGGCTTTGCCGCTGCGGGGCTGTGAAAATTTTCCTTGTGCCACAGGGGTAACCTCCTTTGTGGAGAATTGGCAGTTATGTAAGGCATTGCTGCTGCCGTTTCGGCAGCGCCTGCCTGCGTCCATCAATAAATGATAAAAACCCATTATCAGAGTTTACTGATTACCCGTCATTATATCATGGCTTTCGACACTTGGCAATGGGAATCCCTGGATGGTTTTTTAAGATTTGCGGAAAGAGGCAAACCGCTCCACAAACAGCTTGCTCTGCTTCAGACTGTCGGGACCGGAAACCAGTCGGAAACGCAGGGTCGGTTCCTTTGCGTTGGGCAGAAATGTGACCCTGGCCTTGTAGTCCGGATCGGCGCACAGGGCGCTGACCGCCTGGAAGTCCAGGTCCGCCAGCACGAACATTACATCGCTTCCCCGCTGCTTGATGTCCTTGATCCCGGCGGCCTTTGCCTTGGCCCGGAGCAGCGCCACGTCGATCAGGTTCAGCACGCCCTTGGGCGGCTCGCCGTACCGGTCCACGATCTCGTCCAGCAGATCGTCCGCGTCCTCCTGGCTCCGGATGGCGGCCATCCGGCGGTACAGATCCATCCGTTCCTCACCCCGGGCGACATAGCTTTTGTCTACGTTGGCAGTGATATTCAGGTCGGCGGTGCACTCCGGCGCCTGAGGCGCCTGGCCACGTTCCTCCAGAACCGCCTCGTCCAGAAGCTTGAGGTACATGTCATAGCCCACGCTCATCATGTGGCCGGACTGCTCCGCTCCCAGCAGATTGCCCGCGCCCCGGATCTCCAGGTCCCGCATGGCAATCTTGAAGCCGGAGCCGAATTCGGCAAAGTCCCGGATGGCGCTCAGGCGCTTCTCCGCTACCTCCGTCAGGTTTTTGTCCGGACGGTAGGTGAAGTAGGCATAGGCGTGGCGGGTGGATCTGCCCACCCGGCCCCGGAGCTGGTGGAGCTGGCTCAGACCGAACCGGTCCGCGTTTTCAATGATGAGGGTGTTGGCATTGGGAATATCCAGGCCGGTCTCGATGATGGTGGTGCACACCAATACCTGGATTTCCCCCTCCGCTGTGGCGTGCATGACATCGGCAAGGGCATCCTCGGTCATCTGCCCGTGAGCAACGCCTACGGTGATGCCGGGGATCCGCCTGCGCAGAGCACCGGCGCACTGGTCGATGGTCTCCGTGCGGTTATGCAGATAGAAGACCTGACCGCCCCGCTCCGTCTCCCGGCGGATGGCGTCGTCGATAATGGGGGCGCTGTACTCCATGACAAAGGTCTGCACAGGATACCGGTCCGCGGGAGGCTCTTCAATGGTGGACATGTCCCGGATGCCGGACAGGGCCATGTTCAGGGTCCTGGGGATGGGGGTGGCGGAAAGGGTCAGTACGTCCACACCCTTGGAGATCTCTTTGAGCCTTTCCTTGTGACTGACACCGAAGCGCTGCTCCTCGTCCACTACCAGCAGCCCCAGAGCCTTGAACTCGATGTTCTTCTGCAGCAGCTTGTGGGTGCCGATGATGAGGTCCACATTGCCGCTGCGCAGGTCGGAAAGGGTCTTCTGCTGCTGTTTGGGGGTGCGGAACCGGCTGAGCACGTCGATATTTACCGGAAAGCCCCGGAAGCGTTCCACGGCAGTCTGATAGTGCTGCTGGGCAAGCACCGTGGTGGGAACCAGAATAGCAGCCTGCTTACCATCCATTACTGCCTTCATCACCGCCCGGAGGGCTACCTCGGTTTTGCCAAAGCCCACATCGCCGCAGAGCAGCCGGTCCATGGGGGTAGGGGATTCCATGTCGTGCTTGATATCTGCGATACACCGGAGCTGGTCGTCGGTCTCCGGGTAGGGGAAGTTGTCTTCAAATTCCTTCTGCCAGGGGGCATCCGCCGCGAAGGCGTACCCCGGCTGCCGCTTCCGGGCGGCATAGAGCTGGATCAGCTCCCCGGCCATGTCCTTGGCGGCTTTCCGGGCCTTGGCCTTGGTTTTCTGCCAGGCGTCGGAGCCGATCTTGTTGAGCCGGACATTGCTGTCCTCGCCGCCGCCTCCGATGTACTTGCTCACAAGGTCCAGCTGGGTTGCGGGAACAAACAGGGTGTCGGAGCCCTGGTAGGCGATTTTGATATAGTCCTTAACAGCCCCGTCCACCTTGATCTGCTCCATGGCCATGAAGCGGCCGATGCCGTAGTTCTCGTGGACCACCAGGTCACCCGGGGAAAGATCCGTAAAGGAATTCAGCTTCTGCCGGTTGGTGGCGGACTTTTTCGGTTTGCGCCGGGTCTCCCGTTTGGCGATGAGCTGCCCCTCGGTGAGGACAGCGATTTTGGACATGGGATACTCCATGCCGTAGGGCAGCGTCCCCTCGGTAAGGAGGATCTGGCCGGGCTGGGGGAGGGTAGTCAGGGGAATGGCGAGAAAAGAAGACAGCCCTTTCTCCCGGAGCATCTGTTGGAGAAGCTCCGCTCTGCGGCGGGTGCCGCAAAGCACCAGGGAGCCGAACTCCATTTTTTGGTAATAAGCCAGGTCTGCCGCTGCGGTGTCCATGCTGCCGCCGTAGCTGGGCAGCTGCTTGGCGGACATGGGAAGCAGCAGCTTTGGCACACAGTCGGCGGGGTAGGCGGAACCGGCGAAAGCGTCAAAGTAAACGGTGCATTTTCCCCGAAGCTTTCCGCAGAAGTCCTCCCACTGGCAGCAGTAGTCGCACAGCTCTCCGGCGGCAAGGCCGGACTGCAGGGAACCGTCCAGGAGCATGCCCATTTCCTCCGTCCGGGTCCGGGCAGTGCGCTGGAGGGAGCTGTGTTCACAGACCACAAAGAGGGCGTTTTTCGGAACGTAGTCCATTGCCGTGGCGTTTTCCGGGTAAATGAGGGCCATATACCGGTCGGAAGCGGCGGTGGACAGGCCGTTTTCGTATTTGTCGAGGTCCTTTGTCAGGGTGGCCACCAGGGGGGCGTTGACATTTTTCCGCCGGTTCTGGCGGGCAATGAGACTGCGAAGATCTTTACAAAGTCCCGCGAGACCGTTTGGATGCAGCGTCGGTACGGTCTCCGACACGGGGAGGATCCGGGCAGAGGAAATATTCTCTCCCCGCCGCTGGGTATCCGTGTCAAAGGGAGCAAGGGTATCCAGCTCGTCACCGAAGAACTCTGCCCGGACGGGGCCGTCTGCGCCGGGGGAGTAGATGTCTACAATACCGCCCCGGACGGTAAACTGGCCCACGCCCTCCACCATGGGGGAGCGGTTATAGCCCGCGGCGGTGAGCCGGGCGGAAAGCGCTTCCAGAGGGTATTCCTTTCCAACCTCCAGTGTGAAAGCGGCGGCTTTCATCACGGCGGGGGGCATGGTCCGAAGACTCAGAGATTCCCAGGTGAAAATCTGCACGGGGGTTTCTCCCTGGGAAAGGGCGTAGAGCTGCCCGATCCGCTTCTGCTCCCAGGCCCGGGAAACGGCGGCCGCGTCATAGAGGGTCAGTTCCCGCCCGGGAAGAACGGGGACGGTTACGCCAAAAAAATCTTTCAGGTCCTCCTGAAGACGCCGGGCGGCAATGTCATCCTGGCACGCGATGACCAGGGGGCGTTTTGCGTCCCTGCACAGGCCCGCGATCAGGTGGCTGCGGTTAATCTGACCAATGCCGGTGACCGCGGCGGTTCGGTTTTCCTCCAGCGCCTCCAGGAGGCTGCGGTATTCAGGAATGGTGTGAAGCAGATGAATCAGCTGTTCCATAAAGTACCTCAAGCGCACTAAAGTGATTTTCTGCCGCCGGGCGCGGCAATCAACACGAAATTTCTTTCCACGGCACAAAGCGGAAAGGGGACAAAACCCCTTTCCGTTCTCTTTGTGCATTGTTCAGTTATCCCCGAAAGCCGTTGAAACGGCTCATGGTTTCGGGAACGCCCCGGTCGATGATGGAGAGGGCAGCATCCCCGGCGGCATCCAGCGCCGCGCTGACCGCTTTTTCCTCGGCAGGGGGGAAGGACCCCAGCACCCAGGCTGCCAGATCGTATTCCGGGTTTGGCTTTGCGCCTACGCCGATCTTCACTCGGGGAAAAGCCTCGCTTCCCAGCTGGGAGATGATGGACTTAATGCCGTTGTGCCCCCCGGCGGAACCGTCTGCCCGGACCCGGAGCCGCCCGGGCTCCAGGGAAATATCGTCAAACAGGACGATGATTCGCTGGGGCGGGATCTGAAAGTAGGCGCTGAGCTGGAGCACCGACTGACCGGACAGGTTCATATAGGTCAAGGGCTTCAGAAGGTACAGAATCTTCCCTCCGTACAGGGTCTTCCCGTACAGACCCTGGAACTTCGCTTTGTCGATTTTGCACCCCAGGCGGCCAGCCAGCCGGTCAATTGCCCGGAAGCCGCAGTTGTGCCGGGAGTTTTCATACTCCCGGCCGGGGTTTCCCAGCCCGACAATGAGCCAGGCATCTTTGGAAGCGCCGATCATGGCTTAGAACAGATCAGCGATGGAAGTGCCGCCGTGGACGTGCTCAATGGCACGGGCAAACACAGGAGCCACATCCAGGTATTTGAGCTTGCCGGAGGGGGTGTTCTGCTGCTGGGGAATGGTGTTTACGAAGACCATCTCCTGGATGGGACTGTTTTCGATCCGCTCGAAAGCGGGGCCGGACAGAACACCGTGGGTGGCGCAGGCGTAAATCGCCTTGGCGCCGCCGGCCTCTACGAGGGCTTTGGCGGCATTGCACAGGGAGCCGGCGGTGTCCACCATGTCGTCATAGAGGATGCAGGTCTTGCCCCTGACATCGCCGATGATGTTCATGACCTCGCACACGTTGGCTTTCTGGCGGCGCTTATCCACGATGGCAAGGCCCATGTGAACCTTGGCGGCAAAGGCCCGGGCGCGGCCCACGGAACCGACATCGGGGGAGACTACGACAAAGTCATCGTGGTTGTAAACATCCTCGGGGAACTTTTTCAGATAGTAGTCCACAAAGGTGGGATTGCCCAGCAGGTGGTCCAGGGGAATGTCGAAGAAGCCCTGGATCTGGGGGGCATGCAGGTCCATGGTAAGCACCCGGTCAGCTCCGGCGGCGGTGATCATATTGGCCACCAGCTTGGCGGAGATGGGATCCCGGCTCTTGGCTTTGCGGTCCTGACGGGCATAGCCGAAGTAGGGGATGACGGCGGTGATCCGCCCGGCGGAAGCCCGGCGGCAGGCATCGGTCATCACAAGAAGCTCCATCAGGTTGTTGTTGACAGGCTTGCAGGTAGACTGGATCAGAAATACGTCCGCGCCGCGGACAGTTTCCTCCAGGGAGACGGAAACCTCGCCGTCCGCGAAAGTCTTGACTTCCGCACGGCCAAGGGGAACGCCCAGAGATCTGCAAATGGTTTCAGCGAATTGGGGATTGGAGTTGCCACAGAAAATTTTTATGTTATCTCCGTACGCAATCATCAATGATTAACCTCGCTTTTTGTCATTTTTCTATATTCTGCCCAAGTTTGGACCGTAAGTCCAGATGGGAACATTATACCATTCCTGTCCGGGAAAAAGCAACACCGCTCAGGAAAAAAAGCGCCGAAAATCAGCCGCGATTTTCCCGTATCTTCTTGCATTCCGCCTATTTTCTGGAAAAGGACGGAGAAAAGAAAAAGTTTTTTCCCTTTCCGGTTGACAAATATGGGCGTTTCGTGTAAAATTTCACTGATGGAGGCAAGCGTCTGGAGAATTTTCGGGGCTGGTTTCCATTTTTCACTTTTTCGCTTCCGACGCGGCAGGTCTCCCCTGTCCGGGGGGACTGCACATGCCGGAAAGGAAGTATGTAAACCCTCTGCTTTGGGCAGATACATGATAAGGAGGAAACAATTCTTATGGAAAAGCTGGAGCAGCTTTACGAAGGAAAGGCCAAGAAAGTATTTGCAACGGATGATCCCGCACTCTACATTGTGGAGTACAAGGATGACGCCACCGCGTTCAACGGACTGAAAAAGGGCACCATCCGGGGAAAGGGCATCATCAACAACCAGATGAGCAACCGCCTTATGGCATATCTGGAAAAGCAGGGCGTTCCTACCCACTATGTTAAGGAACTGAATCAGCGGGAAACCCTGGTGAAAAAGGTATCCATCGTTCCCCTGGAGGTCATCATCCGCAACATTTCCGCCGGTTCCTTTGCCAAGCGGTACGGCGTGGAGGAGGGGATCGTCTTTGACAATCCCACCATCGAGTTCTCTTATAAAAATGACGAGCTGGGCGATCCGCTGCTGAACCGTTACCACGCTCTGGCGCTGAAGCTGGGCACCCCCGAGGAGCTGGACACCATCGAAAAGTACGCTTTCAAGGTCAACGAGGTCCTTAAGAGCTTCTGGCAGACCTGCGGCGTGACGCTGGTTGACTTCAAGCTGGAGTTCGGCCGCCTGCCTGACGGCACCATCGTCCTGGCCGACGAGATCAGCCCCGATACCTGCCGCCTTTGGGACAGCAAGACCCATGAGAAGCTGGACAAGGACCGTTTCCGCAGGGACCTGGGCGGCGTGGAGGAAGCCTACGCCGAGATCATGAAGCGGTTGGAAGAGCACCTTAACTGAAAGGGGAAAGAAATGGGAAATTGTGCGATCGTTGGCATCAACTGGGGCGACGAAGGCAAGGGCCGGATGGTGGACCTTTTGACCCAGGATTATGATGTGGTAGTTCGCTATCAGGGCGGCGGCAACGCCGGCCACACGGTTATCAACGAGTACGGAAAGTTTGCGCTGCATCTTCTGCCCTCCGGTATCTTCCGCAAGGGAGTTGTGAATATTCTGGGCAACGGCGTTGCTCTGGACCCGGAGAACCTGTGGAAAGAGATCGAACAGGTCTCCGCCCAGGGGGTTTCCATCACCCCCGAGAATCTGAAAATCAGCGACCGGGCGTCCCTGCTGCTGCCCTGGCACCGCCTGCTTGACGGGTTGGAGGAAGCGCGGCTTGCGGACAAGAAATTCGGTTCCACCAAGCAGGGCATCGCTCCTTTCTACTCCGACAAGTACCAGAAAAAAACGGTGCTTGCCGGTGAGCTGCTGTACAATCCCAACCTCCGCCAGCATCTTGCCGAACTGCTGGAGTGGAAGAACCTGACCATCACCGGCGTCTACGGCGCGGAGCCTGTGACCATGGAGGAACTGGAATCCTGGCTGGATAGCTACTGCGAGAAGATCAAGCCCTTTATCTGCGACACCGGGGCGTTCCTCCGGGATGCCCAGAAGCAGGGCAAGAAGATCCTGTTTGAAGCCCAGCTGGGTGCGCTGCGGGATTTGGACTACGGCATTTTCCCCTACACGACCTCCTCCAATGCCATCGCCGCCTACGCCCCCGTGGGCTCCGGCCTGCCCAGCGCCAAGCTGGACGAGGTCATCGGCGTTGTGAAAGCCTACTCCACCTGCGTGGGTGAAGGCCCCTTTGTGTGTGAGATGTTCGGGCAGGAGGCGGAAGACCTCCGCGCCGCCGGCTTTGAGTACGGCGCCAAGACCGGACGTCCCCGCCGGGTCGGTCCGGTGGATGTGGTGGCGACCCGCTACGGCGTGCAGACCCAGGGGGCTACCAATATTGCCCTGACCAAGCTGGACGTGCTGAGCTATATGGACAAAATCCCCGTGTGCGAGGCCTATGAGCTGGACGGGGAGCGGACGGATGAATTCCCGTTCCCCAGCCGTCTGAATGACGCCAAGCCCATTATCACCTATATGGAGGGCTGGAAGCAGGATATTTCCGGAATCCGGAATTGGGAGGACCTGCCGGAGGCTGCCCGGAAGTATGTGGAGTACCTGGAAGCGCAGATCGGCTGCCGCATCGGCTTTGTGTCTGTGGGACCGGAGCGGGACAGCATCATCCTGCGGTAAGGAGGGCCTATGACAGACCGTTACGAATCCCCTCTGAGCAGCCGGTACGCGTCCGAGTATATGCTGAAGCTTTTTTCCCAGGATACCCGTATCCGCACCTGGCGGAAGCTGTGGGTCTCCCTGGCAAAGGCGGAGCATGCCCTGGGCCTGAATATCAGTGAAGCCCAGGTGGCGGAGCTGGAAGCCCATTTGGAGGATATAGACTACGCCGTTGCCGCCGCCCGGGAAAAAGAGGTCCGCCATGATGTGATGGCCCATGTGTATGCCTACGGCAAGGTTGCCCCCTCCGCCGCCGGCATCATCCACCTGGGCGCCACCAGCTGCTATGTGACGGACAACGCGGACATCGTCCTCTACCGGGACGGCCTGAAGTATCTGCGGGGCGAGCTTCTGAAAGTGGTTGCGAACCTCCGGGACTTTGCGGATACCTACAAGGCAATGCCCACCCTGGGCTACACCCACTATCAGCCTGCCCAGCTGGTGACCGTGGGCAAGCGGGCAACTCTTTGGATGCAGGATCTGCTTTCCGATTTGGAGGAACTGGATTTTGTCGTTGACAATATGAAGTTCCTGGGCTGCCGGGGCACTACCGGCACCGAGGCCAGCTTCCTGGATCTTTTCGACGGAGACACCGCCAAGATCGACGAGATGAACCGGATGATCAGCCGGGACTTTGGCTTCAGCCAGTGCTTCTCCGTCTGCGGCCAGACCTATCCCCGGAAGCTGGACAGCCGGATCCTGAACTGCCTGTCTTCCATCGCCCAGAGCTGCTACCGGATGGCAAACGACATCCGCCTGCTGCAGCATGACCGGCAGGTGGAAGAACCCTTTGAGAAAAATCAGATCGGCTCCTCCGCCATGGCCTATAAGCGTAACCCCATGCGCTGCGAGCGGATCTGCTCCCTGTCCCGCTACCTGATGGCGGACGCCATGAACGCCCCCATGACCGCCTCAACCCAGTGGTTGGAGCGGACGCTGGACGATTCTGCCAACCGCCGTATCTCCCTGCCGGAGGGCTTCCTCTGCTGTGATGCGGTACTGCGCCTTGCACAGAACGTTACCGACGGCCTGCATGTAAATGAGAAGATCGTGGAGCGGACGGTGCGGGAGTACCTGCCCTTTATCGCCACCGAGAACCTGATGATGGAGGCGGTGAAGCGGGGCGGAGACCGGCAGCAGCTCCACGAGATCATCCGCCGGTGCTCCATGGAGGCTACCGCCCGGATGAAGAACGGCGAAAGCTGCGACCTGCTGGAGCGGCTGGCAAAGGAAAAGGAGTTTACCCTGACCCAGGAAGAAATGGAGTCCCTGCTGACCCCCAGCGCCTACATCGGCCGCTGCCCGGAGCAGGTGGAGCGTTTCCTCCGGGAGACGGAGTCTCTTGTTTCCGGCATTGACCGGGGCACAGCGCAGATCAATCTGTAATAATCCATTGAGACCGGTATGAGCGGCTTCCCGCTGCCCATACTGACTACAGAACAAACTTTTTTCCCGCTCCGAAAGGAGCGGGAAAAAAGATAAACCACAATTCATCAGCTTCCGGAAAGGAATGGGATCTCCCTTGGAAAAAATTCTTGTTTTGGACTTTGGCGGACAGTACAACCAGCTGATCGCCCGGCGGGTGCGGGATCTGCACGTCTACGCCGAAATCAAACCCTTTAACGGCATCACCCCGGAGGAAATCCTGGCATCTGGCTACTGCGGCATCATCTTTACCGGCGGCCCCAACAGCGTCTACGATATGACCTCCCCCCACTATGACCCCAAGGTGCTGGAATTGGGGATCCCCATTCTGGGTATCTGCTACGGTGCCCAGCTCACCGCCTGGATGGGCGGCGGCACCGTCATCACCGCGGAGACCTCCGAGTACGGAAAGATCAATCTCCGCCTGGATGAGCCCCAGTCCAGGCTGATGGAGGGAGTCCCGGCGGAAAGCGTGGTGTGGATGAGCCATACCGACCGGATCAGCCAGGTTCCCGCGGGCTTCCGTATCACCGCTCACACCGATGTGTGCCCGGTGGCGGCCATGGAAAACCCGGACAGGAAGCTGTACGCCGTCCAGTTCCACCCCGAGGTCACCCACAGCGAATTCGGCAAGCAGATGCTCCGAAATTTCCTGTATAATGTGTGCCAGTGCCAGGGACAGTGGCGGATGGATTCCTTTATTGAGGACACCGTCCGGTCTCTGCGGGAAAAAATCGGGGACAAAAAGGTGATCCTGGGCCTGTCCGGCGGCGTGGATTCCTCCGTGGCGGCGGGCCTGATCTCCCGGGCCGTGGGCGATCAGCTCACCTGTGTTTTTGTGGACCAGGGCCTCATGCGAAAGGATGAGGGGGACTTCGTGGAGAAAACCTTCACGAGCCTCTTTGATATGAAGTTCGTCCGGGTCAACTGCCAGGAGCACTTCCTGGACTGCCTGAAAGGCGTTACCGATCCGGAGGAAAAGCGGAAGATCATCGGCACCGAGTTTTACAAGGTGTTCTGGGACGAGATCCGCCGCCAGGGGGGCAGCCAGGGCTTCTTTGCCCAGGGCACCATCTACCCCGACTGCATCGAGTCCGGCAAGGGTGACGCGGATAAGATCAAGACCCACCACAACAAGGTCAAAATGCCGGAGGATGTGGAGTTCCTGGATGTGCTGGAGCCCCTTGCCAGCCTTTTTAAGGATGAGGTGCGCCGGGTAGGTGAGCAGCTGGGCATTCCCCACGAGCTTGTGTGGCGGCAGCCCTTCCCCGGTCCCGGTCTGGGCGTGCGGATCATCGGCGAGGTCACTGCCGAGAAAGTGAAGATCCTCCAGGAGGCGGACTGGGTCCTGCGGGACGAGATGGCAAAGAACGGCTATGAAAAGAACATGGCCCAGTTCTTCTGCGTCCTCCCCGGGGTCAGCACCGTGGGCGTCATGGGCGATCACCGCACCTATGACCACCTGCTTGCCATCCGGGCCGTCACCACCGACGATTTCATGACCGCCGACTGGGCGCGGATCCCCTATGACCTGCTTGCCAAGGTCTCCAACCGGATCACCAACGAGGTCAAGCACATTAACCGGGTGGTATATGATATTACTTCCAAACCCCCGGCGACGGTGGAATGGGAATGATTCTCTGACAGCAAATCCGCCGGGGCAGCACCCTATGGTGCTGCCCCGGCGGATTTTTTACATTTTATCAATGAGTGCAAACTGTAGTAAATGATCGTTTAGCGCACTTACCCCAAATGGTGTGCGGGTGGTTAGACGCCTTGCCCCCCGCACTTGTGAGGGGGG
>CAZVDH010000054.1:0-13596 GCA_964625595.1 uncultured Oscillospiraceae bacterium | reverse complement strand
TGCGGGGGGCAAGGCGTCTAACCACCCGTGTGCCTTAACTGCCCGTCAAATTCCAATTTGCCACTCTGCTGATTTCAGCCAATAGCCTGGACTGAGACTGGTCGGCACAGCGTGATTTGAAAATTGTTTCCCACCGCGGCAATTATGAAACGGATGAGGATATATCCTGTTGAAAAATGGGGAAGCCTGTGCTATGATGACATAAATGTTGGATATTTCTGGCATGCGGCGGTGCGGGAAAGCCGCCGGAAGAAGTAAAAGAAAAGCGGCGGCTTTTCGGAGATGGAATGCGGGTGTTCTCCCGGGAATCGTGCCGTTTCACGGAGACTTTTATGGGTGCCATTCGCCCGGTGAGGTGAAACCAATGGGAAAACTATCTGCCAGGAGAAAAAACTCAGTATCAAAGCGCTATGCGTGCCTGCGGTGGTTTTCTCCGGCATTTTTACGGTTGTCCGGCTGTTTGGCATCGGGGAGCACCCCTCCCTGAATTCCCTGGCAGAACTGGACACCGGCTGGTATCGTTTGGAAGCGGGCAGCGCGGTGCCGGTATCCCCGGGGGAGAAGATTCCTTTCGGTGAGGACGGGACGGTGACGCTGTATTTGCCGTTTTCTTCCGGCGGCATCATCACCACAAAGAGCGCCCTCTATCGTGTGCAGTTTTTTTTGGACGGGACCCGGACTGCGGGGACTACGCTCCCCTGAATGTCTATGGGCGGACAAAGCTGGAGGGGGAGCTGGCGGTTGCCGGGACGCTTCGCAAATTCTTTATAGTCCGAATTGCCTGGGTTTTCGGCGCCAACGGGAAGAGCTTCATTAAGACTATGCTCCGTCTGTCGGAAACCCACGATACGATCCGTGTGGTCAATGGCCAGTACGGGCACAAGGCGGGGGGACGAGCTGATTATCGGCGCGGTCCAATGCCTGACGGAGACCTTTGGCCCGGAGGCATCCTGCGTCCGGGGGGGGCGGCGAATTCTGCGTCGTCATTTCGGGCCCCAGGGGCCAAAAGACCAACTGGCGGGAAAGCCTAGTAAAGCGGTGGAGCGTTATAACCAGGGCCGCCGTATCCGGGTCTTGCTGGCAGTGGGCAGCAGCATGCTGCTGGACAAAAACGGCCAAGTCAAAAACCTGAGCGACTGGAAGCAGGAGGCCGACCTGCAAATGTGTGAAGAGAAAAAGAAAATGAAACAGAGAATGCCGCAGAGGGGAGGAAAGTGCAGTGGTCTATAATGTGAATTTTCTGATTTCCGCTATGATCTTCCTGCTGCTGATCCTCTATCATTTTCTGGGGCAGCGGAAGCTGGATGAACGGAACAGCAAGACCTTTCTGTTTTTCCTGGTTATTGGCATGCTGGATGTCGTCCTGGATTTTGTCTGCACGATTCTGATTACCATGGAGAAACCAGGTTTGCACATTCTGCTGGAATTGCTGCTGGTCATCCTGTACTTGCTGCAGGTTCTGGTTCCCATCACGTTCTATGGCTATATCCACCGGCTGCGGAACCTGTCCGACAAGCGGTGGTATCGCCGCATGTCCATTGCGAGTATCCCGGCCACGGTCATGGGAGTGGTTGTCCTTACCAACCACTGGCATGGATGGCTGTTTACGGTAACAAAGGCGGGGGCCTATATCCGTGGGCCTCTCTACCTTTCCATGTACCTGCTGGCCCTGTGCTATGTGGGCGCAGTGGCTCTGGGCAGCATCTTCTACGCCAAGCAGTTCGGCCGGAAGACCGTGGGGGTGATCTGGGAATTCCTGCTGCTGGCAGGCTCCTGCGCGGTTATTCAGATGATCTATAACGATATTCTCATGACCAGCTTTGGCATAGCTCTGGGTATTTCCGTCCTGTTTCTGACCATCAACAATCCCTATGGCTATACGGATAGTTTAACCGGTGTTTATGACAGAAAGTATTTCCATGAGTTCCTGCAGCCCCTGATCGCGAGGCGGCGGACGCTCCACTGCATCGGCGTGGATGTGACCTGCCTGCGCCGGATCAACCGGATGTACGGCGCCGAAGCGGGGGACAGCCTCCTGCGGCAGGTGGCATCCCTCCTGCGGGGACCGGAAAGCAGCACCTGGGTGTTCCGCTTCGGCGGGAGCCAGTTCCTGGCGGTGGTGAAGACCCTGGGGGAGTATGAGAAGCTGCTGGAATCGGCAAAGGCTTTCAGTAAGAAGAGCGTTCAGCTGGGCGGGGATGATTCCGCCATTGCCCTGACGGTCAGCGGGATCATGCACTGTGAAGAAATGGGTTCCTGCGAGTCCGTTGCCGCTTACATCGAGTACTTAAATTCCCTGGCGCCGGAAAAGGAATCCTCTTTTGCAGTACAGAGCAGCGCCCAGACGATGCGGGGCTTCCACTACCAGCAGATGGTGGAGGATTACCTGCCCACGGCAATCCGAGAGGATAAGTTTACCGTGCATTACCAGCCGGTGTATTCCATCCGGGAGGGACGGTATATTTCCCTGGAGGCGCTGAGCCGCCTGCAGCATCCACAGCTTGGCTATATCTCCCCGGAGGTCTTTATCGCGGCGGCGGAGAGGGCAAACTGTATGACCCAGATCGGCCTGCTGCAGATGCACAGGATCTGCGGCTTTATCCGGGAGCACAGGGAAAAGCTTCCCGGAATCCGGAACATCAAGGTGAACCTGTCGCCATCCGAGCTGCTGAACGTGCAGTATTGCCACCAGATGATCCGGGTTATCCGGGAGAGCGGGGTGGACCCGTCCTTTATCCATATTGAGGTCACAGAGAGTCTGGCCACCGAGTATGAGGAAGCTCTGTATAAAATGGTCGGGGAGTTTTCGCAGGCGGGGATCGGTCTGTGTATGGATGATTTCGGGTCCGGCTATGCCAATCTGAACGCCGTTTTGCAGCTTCCGTTCTCCATTATCAAAATGGACCGCTCCATGCTGACGGATATCTGCAAAAATGAGCGCAACTGCATCCTCCTGGAGGGGATCGTCCGGGTCTGCCGTTCCCTGGGCTACCAGACCGTTGCCGAGGGGGTGGAGACAAAGGAGGAGCTGGACAAGGTGACCCAGCTGGGCATCGATATGATCCAGGGCTTCTATTTCTCCCGGCCGCTGGAGGGAGGAAAGCTCGTGGAGCTTCTGAAAGAAAACGGACAGAAAAACGGATAAAGCGCACAAAGTTATGGGAAGCCGCCGAGAAGGCAATTCCCATAGCTTTTTTGCTGCGTGGGAACGCTTGGAACACGTTTTGTTACAGACAAACGTGAGGTTGCGAGTTTCCCGCGGATGCGGTAAAATGGAAAAATATAGGAGGTGAGCCCTGTATGACCAGATATGTAAACGCTCAGTAATCTGAGCTTAAATACACTTTCATAAGCTCAGATGGATCCGAAAGTACAACGGGAGGATTGTCATGAGCTATTTACGGGCAGAAGAAATTCTGCCGCAGGCGCTGATTGAAGAAGTTCAGCAATATGTCAGCGGAAAAAGCATTTATATACCCAGTACCGGAAAGCAGGACTGGGGCAGCCGGACGGAAACAAAGCAGGCGCTTTTGATGCGCAACCGGGAAATATTCCGGCAGTATCAAAGGGGTATCTCCGTAAACCAGCTGGCGAAAACTCACTACCTGTCAGAAAAAAGCATTCAGCGTATCATCCGGAAAATGCGGTCCTATGAAGACTGATACCGGGATCACCGTATTTCACCGGTGCGGCGGATGCGGAAAGAAGCAGGCCTTTGTAAACACGGGAAAATTCCGTGTGAACGCCAACGGAAACCGGGTGGATGTGTGGCTCATCTACCGGTGCGGCAAATGTAAGCACACCTGGAACCTGACCGTCTATGAACGGCGAAACCCCGGGAGGATCCCGGCGGAGGAATACGAACGCTTTCTGGAGAACGATCCGGAGCTTGCCGCCGCCTACGGAAAGGATATTGCCTTTCTAAAGCGCAATGCCGCCGAATTTAAATGAGAAAATGTAAGCGTCAATAGTCCATCCGGTCAGCGACAGGATGGACTATTGACGCTTATGAGAAAAGGCCGGATTTCTCTGCCCGAATTTATAAACAAACCCTATGCAGCCGGCATCATCGGGCGTGTCAACTCTCGATTGCCATTTCCAATGCTTCTTTGATCCTTTCCCATGTGACTGCGTCTGTGGCATCACCCTCCGGAGACTCCCCGATAACGGCAATTTTACCGGCCAGGTAGTCTTGCAGGAGATATGCCGCCGAAAGGGCGTTGACGCTCCGGTAGTCCGGTCTTCCGTTTGCATCCGTAAGTTCCGGGATGATCTCCTGCTCCATATCCAGAATCATATCATAGGCAATTTCATATCTGTTCACAATAAGCACCACCCTACGCTAAAGTATTCAAAAAGCAATATCTAATATAGAATATATATCATTTTATCAAATCGGAATATAATAGTCAATACAAGGGTGGTGACGGTATGCCGAAATTTGTTGCAAGGAAACCGGAAAAGGAAGTTATCTCCATGCGTATTGATTCCGATGTTCTGAAAACGATTGATAATAAAGCCGCCGCTGTTGGTATCAGCCGCAACGAATTAATGAATCAAATGATTCTGTATGCATTATCAAATATGGACGAACCAGCGCAGGGCGAAGCGGAAAGATAGTATTTACTGTAGGATATAGAGCGGGGAGGCGTTTGCGCTGTCCCCGTTTTTATTTCCCTGTCTTTTGTTCCCGCTTCTGCGAATATCATTAACCGATATTGGTTAATATTATTATAGATCAATTTCGGTTAATATGCAAGCAGAAAGTGGGGCTTGCATAGATATGATTTCGTTCGATAATTTGTGGAATGTGATGAAAGAAAAAGGGATTTCTCAATATTCTTTAATCAAGGACTATCATATCAGCCCTGGTCAGATAACGCGTTTAAAACGGAATGAAAGCGTTAGTACCCACACAATAGAAGTCTTTTGCAGGATTCTCCATTGTTCCGTTGGTGAAATCATGGAGTATATAGAAGATGAACCAACGCCGCAAGACAACAGCAAAATATAACTTAAGGATTATACTTTCATTTTCAGGGTATAAGAAAGGGACGGCTTTTGCGCCGTCCCTGCTTTTTTCTTTCATCTTGGGGTGCTTCTTTTGGAAAGTTAATTTTTGAAGTGCTGCGCACTCCCGGCCCAAAAGAAACCAGAATGGTGCTTTTGATTGACTATTTTCGTTAATTCGATTGCAATAGAGCCAGCGTGACGCGTTTCCAAGCAGCCGCTTTCGGGCAGCCCTATTTCCAGATACACGCTTACGGATTCTTTCCAAAAACCCAAATGCGAGAAACAGGGGAACCTCGGAGGCTTTAAGAAAATCCAGAAGCTACCCGATCTGCGGCGGCTTCTGGATTTGATTACTTATCAAGGTATTCCTGCAGCTCTACCAGCCATTGCGGCTGATGCTTGCCTACGGTACGCAATTCACCATTTCGGTATTCCGCCACCAGCGCAAAGCCGTTGTCGTTGTCGTAAAACTCCGCTTCATCACAGTACGGCAATACCTTTGACACAGCCTCCCAGCGCCCCGCAAAGCGGCGAATCACATCATCATGGGGAATGTCATGCCCACCACGCCGCACACGGTTTTCAATCCGCTCCAGGCTCTCTTTGGCACTGTCCAGAGCCACGTAGAATAGCCTTACATGGTAGCCTAGATCCTTGACCTGTTTCGCCGTTGCTTCCGTTTTATAGCCTGACAGGGTGGTTTCCTGGGTAAAGGAAACGCCTTTATCGATGCACGCGCTGATCTTCCGCAAGGCTGCCTTGCCCCCAGCAAGGACGTTTCCGCCCAGCTCAGCGGTGATTTTGTCCACATCCACGATCACACCAAGATCCGTGCTGCGCTCTTTCAGAACGCCAGTGAAGCTGGATTTCCCCACGCCGTTTACACCGCCGATAATGGTATAGATTTTCATTCTGCCACCTCCTGGGAGCTAATAAACACCGGGTTTCGTACTGAAACCCGGTGTTATTACTGGCAGGGGCACAAGGACTTGAACCCTGAGCCTACGGTTTTGGAGACCGCCGCTCTACCAATTGAGCTATACCCCTATATGCAAGAGGGCCGAGGCCCTGAAAAAACTGGTGGGCCTTCAGGGATTCGAACCCGGGACGATCCGGTTATGAGCCGGAGGCTCTAACCAACTGAGCTAAAGGCCCATAAAGGTGGGTGACGACTCACCACAACGGGGATTATAACACGGAAAAAAGCGTATGTCAAGGGTAAACTTCCAAATCCCGGGAAAGGAAAATACCGCGTACCTCCGGAAAACAGAAACCGCCGGAGCGTGGTTTTCACTCCGGCGGAGTATCCGCATCCGTTATTCAAAATCTTCCATATCCAGGATTTCTCCGTCCTCGGTCAGGGGCGTTATCTCCCCGTCCCGGATAAGGCAGGCTTTCCCCAGCAGCAGAAGCTGGTCGTCATCCTGGTAGAAGTAGCTGCCGTCCGGCAGGGCGAAGAAGGTATGTCCGAAGCTGTCCTGATAGGTGATGTCCTCAAAGAGCCGCAGGCCGTCCAGAATGTTGTCCTTGACTTTCTGATAATGGGGCAGGACATTCACTTCGGTGAGGGCCAGACCGGGCGCGAAGCGGGGAAAGTCCGGGGAGGACTCGCCCTCTTCCTCGGGCTGGATGTACACCTCGTCGGCTGCGTTCATGGAGCCGGCGCTGATGCCCATGACCACTCCTGGGAAGCCCTCCAGAATTTCCCGCAGATGAATGTCCTGGAAAAAGGTATTCTGGGTGGGAACGTGGCCTCCGGCAAGAATAATAAAGTCGCTGCCGCATACCAGTTCCTCCGCGTCCTCGGCGTTGGTTCCGTCCAGCACGGTGTAGCTGCTGAACCAGATTCCCGCCTCGGCGCAGGCGCTGACCACATCGGACCCAAACTGGCAGGTAAGGTCGTGGCGTTCCGGGTCAGAGGCTACAAACAGGCACCGGCAGTAGGGGGGCAGGGCCTCCCGGAGCCGGTCAACAAAGCCGTTGGCGTTAGAGAGAATCGCGCGGTCCGCCCCGTCCACAAAGGGGCTGCTGGTGATAAATACGGTCATAATTTACCTCCTGAATCTGCGTGGCTTAGCTCTGGGAAAGCCGGAAATCGGGGAAGTATTCCTTCACGAAGTCCACTTCCTTGACCTGAAAGGATTTGCCTTTCAGCGGTTCCAGTATCCCGGCATCCGTGGGAAAAGTGAATGTGAGGCGGTAGGAATACAGGGCCTGATAGTCCCGGCCGAACCGCTTGTCCAGCTTGCCGTATTTGCCGTCCCCCAGCAGAGGGTGGCCGGCGTGGGCAAACTGTGCCCGGATCTGGTGGGTCCGTCCGGTGACCAGGCGGCACTCCACCAATGTCAGGCCGTTGCGGAGGGTAAGCACCCGGTAATCCGTCCGGCAGGATTTACTCCCGGGCTGAGGGGTGTCGGTGACGAAAACCCGGTTTTTCTTGGCATCCTTGAAAAGAAACCCGGTAAGGCTCCCTTCCTTTTTGGGGAGGGTCCCCTCCACAATGGCGAGGTACCGCTTGTCAATCTCCCGGTCCCTGATCTTCTGATTCAGGATCCGCAGAGCTTCGGCGGTCTTGGCGGCGATGACGATGCCCCCGGTGTTCCTGTCAATGCGGTTGCACAGGGCGGGGGTAAAGGCATTTTCCTCCCGGGGCCGCCATTCTTTCTTTTGGTACAGATAGGCCTGGATCTGGTCAATGAGGGTCCTGCCGTATTCCGCCCCGTCGTGGGGGTGGACAGCCAGCCCGGGCCGCTTGTCCACCAGAAGAATATTTTCATCCTCATAAACAATGTTCAGCTTCGGGGCGGCTACAGTGAGATAGGCGTTGTCCTCCCGGGGCTTGTCGAAAAACTCGTCGTTGATATACAGCGACAGCACATCCCCGGCCTGGAGCCGGGTATCCCGTTCCGCCCGGGCGCCGTTCAGCTTGATCCGCTTAATACGGATATATTTCTGGGCAAGGGAAGCCGGGAGCAGGGGGACCGCCTTGGCAAGAAACCGGTCCAGCCGCTGCCCGCTGTCGTTTTGCCCAATGGTCAGCTCTTTCATAGGACACCCGCGTTCTGCTCAAAGTGACGGTTGATCTGATCGGTGAACTCCTGGGCGGGGTTGTAGCCCAGCTTGCGCTGGCGGTTATTCATGGCGGCCACTTCCAGAATTACAGCCAGGTTCCGTCCGGGGGTGATGGGGATGGTGTTCATGGGAACCTTGACACCCAGGATCTCCATATACTGATCCTCCAGTCCCAGCCGGTCATAGGCCTCCTGAGAGTTCCAGGGCACGATGTTCACCACCAGGTCGATTTCGTTTTCCGAACGGATGGCGCCCATGCCGAAGAGCTTGGCCACATTGATGATGCCGATGCCCCGCAGCTCGATATAGTTCCGGATCAGCTCCGGCGCGGTGCCGGACAGGGAATTTTCCGTGATCTTCCGGATTTCCACCGCATCGTCAGCAATGAGCCGGTGTCCGCGCTTGAGAAGCTCCAGAGCGGCTTCGCTTTTACCGATGCCGCTGTCACCGATGAGAAGCAGACCTTCGCCGTAAACCTCCATCAGAACGCCGTGTCGGGTGATGCGGGGGGCCAGGGCGGCCCGCAGGTAGGTGATGACCGTGGACGCCACGGTGCTGGTGGCCCTGTGGCTGCGCAGGACCGTGACATTGTGCTTTTTTGCCATTTCCAGGCACTGGGGATCCGGGGGCAGATTCCGGGCCATGATCAGCGCCGGAGGCTTATAGGAGAAGAAACGGTCAAAAACCACTAAACGCTCTGCGGGGGTGAACCGCTCGATAAAGCTGACCTCCATATTGCCCATAAGCTGAAGCCGCATGGGCTCAAAGTGGTCAAAATAGCCGGCAAGCTGAAGTCCGGGTCTTGCTACATCCTCCACGGTCAGGTGGATGGATTCATAGTCCGTGGACAGAAAGGCCGGCTCCAGGTGAAATTCCCTCACCAGGGTGGTCAGAGGGACACTGTATACATCGGGCATCCGGATGCCTCCCTTACTTTGTAATCAGAAATGGTATACAGGGATATTATACCAATCTCCCGGGGAATATCAACAGGAAAATAAAAAAATCGGATTTTGTAAAAAAAGTACTTGCTTTTTTCTTTGAAATCTGGTATATTATTCAGGCCTGTAAAGGCAGATTTATGCAAGTTGTCATCCGGATAGGAGGTGCAAGAAATGGCGAAATGTGATTATTGCGGCAAGGGCGTGACTTTCGGTATCAAAGTCTCCCACTCCCACAGACGTTCCAACCGTACCTGGAACCCCAACGTGAAGCGGGTCAAGGCTATCGTAAATGGAACCCCCTGCCATGTGTACGCATGTACCAGATGCCTCCGTTCCAATAAGGTTCAGCGGGCTGTCTGATTTGGCTGATAAACGCGCTGCCGGTTTTCCGGCAGCGTTTTTATTTTATGCTTATCGGTCGAACACAACAAGCATACAAATTGGTATTTAATTGACAATTGACAATGAACAATTGACAATTAAGGAATCCCTTCGGGATGATTTAAAATAAAAAGAATTTGGATGAAAAACAATAGAAATTATTTCTAAATTGTCCCGGAGGGACACAATAATTGTCAACTGTCAATTGTCAATTGTCAATTCGGCGAAGCCGGCAAATTCCAATTTATCGCTTTGTTGTATTAAACTGATAAGCACATGTTTTCTAAGCTTACGGTACAAAAGAAAACCCGCGGCGATACGCCGCGGGTGAATGTTTTGCCGGGGCTTTACCGGTCAGACCGCTCTGACGGAGCCGCCCTCCCGGAGAATCGCTTCCAGGCGGACATGGCGGGTGGGGCCGCCGTTTTCCAGAATGTTCATCAGGATTTCCACGGATTCCCGGCCCATTTGCCCGGCGGGCTGCATCATGGTGGTCAGGGGGGGGAGGGTATACTCCGATATGGTCAGACCATCGATGGCAATGACGGAGCAGTCCTCCGGCACCCGCCTGCCGTGGTCATGCAGGGCCTTAATGGCGGCAATGGCAAAGGTATCGGACAGGGTAAAGATGGCGGAAAAATCGGCGCCGCTGTCCAGGAGGGCATTCATTCCGGCGTAAGCGTCCTCAATGTCAAACCGCCCATCGGTGCAGGCCAGAAGGTTTGGGTCAAAGGGAATGCCGTGGTCGGCAAGGGCGGCCAAATACCCTTTGCATCGAAGTTCGCTGATGGACCGGTCATCCCGGCTGGACACCAGGGCGGCAATGCGCCGGTGGCCAAGGGAAATGAGATGGGAAACGGCCTGATAGGCGGTTTTGTGGTCGTCGATGGAGATGGAGGAATAGCAGTCTGGGTCCAGAGAACCGAAAACATTGGTATAGGAGCAGCACACATAGGGTACGCCTATGGAGCTGAGCTCTGTCGGGGTGTAGTCAAAGCGTCCCCCCAAAAAGATCAGGCCCTGAAGCTTCTTTTCCCGCTCCAGCATGGCACCGGTCTTAATTTCGTCCGCGTCGGAGGTGATCTGCCGCAGCACCATGGTATACCCGCCCCGGTCAATCTCCCGGGAGACGGATTTCAGCATTTCAGAGAAGAACAGGTTTCCGCTGCCTCTGACTACCACCCCGATGGCATCGGAATGGCTGCGTACCAAGTCCCGCGCACTGTCGTTGGGGATATACCCGCTGGCCTCCACCACCGCCAGCACCCGCTGCCGGACGGATTCACTGACATCGGGCCGGTTGTTCAGCACCCGGGAGACGGTGCTGATGCTGACACCGCTTATTTTTGCAATATCTTTGATCGTCATAATGGCACAACCTTTTTTCGGATCCGGGACGGCAGAAGTTGAAAACGTTCCCGGAAACGTTTTCGAATATGCTGTTATCCTACCATGATTTCCCCCAAAAGTCAATCTGGACTGTGGCAAAGTCCTGATATTTCGTGAAAAGAGTACAATTCTGGTTAAAATATTTGTCAATTCTAACAATAGAAAACTGCCGGCAGCGGCCTTTGCGCCGGCATGGTTTTATTCTTCGCCGGGAAGATCGAACATGGTCTTCATCAGTTTTTTTCCTGTTTCCGTGCGGAATACCTTACGCAGAGCGGACATGGCTGCTTCCCGGGTCATCTTCTCTTCAAAGCAGTTTACCAGAAAATCCGCTTCCAGCAGGATCCGGTAGTCAGGGCCGTCCACGCCGGTGTAGGTATGGTGCCGGGAGACAAGATAGCAGACCCGGTCAATGGCTTCCCGGGAATAGCCCGCTTCTGCGAGCAGTTTGTCTGCCAGGGGAGGGCCTTCTTTTTCCTGAAGCGATCCGGCGCAGGAGCCGTATTTTTCTTCCGCGGGCCGGATGCCGATGTCATGGACCAGTGCGGCGGCTTCCAGAACTGCCTGCTGGGCATCGGAAAGCCCCTCCTGCCGCCCAATGTAGGCGGCAAAGCTGTGCACTTTGACAAAATGTTGGATGCGGGCCGGGTCGCCCCGGTAAAACGCCGTCATGTTCTGATAGAGAAGATCCTGTTTTTCCATGGGAAAGCCTCCTGTATCGTCTGCCCATGCCTGCCGGGAGAGAAACGGTCACCTGGAAACCGGCTGGGAAAACGTAAAATATTGGACCTATTCTATCACAGCCTGGGTCTTTGCGCAATGGTGATGGAAAAACTGCAGAGAAAAGGGAGGGAACCTTTCGGTTTTCCGTTGCAAAAGGCCGCCGTGTGTGCTATTCTGAAGAAAACAGAAATAAGGGGGAAATACCATGGCATTTTTACAGGTGGAATTTTTTTCCAAAACACTTGGGGTAGCGTCCACGGTGAATGTGATCCTGCCGGAGGCGGATATGGGCATCGGGATGACCGCAGGAGGCGGGGAGGAAAAGCTTCCCAAGGTGCTGTACCTGCTCCACGGGTACAGCGACGACCACTCCATCTGGATGCGCCGTACCAGCGTGGAGCGCTACGCTGCCGAGTACCCTCTGGCGGTGGTTATGCCTGCGGTGAATCACTCCTTCTACTGCAACGAGGCGGAGGGAGAACGGTACTGGGACTATGTTTCTGAGGAACTGCCCCAGGTGATGCATAAGTTTTTCCGGCTGTCGGACAGGCCGGAAGATACCTTTGCCGCGGGACTGAGCATGGGCGGCTACGGCGCACTGAAGCTGGGCCTGACCCATCCCGACCGGTTTTCCGCCGTGGGAAGCTTCTCCGGTGCCGTGGATGTGGCGGATACCGCGCGGTTCAAAGCGGATTTGCGCCGGGAAAAGGAGCGGGTGTTCGGTGATCTGGAAAAGATCGCCGGTTCCGACCTGGACCTTATGCATCTTCTGAAGAAAAATGGCACGGAGGCAAAGAAGCCCAGGCTGTATGTATCCTGCGGCACGGCGGATTTTCTCTATTGGGCCCATCAGAAATTTGTCCCTGCGGCGGAAGAAGCCGGCTGGGATGTGACCCATTACGAAAAGCCCGGCGCCACCCACGAGTGGGGCTTCTGGGATGAACAGATCCGGTATTTCATCCCCTGGATGCTGGGAAAGAAAGAATAGCAAAAAGAGAGCGGTTAAGCCGCTCTCTTTTGCGTCTAAGCCCCCATGGCCATCTTCCATAGCCAGTAGATGAAGCCATACACCACGCTGGCTGCCGTGCCGTAGACCAGCACCGGCCCGGCGATGGTAAACATCTTCGCCCCCACGCCCAGGACAAAGCCCTCTGGTTCTGTCAATATAGGACACAGTATTATCTGAAATTCTTTCAAAAAAGAGCAAATCAATGCAAACGTGAGGATTTACAGCAGATTTGTAATATGATATGATAAAAGCAAAAGGGGGGGTCGTATATGAAGCCATTTTTAGGGATTGACTTAACAATCGACCCCAAAAACGAGCAGATTAACGGTAAAGAATTTTTAATTCAGCGGCCATCCGCTACATTGTCCCAGTCTTTGGATACTTCTACGGATCAAGCAAATCAAATCATCAAAACATCTAAATTACCGCTGCCGTTTCGCATAATTCAGTTTATCTGTGGCATTTGCGCACTTCTTATTGCATCTGGTATATTATGGGCAGATGTTTCATTTGAAGAAGGTTATCAGAACGCCCCCTGGCTATTTTGGACTGGAGGTATTTGTGTAGCGGTTTGGTTGGTTTTGTGGATTTGTAGCAAGCAAAAAGCCAAAACTGTTCTCAAAACTGACGAGAGCTCACAGACATTCTCTCATTTAGACGGCATTTCCCATGCCGTTTACACGGAATTGGCTGTGCCTGACAATGCTAAAAATATAGATATTCTGTCTTTCTTCTATAAAGTCAAAAACGGGAACATAAAAGTCTGTGAAAAAGCCGTATGTACACAGTTCTTCAATCCCGAATTCAAAGTTTTTGCCGATGCCAATAATTTATACTTAGCAAACCTGGAAGGAAAATATGCTTTTCCATTATCTTCCATCGGAGAAATCCACACTGTTAAAAAGCATATACGTATTGCCGGATGGAACAAAGAAGAAAAGTTCAACAAGGGTATCTATAAACAGTATAAATTAACAACAGACAACTATGGTTGTATTCACTGTAACTATTATCACATTATTGAAATAAGCCGTAATAGTGAATCATTTGGGATTTACATTCCTT